>CALDYJ010000082.1 GCA_937941095.1 uncultured Saprospiraceae bacterium | reverse complement strand
GTGCACAGTCACAAGTTATTGGCATTTGGGATGATCATGATTATGGTGTAAATGATGGCAATAAAAATTATGTAAAAAAAGATCAAAGTAAAGGTTTGATGTTTGATTTTCTTGGTCTTCCAAAAGATCATGTTGCACGTTCAAGAGATGGCGCATACCAAAGTTATACTTTTGGGCCTGCTGGCAAGAAAGTAAAAATTATTCTTTTGGACACTAGATATTTTAAAGATACCCTGGAGAAAAATCCTGATAAAAACGGTTCAAGGTATCTACCTAATAAATCTGGAGATGTTCTTGGTTTCAAGCAATGGGCTTGGTTAGAAAAAGAACTTACAAACAGTGATGCTCAAGTTCATCTGCTTTGTTCTAGTGTTCAAGTGATTTCAAAAGAGCATAATTATGAAAAGTGGGCTGATTATCCTGCTGCAAGAGTTAAATTGCTTAATCTACTCAAAAAAACAAAAGCAGAAAATCTTTTTATTTTAAGTGGAGATAGACACATCGCAGAAATATCCATGTTAGATCTAGGTGATCTAGCAATTTATGAAATTACCTCTAGTGGCTTAACACATACATGGTCGACACTAAAGGAAGAACCAAACGAATATCGAGTTGGTGACATTATAGCAAAATTAAATTTTGGAGTGCTCCACATAGATTGGAGTGGTAAAAAACCAAAACTCACTGCTGACATAAGAGGAGTAAATAATGAATTGTACTTTGAGTGCCAGCTTGAATGAAATTGATAGACGATATATTCATCGTTTTACATCACAAAAACAAATATGTGTCAAATTTGATTTTGGACTTGATTAAAAATTAAATCCCCCTTACATTTGTTACTATAAATTAAATTATGTTTCAGACCAAAGTAATAGAACATTCAAGATCAACAGCATTTGGCTGTTGTTGTTGCTGTACTATGACTTACTCTGGACTTTAAGTTTAATTGGATTAAATAAAAAAGCCTTCCCGGAGTATTCTTGCTCCTGGAAGGCTTTTTTTATTTAAACATGATAAAAACTAACATGCATTTTTTAAAAGAAATAGATTTTTCCTACATGAGTATCAACAGAAATTGTTGTTGCTGTTGCAATCATCATTGGTGATCTGGAAAAATAAACTGTTGCATAGTATTCTATGCTAATGTCATCCCTTCCAGAATAATTTTTGGAAGGGATTTTTTTTTACAAATAAGATTAAAACGTTATGAGCGGAAATTTGGATTTGACAAAATTGACTGATGAAGTAGTAAAAGACATTCTTGAATTACAGCAAAATGTCAACTTGTTCAAAACAGGACAAATGAATGAAGAAAGGTTTAAGCATTATAGACTCACAAGAGGGGTTTATGGTCAAAGACAATTCGGGGTTCAAATGTTTCGAACAAAAATTCCTTTTGGTAAATTAAGTCCTGAACAATTAATTTGTTTGGCTGATGTTTCCGAAAAATTTACCAATGGAAATTTGCATTTGACCACAAGGCAGAACATTCAAATGCATTACATCAAAGTAGAGGATTCTCCAGAGATTTGGTCTCTGCTTGCTCAAGCTGGCGTGACAGCTAGAGAAGCTTGTGGAAATACAGTTAGAAACATAACCGCTTCTGCTCATGCAGGGATTGATCCTGAAGAACTCTTTGATGTTAGTCCATATGTCCAAGCTACCTATGAGTATTTTTTAAGGAACACGATTTGTCAGGATATGGGGCGAAAAATAAAAATTGCTTTCTCTTCATCTGATAAAGATTCTGCTTTCACTTATTTCCATGACTTTGGTTTTATTCCTAGAGTAAAAGATATGAATGGAGAAGCAGTCAGAGGTTTCAAAGTTTTAGTAGGAGGGGGCTTGGGTGCTCAAACCATAGTAGCTCCAACTGCTTATGAATTTTTGGAAGAAGACCAGATCATACCTTTTATGGAAGCTGCAATTAGAGTATTTGATCGATACGGAGAACGTGAAAAAAGATTTAAAGCAAGAATGAAATTTTTGATTAAAGGCTTAGGATTGGAAGCTTTTATGGAGCTAGTGGAAAATGAAAGAAAATCAATTAAAAATAAAAGTTTTAAGGTTGATAGATCTTTACACCAAGACATTATCCCAATCGAAAAAAGTATTGACGATATCGACATTCAGAATGAAAAGAAATATTTGGATTGGAAAAAGACCAATGTATATACACAAAAACAAAAAGGTTTTTATGCTGTACAAATTAGAATTTTGAAAGGTGACATAGATGCTGTTCGAGCTAGAAAACTTGCTGCTATAGTAAAAAAGTATGCATCAAATGATATCCGTCTTAGCATCAATCAAGGGGCAATCTTAAAATTTATAAGACCTCAATATTTGCCTCAAGTATTTACTGAATTAGATTCCATTGACTTAGCAGAACCAGGCTTCGATACATTAGCAGATGTTACTTCTTGTCCAGGTACAGATACTTGTGCATTAGGTGTTACCAATTCAATGGCTTTAGCTGTAGAACTAGAGAAATTAATCAAAGAAAAATTTCCGCAATACCTTGATGAAACTAACATTAAAATGAAAATTTCTGGCTGTATGAATTCATGTGGTCAGCATATGGTAGCAAGTATAGGTTTTCATGGCAGTAGTATAAAAAAGAGACCTTTAGTAATCCCAGCAATGCAAATAGTTTTGGGAGGAGGAATTGATCAAAATGGAATTGCTTGTGTTGCAGAAAAGGTAATAAAACTTCCAACCAAAAGAATTTTAAAAGCTGTAAGTTATTTGCTAGAAGATTATGAAACTAATTCTGAAGACGGCCAATATTTTAATCAGTATTATCAATCAAAAGGAAAAATATATTTCTATGATTTGTTAAAACCATTAGCCAATGTTGAGGACATTTTGGAAAGTGAATTCATTGATTGGGGAGAAGATGAGGCTTATGTACAAGAAATTGGTGTAGGGGAATGTGCCGGAGCTTCTTATGATGTAATCGGGACGATTTTAAATGATGCCAAAGAGAAAATTGAAGAATCAAATATTTCGTTAAAAAGTGAGAAATGGGCCGATGCTATTTTTCAAAGTTACACTGCTTCTGTAATTGCCGCAAAGGCATTGTTGCTCGGAGCAGATGTGAAATGTAATACACACATTGGCATTATCAATGACTTTCAAAAGCACTTTATTGAGCCGGGTTTAATCCCTCAGATTGATGACTTTCATAATTATATTTTTCAAATAAATAAGTACGAACCTAAGGAAGAATTCTCAAAGAATTATGCAAAACAAGCAAGTGCATTTGTAAAGCTAGCAGTTTTGTACAGAGCAAAGGATGTCAACGGAAATGAAGATGACAAACAAGTAATTGATTCACATTATAAAGCTTAAAAACATTAAAATGAACATGAATGAAATAAAACCCAAAGTCTCTATTGTAGGAGCTGGTCCTGGAGATATAGAATTGCTTACCATCAAAGGGTTAAAAGCTTTGCAAACAGCAGATGTGGTTCTTTATGATGCATTGGTTGCCGAAGAAATGTTGGATTACGCACCAAACGATTCTTTAAAAGTATTTGTTGGTAAAAGAGCTGGACATCATGCCTTTCAACAAGAAGAAATCAATTTGATGATTGTCCAGTATGCTTTTACACATGGACATGTAGTCCGTTTGAAAGGTGGGGATCCATTTGTTTTTGGAAGGGGGCATGAAGAATTAAGTTTTGCAGATTCTTTTCCGATAGAAACTGTAATTATTCCCGGAATTTCTAGTTGTATTTCCGTCCCAGAATTACAAAAAGTACCCTTGACAAGAAGGGGAGTAAACGAATCGTTTTGGGTCTTAACGGCCACGACTAAAAGTGGAAGCTTATCGAGTGATATTGCACTAGCAGCTCAATCCACAGCAACTGCTGTCATCTTGATGGGGATGAGAAAAATTTCAAAAATTGCCGCAGCATTTTCTTACTATGGAAAAGAAAACACACCTGTTTTAGTCATACAAAATGGTTCTCGAGACAATGAAAGATTTGTTTTAGGAAACGTCAAAAACATAGCAGAGAAAGTAAAAGAAGAAGGCTTAGGAGCTCCTGGGATCATCATCATAGGCGAAGTTGTTAAACTACATCCAAGCCTTAATTTTATCAAAGAAAAAATAGACGTAAAGCATGAAAAATAATAATCCATTGTATCCTATATTTTTAAAGCTTCACGAATTAAAAGTTTTGATTGTTGGAGCTGGTGAAGTAGGATATGAAAAAATGTTTTTTATCCTCAAAAGTAGCCCCGATGCAAACATTAGCTTACTTGCTCCTTGGATGAAGCCAGAAGTTGAAGAACTATTAGCTTCTAAAAAAAATAAGGTTACTATTATTAGAAAAGAATTTGAAGCTTCTGATGTCGATGATCATGACTTAGTCATTGCTGCAACGAATATCTCTTCTCTTAATAAGGAGATTAGAATTGCTGCAAAAGCCAAAGGTAAATTAGTCAATGTAGCAGATACCCCATCTCTTTGTGATTTTTACTTGGGATCTATAGTTACAAGAGGCCCTTTAAAGGTAGCCATCTCGACCAATGGGCAATCCCCAACATTCGCTAAAAGATTTAGACAAATTTTAGAAGAAGTCTTACCAGATGATGTGGATAAACTGATTGATAATTTAAAGATATACAGAGATCAATTAAAAGGAGATTTTGAATATAAAGTAGAAGCACTCAATGAAATCACATCGATACTAGTAAAAGATGTTGTAAAAGAAAAACAATGACAAAAAATAGACAAACAATCAATTGGCCAAAGACTTTAAAAGGTATCCATTTAAGTGTGGATGAACTAAATGAAATTTTTACACCTTTAGACTTTACGACTAGGCTTAAAACCCTTTTTGAATTATACGATGAAAATCAAATTTTACTAACTTCCTCGTTTGGAACAAAGTCTGTTTTTTTACTGCATTTAATTCATCAGCATAAACCAAAACAACAAATACACTTTATTAATACGACTTACCATTTTGATGAAACAATAGCCTATAAGGACTTGTTAATAGAAAAACTGGACTTGAATGTAAAAGAAGTCTTACCAAATAAAAGCCAAAATAAATTAACACTAGAAGAAGCATGGTGGAATGATCATCCTAAAATGTGTTGTACAATAAACAAGGTGGCCCCTTTGGATCCAATTATAAATGCTCATGAATTATGGATCTCGGGTTTGATGTCTTATCAGACAAAATTTAGATCGCATCTAAGGGTTTTTGAAAAACAAGGTGACATCTTAAAGTTTCATCCGTTTATTGATATTGACGAAGGAGAGTTTTTGTATCACCTTGACTTTCATAAATTACCTAGACATCCTTTGGAAGAAAAAGGATATGGCAGTATAGGTTGTGTTCATTGTACTGCAAAAGGAGAAGGTAGAGATGGGAGATGGAAAGGAAAAAATAAACAGGAGTGTGGTTTGCATCCAAACTATTTTAAAAGAAAAACATAAAATATTAAACTTAAATTTACCATTGAAATAATAAATCATGATTACAACTGATATTCTAATAATAGGAGCAGGCCCTTGTGGATTGTTTACTGTATTTGAAGCTGGCTTGTTAAAATTAAGGTGTCATTTGGTTGATTCTCTTCCTTTAGCTGGTGGTCAATTAACAGAGATTTATCCTAAAAAACCCATTTATGACATACCAGGTTATCCAAGCATATTAGCTGGAGAATTAGTGGACAAGCTAATGGAACAAATAGAACCATTTAAGCCAGGATTTACTTTAGGTGAAAGGGCAGAAAAAATAGAAAAAGATGCTGAAGATAATTTTGTATTAACAACTAGTAGAGGTACTAAAATTAAAGCACCGGTTATTGCCATAGCTGGGGGTTTGGGGTGTTTTGAACCACGTAAACCTCCAATTGAAAATTTAGCAAAGTTTGAAGATAAAGGAGTAGAATACATCATTAAAGACCCAGAGTTCTACAGAAATAAAAAAGTTGTTTTAGCAGGTGGTGGTGATTCTGCCTTGGATTGGACCATCTTCTTAGCTGATGTTGCGGAAGAGGTGATGTTGATCCATAGAAGAAAAGATTTTAGGGGGGCACTAGATTCAGTAGAGAAAGTTATGCACCTTGCAGAAGAAGGCAAGATTGAATTAATGACAGATGCTCAAGCTATTGGTCTACAAGGAAATGGTAAGCTTTCAGATGTAGTCATTAAGCATAAAGAAAGAGGCGAGTTTGCGAAAGCGACAGACCATTTTGTTCCTTTATTTGGGCTTTCACCAAAACTTGGTCCAATCTCAGAATGGGGATTAAACATTACAAAAAATGCCATTGAAGTAGATACTTTAGATTACAGTACCAATGTCAAAGGGATTTATGCTATTGGTGACATTAATACTTATCCTGGTAAGTTGAAATTAATACTTTGTGGTTTTCATGAAGCGACCATAATGGTTCAATCAGCCTTTAAACACATATATCCAGATAAGAAATTGAGTTTTAAATACACAACCGTGAATGGTGTGAATGGATTTGAATAGATCTTCAAAATGGTGATTAATAAAATATCTATTTTTATTAATCACCATTTTGACTATCTTTATATAATATGAAAACGAAAGCCTCACGTAGAAACTTCTTGAGTACGCTAGCTAAAACTACAGGCTTGCTTTCCATTCCAGGCTCCTTTCAAAGTCAGATATTTACAGAATTATCAAATTTAAATTCCTCCTTTCAAAAAGATAGCAATCTTATTGAAAATGAAAAATATTGGAAAAAAATCAGAACCATGTTTACGGTTTCTGAAGACATTATAAATTTAAACAATGGAGGAGTATGCCCACAACCTAAGGTCGTGCAAGAAGCATTAATCCATTACAATGAATTAGCAAATAAAATTCCTTCTTTAAACCTTTGGAAAGTAATCGATAAAGGACGTGAACCATTAAGAAAGCGTTTAGAAGAATTAGCAGGCTGCGAAAGTGGAGAATTAGCTATCAATAGAAACACAACAGAAGCTTTGTCCAACGTGATCTTTGGAATTGATTTAAAAGAAGGTGATGAAGTGATCTTGTCGCATTTCGATTATCCATCAGTTAAAAATGCTTGGATACAAAGAGAGAAAAGAGATAAAATAAAGCTGGTTTGGGTGAAGCTTTTATTACCATCTGAAGATACAAGTTATTTAGCGGAACAATATTCTTCTGCCATAACTGCAAAAACGAAAATAGTACAACTTACTCACCTTATTAATTGGACGGGGCAGGTCATGCCTATAAAAGATATTGCACAGCAAGTCAAATTAAAAGGAGTAGATGTCATAGTTGATGCTGCTCATTCATTCGGGCAAATTGATTTTAAAATCTCAGATTGGGATATTGATTACTTAGGGACTAGTCTGCATAAGTGGTTGTGTGCACCTTTTGGAACAGGCTTCCTCTATGTTAAAAAAAATAAGATCAAAGAAGTGTATCCATTATATGCCAATCCTGGGCATGATTGGGATAAAATTCAAAAATTCGAACATTTAGGGACAAGATCTTTAGCAATAGAACAAAGTATCAACGAAGCCATCGATTTCCACAATCAGATCGGAATTACACTTAAAAGGGATAGATTATATTATTTAAAAGAGTATTGGAGTAAAAAAATATCATCTTTTAAAGGGGTCACCTTGCATACACCCAGATCAAAAGAATACAGTGGAGCACTCGGAGCCTTCAGCATTGAAGGAATTCCTAATGTGGATATCATCCGAACTTTGTACAAAGATTACAAAATTCATACAACAATTATAAACATTGAAGGCATCAGTGCAGTTCGAGTTACGCCTAATATTTATACGCTGAAAGAAGAGTTGAATAAATTTGTAAAAGCAATTAAGAAGATAAGCTCCTAGCCATAAGCTAAGCTATTTCCACAAATTTTCGTAAAATTGTGATAAAATAATCAGTTTTAGCTTATGGATATAGTAATGCCTTTGTTTAGTAGTCCAGAAGTATGGATGAGTTTGCTCACTTTGACATTTCTCGAAATAGTCTTAGGAATTGATAACATCATTTTCATTTCGATAGCTGCAGGTAAGCTTCCAGAAAATTTACAAAAAAAAGCAACCAATATAGGTTTAGTTTTAGCGATGGTTATGAGAATAGCCTTGCTATTTGGTATTTCTGCCTTAGTAGCTTTAAATGCTCCTTGGTTGAAGATTGATAATTCTTGGGTCCACGCTGGCTTTACTGGGCAAAGCCTTATTCTTATTGCCGGAGGTATTTTTCTTTTGTATAAAAGTACTTCAGAGATCCATCATAAATTAGAAGGAGATGGGCATAGTGATGATGACTCTGACAAAAAAAAATCTACTCTTGGGTCTGCAATTTTTCAAATTACCTTAATCAACATAGTTTTCTCTTTCGATTCTATTTTAACAGCAATTGGAATGACTACAGGAGTTCATGGAGCATTGGTAATTATGATCATTGCAGTTGTCTTCTCTGTGGTCATAATGATGCTTTTTGCCAACCCTGTTGGTAGATTTGTGAATAAGCATCCAACCATTCAAATGCTAGGCCTCTCTTTCTTAATATTAATAGGATTTTTATTGATTGCAGAAGGAGCGCATCTTGCTCATTTAGAAATCTTAGGGTCCAAGGTAGGAACAGTCCCTAAAGGATATTTATATTTTGCTATTAGTTTTTCTTTACTGGTAGAATTTTTAAATATGCGTTTGAGGAAAACTGATCCTGTACAATTACATGGTGCTCAAGAAGAGGCAATAGCTAAAGGCATCATTAAAAAATAGGCTAAATATTAAAAGCTGCTATAAAACCAGAAGATGAGAATTTTATTTTTTTTAAGCATGCTTTTATTGGTTGCTTGCAAACAAGATGCTCCAGAAGACAAACTCAATGATGCCACAGAAGCCTCTGCAACAAAGAAGTATTTCAAATTTAGTGGTAAAACAATGGGTACCATGTATAATATTACTATTGGACGAGAGTCCAAAGGTATCCAAAAGAAGGTCGATCAATTATTGTTAGAAATAAATGATGAATTGAGTACTTACATTCCAAGTGCTACCATTTCAAAAATAAATTCGGCAGACAAGAAATTTGCAATTCAGGATACTAAAGATTATGTAAACCGAAATAAACATTTTAAAAAAGTTTTCAGTAGATCAAAAGAGATTTATAAAATGAGCGAAGGTTCATTTGAACCAACCATCATGCCACTAGTAAATTATTGGGGCTTTGGTCCAAAAAAGAAAAAACCACAAGAAGTAGATAAAGAAGCCATCAAAAACTTAATTAGCTTAGTGGATTTTTCAGAAGTAAAAAAAGAAGTATCTGCACAAGACCAAAAGCTTTACATTACCAAACCTTCCAAAGAAGTACAATTAGATTTTAGTGCAATCGCAAAAGGCTATGCTGTAGATCAACTTGCGTTTCTTTTAGAACAAAATGGCATCGGAAACTATTTGGTTGATATTGGGGGAGAAGTTAAAGCAAGAGGATTTAATGCTAATAATAAACGGTGGTCAATTGCAGTTAATACACCAAAGATCAATACATCAACAAGCGATGCTTTTAAAATTTTAAGTTTAGAAAATATATCAGTGGCTTCGTCAGGCAATTATCGCAATTACTTTAAACTGGACAATGTTGTTTATAGCCATACTTTAAATCCTAAAACAGGATTTCCAGAAAGGAATGAATTATTAAGCAGTACTGTTTTTGCAAATGATTGCATGACTGCAGATGCTTTTGCAACAGCTTGTATGGTTAGCGGATTTGAAAAAGCAAAAAGCATGATTGAAAAATATGATGAAGTTGAAGCATACTTTATTTATTCTGATTCAAAAGGAGAATTAAAAGAACACACGAGTAGAGGAGCAATAAAACATTTAAAAAAAGAGGAGTAATATGAAGTTTAATCTAATTAAAGACATTGTGTTTTTTGATATCGAAGCAACAGGCTTAAGTGTTGTAAGAGATAGAATTATACAAATTGCATTAATAAAATATTCGCCAGATAAAGAAGAGCCTACAGAACTGTCAATGTTAATTAATCCAGGACCAGTTTTAATTTCAGAAGAAGCTTACAATGTTCATGGAATCTCAAGTGCCGATCTGGCAAACAAACCTACTTTTGAAAAGGTTGCTAAACAAATAAGGGATTTTATTGGTGATGCAGATCTAGGTGGTTACAACAGTAATCGTTTTGACATTCCATTGCTTATGGAAGAATTAGACAGAGTAGGTTTAGAACTCGATATGGAAGGAAGATCTACCGTGGATGTCCAACGAATATTTTATAAAATGGAACCAAGGACTTTAAGGGCAGCTCTAAAGTTTTATTGCCAAAAAGAAATGGTTGATGCACATGATGCATTAGCAGATGTACGAGCTACTGTAGATGTCTTAAAAGGACAATTAGAAAAATATAAAGGTGTTGACCTTGTTCAAGATGAAGTCGAAACGGTCAAAGAACCAGTAAAAAACAATATGAAAGCTCTTCATGATTTTACCACAGATCTAAGGACAATTGATGCTACTCAAAAATTAAAATATAATGCTGAGGGAACAGTAGTTTTTAATTTTGGCAAATACGTAAATCAACCGGTAGCTGAAGTTTTATATAAAGACAGAAATTACTACAATTGGATTCTAAATAAAGAATTTTCTTCACAGGTGAAGCAGTTGGTAAGAAAACTATTTAAAGATTATCAAAGTGAAGCTGAAAAAAAACAGGTATAAGAAAATTGCCGTATTCTTCTTTTTGCCCGTATTATTTTGTTGCTACCAACAAAAAGAAGGATGCTTAGATGTAAGTGCTACCAACTTTGATTTTGATGCTGATAAAGACTGCTGTGAAGAAGAAGTTTGTTGTTGTACCTATCCGACCTATCAGTTAGAAGTTTTACACAAACTTTCTCCAGAAGATAGCCTCAATAATTTCTCTACTGGAACTTTTTATGATTGGCCAAATGGAGAAGGTCTATTCAGCGTAGAACATTTTAGCCTTTATATTTCACATTTAGCTTATAAGAATTCTTTGACTGATGTAACTTCTTCGAATACTGACAGCATAACCATTGAAGTATTTGAAAATATTACTAGTAATAAGGAAATAACAATTCAAGATAATTTTGCACTTATAAAACCAGGATCTTTTACCTACAATATAGGGGAGATAAGATCAGTTGGATCCTTTGATGTATTAGAATTTTATCTAGGTGTTCCTGCCCCAGCACAAAATGCAATACCCGAATCCTTTCCTACGGACCATTCTTTAGCAGTTCAATCACCAATTTTGCAATTTTCACCAATTGAAGGCTATATAACTTGCCAACTTTCTCTAAAAAAAGATACCTTTATGCTTACAAATCCAGATACCTTCAATCTATACCTGACTGATCACTTAGTTTTTGAGCTAGATCAGCATAAAATCATTGAAAACGGCCAAGATCTTTCAAGTCTTTTGAGAATTAATTATTTAAATTTGTTTGAAGGCATTGATTTTGCTATAAATAATAATAAGGCTATTTCCCTAAAATTGACGGAAAATTTGCCAAATGCATTAAATGTGATAGAATAATCACATATTTAAAATTAAAGTTTTGAATTTAAGGATTTACTCAATTTTTTTGTTTGTACTATTATTTTCTTCTTGCAGAGAAGATGATGGTGGTTTGACGGTAACAAATGAAGATGTTATCTTAAACATAGCTGCAAAATATGGGGAACAAACATTTCTTACAAGTGATTGTGATGGTCCCGGAGATTCAGAACATACTTATAATTACGGCGGGAAAACCCTTAAATTTTGTGACTTTAATTTCTACCTATCTAATCATGCTTTATTTTTAGCAAATTCTTCAGATGACATTCAATTAGATGAAATTGAACACGTTGATCTAGGGATTTTTGATGGTAAGGCTGCTGCTGATGCTGGCTATAAACTTATTATAGGTAGAGCTCCTGTTAATTCAATGTATTCTGGTCTTTCCTTTAGTTTAGGTGTTCAAGCAGATTTAAACAGAACAAAACCAGAGGACTACGGTGGAAACCATCCTTTAAGTAAAGATTATTTATACAAAGGTGATCAAGAAAGCTATATTTTTTGCCAACTCACAGGTGAAATTGATCACGAATCTGATGGTACATTTGATGATACTTTTAATTTTAATCTATTATTTGATGAGTCTTTCAGAGACATTGAAATAGATATGGATTTTGAGGTTTTTGAAAACCAAGAAAATATCATCCTGTTGGAATTAGATGTTTTCACACTTTTGAACAATGGCTTACAAACCATTAACTTTGATGAGCAATTAGAAACAAGTTCTACGCAGTATGATGAAATTATGCGTACCTTAAGGAACAACTTTTCTGCTGCTTTAAAAGTTAAATAGCTATGTCCAATAAGTTAGCAACAATTTTATTTCTTTCTTTTTTATTCTTGCCTTTATTTTCGTGTAAAGATGATGATATTCCAAGTGACAATGGTGATCTCACTAGCATCGACTATGCACCCGTTGGTGTAGATTTAGAAATTCCTCCTGGATACCCTTTGTTTGAACAACCAGAAGATAATAAGCTTTCTGTTGAAGGTGTACTATTGGGAAGACAGCTTTTTTATGACCCTATTTTATCAGCAGATGAGACCATGTCCTGCGCCTCTTGCCATTTTCAGGAAGGGAGTTTTACTGATAACAAAGCACTTTCAAAAGGAATTGATGGAATCGAAGGCAAAAGAAGCTCAATGTCTTTAATTAATCTCGCTTACAGTTTAAATGGATTGTTCTGGGATGGTAGAGTACGTACTTTAGAAGAGCAAGCTTTACTTCCTATAGAAGACCCATTAGAGCTACATAATAATTGGGAGGATTTAATTCTTAAATTAAAAAGTCATGATGAGTATCCAAGCCAATTTAGAAAAGCATTTGGAATAACGAACAAGGATCAAATCACAAGAGAATTAGCAGTAAAAGCCATAGCTCAATTTGAACGAACTTTAATATCAAGTGGAAATTCAGAATTTGATAAAGTCTTTCATAGGAATGAAGGCTTCTTTTCGCCAGAGGCAGATAGAGGTTTTAATATTTTCTTTGACAAGAATCCTGATCTACCCGATGGAGAATGTTTCCATTGCCATAATGAACCTTTGTTGACAGATAATACATATAGAAACAATGGTTTAGATTATGCAGAAACATTAGAAGATTTTGAAGACAATGGCTTTGGTGATGTAACCGGAATAGCAACTGATAATGGAAAGTTCAAAGTCCCTTCTTTAGTCAACTGGGAATTCACAGCTCCTTACATGCATGACGGAAGGTTTGAAACGATCGACGAAGTTTTAGACCATTACATTTCAGGAGGAAAATATTCTCCAAATAAAGATGTCAACATAGTAAGGCATGATGACCCTTCTGACCCAAGAACTTTCATCAATGATGCTCACAAAGCTGACCTTCTTGCCTTTCTAAAAACCTTTAGAGACACTTCTTTTATTAACAATGAAGCCTTCTCAAACCCCTTTGAATAAAGGAAATGTTTGGGATTTATGAGTAAAGTTTAAAAGGACAAGACTAATACATATATAATATTATGTTATATAATGCTCTTCTTGAAGTCACATAATCCATTTATTCTAAATAATATTGTATTGCCTATCCTTTAAATTATTTCATGATACCCAAAAACATATATTTAGAATATACTAGATTAACACTCCATATATTCTCAATAGTCTACTGACTTTTATTCAAGCATAC
>CALDYJ010000081.1 GCA_937941095.1 uncultured Saprospiraceae bacterium | reverse complement strand
TCTGTATGAGTCCAAAAGCTAACACGAAAATTGTAGTCAATAGAGGTAATGAATTAAAGCTTGTATTCCCACAAAAAAATGCAGAACCAGAAAAATATCATCATCTTGATTTTGACCATTTCTATATCCAAGCAATGGATGGTCCAAATCAGGAAGAAAACATTTTAAAAAGTATAGACTTCTGCAAAGTTAATCCTAAATGGAAATTTAGTTTACAAACTCATAAAATTTTAAACATTCCATAAATGAAAGTAGGAATTACAGGAAGTATTGGAA
Organism: uncultured Saprospiraceae bacterium; assembly: GCA_937941095.1. GTDB lineage: Bacteria > Bacteroidota > Bacteroidia > Chitinophagales > Saprospiraceae > JALZVN01. The sequence continues at coordinate 17,859 of CALDYJ010000081.1, read as the reverse complement.
GTGGAAAGAGTACAGTTTGCAGACTTTTTGAGTTGTTAGGCATTCCAATATATTATGCAGATGATCGTGCCAAAATTCTTATGGTCGAGAATCAATCTTTGAAAGAAGAAATCAATACTCTGTTTGATGGAAAAGCATATCAAAAAAATGGTAGCTTAGATCGCAAGTATGTGGCTAGTATAGTATTTCAAAACAGAGACAAACTTCAGGCTTTAAATGCCATCGTCCACCCACAAGTTGCTTTGGATGCAAAAGCATGGCACGCAAAACAAAAGAGTCCTTATACCATCAAAGAAGCAGCACTATTAATAGAAAGTAATAGTCATTTAGACATGCAAAAAATAATTGTGGTCGATGCGCCTCTTAAAGTTAGAATTGCTAGAGTAATGGCAAGAGACAAGACTACAGAATCTGCTGTAATGTCAAGAGAAAACAAACAATTAAATCCTCAAGTAAAGTTAAATCATGCCGACTTCAAAATCATTAATTACAAAACTGATTTAGTAAATCAAGTTTTAACTATTCATAGAAAACTGTTGAATTTACTTACATGATCGTGGCTAATCAATATGTCCAAAAACCATTAGCAGAAGTTTGAAAAAATAACTGGTTTTTTTTCAAAACCTGACCATTTTCAAACAAATAAGGTTCGCCATTATCATCAAGCATTGGAACATGTAAGTTTTGAGATTTGATTAAACTTTTAGGCAAAAAATACATGTCATGAATTATTTTATTTTGAAAAAAGTTCCTAACTTTTTCTGAATCTATCCCAATGGAAGTAGTGAAATGTTGTCTGTATAAATCTTCGGGAGCATAGCTTATGGAAGCGAATAATATTCCATGAGAAGATTTTCCAAAAAGCGAATCGCTCAAATCTTTATAACCAAATCTTGCAGGATATTTGATTTCATTAAGATGTTTGGTTACATTTTTGTCTTTTGCATCACCAGTCCATAAGATAGAAGCTATTGAATAAAGAAATCTGTTATCCGCATAAGTAACTAAAAACCCACCTGTTCTAAACCTATCTCGACCATGAGTATTTCCCCATAAATCATTTTCAAAATTAAAGTTTAGTCGACCAACATTAAAAGAGACCGTTCCCGTAGATTGTTGGTTTCCAATTTTATTTAAATAAAAATTTAACCCGTATCCAAGACTGTATTTTTCATTTAAATGATCAATATTTACATTGAAAAAAGGGCTTTCCTCGAACAAATTTTTTTCAGGACCAAAGCCAAATTTATACGCAGCTTTGAAGGTATTTTCCCAATAAGAAATCTTAGGCCCTAGGTTACGAAAATTATAATAAGACTGGTATTCAAAAACGAATTCATGTGCTCTAAAAGTAGTATAAAATGAAGCCTGAAGTCCGATTCTTTGGACGTGAGTTCCATAGTCAATAATCACACCTAATTTAAATGGGAGATCAAAATTTTGGCCTTTAATTTCATTTGAATTTGTTCCAAGTAAAGAACAAATAATTAGAAAAAAAAGTCGCATTATTGCTTTATGAATTTATGTGAGACTGTAGAATTTTTATTGTCATAAAGTACAAAATAATATACTCCCATTGGTAAATCATTTAAATTAAAATGAATCTTCTCATTTGCATTTACTATTACTTTTTTCTCCCTTATGATTGTTCCATTCACGTCTTGAATTGATGCATTCAAAATCAATTTAATTTCTGAAATCACATCGATAAAAACATCCTTTCTGGTTGGGTTTGGGCTTAAGGAAAGAGCATTTAAACCTTCAATTTGTCTTGTGTTAGTAGACATAAAATTAATTGTATTTGAAGAAGTAAAATTACAACCATCTTCCGTAAGGATTTGAACAAAATAAACCCCGTTTTCTGTAGGAGTATAATTTACAGAAGTAGCTCCATCTATAGCTTCACCATTAAAAAACCACTGATAAGAATCGTAGCCAGCAGGCGCCGAAAAAATATCATCTGCCAGCGTAAATTCAAACTCAATGTTTTCCCTTTCGATTTCAAAACTTTCTGTAATCGTACAATCGTTCGTTATGTCCGTTATTGTTAGCTGGTAATTACCAGCATTTAAATTACAAAAATCATCTACATCTATGTTTTCGCCAAAAACTGTTTGAAGCATGTATTCATAATCACCAGACCCTCCTTCTATATTTATCTCTACACATCCATCAGAAGCATTTGCACAACTTTCTGCTGTTATGCTTAGGTTAGGATCTAAAAAACAATCAAAATTCAAATGATAAATCCTACCATTTGAAATGTTTGCGAAATATAATTCTCCATCATTCCCTTCTCCAAAAGTAGATATTGGTGCCCCAAATAATCTTTCAATTTCAACTTGCTCATAAACATCATCTTTTTCTATGGCACACCAAATAGTTCCTGAACAATAATCAGCATAGAAGTAGACATTTTCATTTTGCAAATCAGCAGCTTCACCTCTATAAACGTGACCACCAGTAATGGAACAATGAGTCAGTCCTTGATGATTATATTCTAGAAATGCCGCATCGTATTGATTTTGATCATTGCAGCCATTGCTAATAAAAGTATGATTTCCTTCAAAACATCTCCAACCATAATTTTCTCCTCCTTCACTTGCGGCTTCTTGTAAATTTATTTCTTCCCATTCTCCTTGACCTACATCAGCAATCCATAAATCTCCATTTAGTTTATCAAAAGAGAACTTCCATGGATTTCGTAAGCCTAATGCCCAAATTTCATCTAAAGTTTCATCAGTGTCTGCAAAAGGGTTGGTGGGAGGAATTGCATATGGGTCGCCATTATCAACATCTATTCTCAACATTTTTCCTAAAAAAGTTTGTCTATTTTGAGCTCTGTTTTGTGGATCATTTGCTGAACCTCCATCTCCTAATCCGATGTAGAAATAACCATCTGGACCAAATCTAATGCAACCTCCATTATGGTTATTATAAGGTTGAGGAATCCTCATGATTTCAAACTCAGAGTCTACATCTGCAAGATTAGCGTTATCAGTTTGCACAGAAAATCTTGAAATGACACCATCGTCATTAGGAGCAGTGTAGTGTACATAAAAATATCCATTATCGACATAATCAGGATGAAAAGCTAGGCCTAATAGACCTTGTTCACTTTGACCACCTGTATTATGTACTTGATTTGTGATGTCTAAAAAAGGAACGTCTAAAACATTCATTGCTCCATTGATTATTTTTATTCTACCTGATCTTTCAAGTACAAATAAACGTTCATCACCTGCATTCACTATTTCAACAGGTGAGTTTAAACCTCTCGCATATTCATCTATTTGAACACTAAAAGGTAATTGCGCATTAAGGTTTAAATAAAAAAAGATAGAAAGAATAAAAGTTAGACATATTTGATTGGACATAAAATAAATTTTTCACAAAATAGCTAATTTTTTCTGTCAAAAACAATAAGAAATTCAACGGAAATAGTCGTTTGTTAAACCAATCAACAAAAGGTTTTACAGATTCCTAATCATTAGCTTTTGTATGTTTAAATAATTTAATCTATTTTACCAATATCCTTATCAATCTTTTTATTTATGAAAAAGGCATTCCTGCTCAGCATTATACTATTTAGTTCTTTTTTTATTTACAGCCAACTTCCTCAAACTGCTGTCTATAGTTTCGGATTCAAACAGGAAGCTGAAGGAAAAATTAGCTTAACTACTCCAAAATATCTTTCCATAGATAATAAGGATGGCTATAATAATCAACCAAATTTTATTGACAACAAAACCATTTATTTATCTACCCAAATGAAAAATTGGGATCAAACAGAGATAAGATCTTTTGATTTGTACAACAGAAAAACTAGGCTTATAACTAATACAAAAGATGCGGAATACTCTCCTACTTTAATGCCAGATGGAAATCATTTTAGTTGTGTTAGAGTTGAAAATGATGGAAAAGAAACTCAACGCTTATGGAAATTTCCAATTAACAGATCTAACAATGGAGAAGTTCTTTTTCCTTTAATTAAAGGAGTTGGATATCATTGTTGGCTTAGCGAAAGTTTAGCCGCTCTTTTTATTGTTGGAGAACCACATCGACTGGTTATAGCTGATTTAGAAAGTCAAAAGTTTACTGAAATCACCTCTAAAATTGGAAGAGGAATGCAACAAATGCCGAATGGTAATTTAGCTTTTATTCAAAAACTTGGTGATAGTTCTTGGTATATCAAAGAATTAAATATTGAAACTTTAAAGGCAGGCATCATCATAGAAACCTTAGAAGGAAGTGAAGATTTTATCATTCTTTCAGATAATACATTTATGATGGCAAAAGGAAGTAAAATTTTTACTTTTAATCCAATTAAAGATAGAGATTGGAAAGAAGTTTTGGATCTCCAAATTTATGGCATAACACAAATCACACGTATTGCTTATAATGGTGCACGCACTCTAATTGTAGTTGACAAAAAAGGTTAATAATGCAGCAATTGTTAGCTGATCAATTGGGTCACATCCTCAAGATTAATTATACTCCAAAAAGGATAATTTCTTTAGTCCCTTCACAAACTGAGCTTTTGTTCGATTTGGGTTTAGAAAAGCAATTAGTAGGCATAACAAAATTTTGTGAACATCCTAAGTCCATTTTTAAATCTAAAGAAAAAATAGGCGGAACAAAACAACTAAATTTTACAAAAATTGAAGCTTTACGACCTGATTTAATTATTGCGAACAAAGAAGAAAATGTCAAAGAACAAGTCGAATATTTAAAGAAAAAGTACCCCGTTTATGTAAGTCAAGTTTCTAATTTAGAGGAAGCTAAAAAAATGATCCATAGCATAGGAATCATAACACGAACTATTGAAAAAGCAGAAGATATTATTTTAAGAATAACAAATTCATTTGCAACAATACCTACAAATACCAAACAAGATGTTCTCTATCTTATATGGAAAGAACCGTATATGACTATAGGTGGAGATACTTTTATTAGTGACATGTTGGATAAAGCAGGATTTAGGAATGTATTTTGCAATTCTAATCGATATCCCTCCATAAGTTTAGCAGCCATACAAAAGTTAGAAGTAGATTTTGTGTTTTTATCATCAGAACCCTTCCCTTTTAAAGAAAAGCATATTGAAGAAATTCAGAAAATCTGTCCTAAATCAATCATTTTATTGGTTAAAGGTGATCTTTTTAGCTGGTATGGAAGTAGGCTATTGAAAATGCCAGATTATTTTAGGAAATTGAATGGCTAAGTCCGATTTTATTCTAAGAATGACAATTAAAAAGACACTGTTTTTATTTTTGACCTTAACCATAGGCTTTTGCCTACAGGCTCAAAATGACTATAAGGATGGTGAATTGATCATTCAATTTAAAAAAGATTTTAATGTATCTAACTTTTCTTTTCTAAGCAACTCGCTTATTTCTGCTGAACTCAAACAAGAAACTTGTCTTTTTGAAGCATTAAATGTGCACAAATTCAAATTTAACCCTACATCAATCAGTCACCAAGCCATCTGTGAGGCTATTAGAGCCCATGAAGCGGTTTTAACTGTTCAATTGAATCATAGTGTATATCCTAGAGAAATTACGCCTAACGATTCTTTATTTAGTGAACAATGGGCCTTAGAAAAAGTCAATGCTCCAGCTACTTGGGATTTTACAACAGGAGGTAAAATGGCAAATGGAAAAGAAATAGTTATTGCTGTCTTAGATGGAGGATATGATTTAGATCATCAAGATTTAAGAGATAATATTTGGGTGAACCAACAAGAAATTCCTAATGATGGTTTAGATAATGATGGCAATGGTTACATTGATGATCATTATGGATGGAATGCAGAACTCGAAAACGACGAACATCGCAATGGCAATGCTGGCTTAAATCATGGCACATCTGTCTTAGGAATAATTGGCGCAAAAGGAGACAATGGTTTAGGCATTAGTGGAATCAATTGGAACATAAAAATGATGTGCGTTAGCGGTTTGCCTTATGAGTCAGAAATCATTGAAGGTTATGCCTATGTTTTAAAAATGCGTGAACTATATAATGAAAGCAATGGCCAAGAAGGAGCATTTGTAGTAGCTACAAATCTTTCATTAGGTATCCCAAATGCACTTGCTGAAAATCACCCAATTTGGTGTAGTATGTACGAACTACTTGGGGAACAGGGTATTTTAAGCATAGGAGCTACAGCAAACGCACCAGTGGATATTGATGCTAATGGAGATATGCCTACTTCTTGTTCGAGTAATTTTTTAATAACGGTGACAAGTTCTGATCAGGAAGATAATAAATCGCTCACTGCAGCTTTTGGAAAAAAGACCATTGATGTTGCAGCTCCTGGTATTCAGATTTACACAACAAAACCTAACAATAGATACGATGACTTTGCAGGCACCTCTGCCGCAGCTCCATTGGTCTGTGGTTCTATAGGATTACTATATTCTGCACCTTGTAACAAGTTAGCATCTCAAGCAACACAGATTCCTTTAGAAACAGCCTTGATCGTAAAGGATTTTATTTTGGATGGTGTATCAAAAAACGATGATTTAAAAGAGATCACAAAAGCTGAAGGCAGATTAGATCTTGCCAGAAGTTTGTACTTATTGAATACTTATTGTGAACCTTCTGTTGGTTCCTTTAATTTTGAATTAAGTCGGAATCCTATTTCACCTGAAGAAGACATAAGGTTTAAATACATTTCTTCTGATCAAGAAAATTTAACGCGCTTAAGTTTATTTAATGCCTTCGGCCAAATGATTTATACTGAAGACCTAAGTCCTTCTCTTTTTGGTGAAAAATATGGAAAAATTGAGCTTAATGGTCGCTTAGCAATCGGTACGTATTTCCTGCTAGCCATTGATGGGAAAGGTCGAAAACAGACAGCCGTTTTATTTGTGCATTAATATTCCGATCTTAAATAAATAAAAAAGCCCGATGCAAAAAACATCGGGTCTCTTTTTAGTTTATACTCATTCACACTTGGATTATTTTTATAAAGTTATCAATGTACACTTTGTCACTGTACAACCAGATGTCAGACTAATTAAGTCAACACAAATGTTTAAGCTTTCACCAGGACAAGCTGCAATTGGTGTAAATGGAAATCCATTAGGCATTGTTTGAGTACTAATAGGCGTACAAAAGCAAGACATGTCATCAAAAACAGTCAAAACTGCAACATCAAAAGGTATTGGAACATTCCCCATCACTAGCGATGGTAAAACAGCAGTTGTAGTTTGGGTTGTAGCAATATTGAAATTAGCAGGATCAAATGAGCAACAAGTGGCAAAAGATGGTGTAACAGCAATATCAACCGTGCATCCTTTATCAGTGGTCAAGGTTACTGTGTAAAGGCCATTCGGTACAGGTGCATAAAACGAAAGTTCATTTAAATTCATACTAGCCCCTGTCAAAAAATTTCCATTTGGATCTTGCACTTGCATGTTTGTTATGGTTTCACATCCTGCGTCGACAGTTGTTTTAAAGGTACTTGAACACCAAGACGGAAATTGAGTTAATGGAATATTTGCAGTAATAATAGAACAAGGATCATAAGTTATCGTCACTACTGATGTTACATTCGTGCCACTTGCATCAGTAACGCTAATCAAATAATCGCCTGAAGCGTCTATCTGGAAACATCCTGGACATAAGTCTGTCACTTGAAATGAAGGAATAGGCCAGGTGAACATGTCAATTGTATAAGGAGCAGTACCTCCTATAATAGAGGGACAAAATCGCTCATTACAAATTGTAAAAGTCGGAGGGTCGCCAATGCTTAATGGCGTGGCAATAAATGTATAAGCCATGGTGCTTGCGACACCGTTGGAACTCATGGTAAGGGTATAGGTTCCAGGGCCTAATATCATCACGCAGCCCAAAGTTATTTCACTTGGATAAACCTCAAGACCACTAGAGCTAAGAAATGCATCCATATGATCAGCTTTTCCCATTGTAGGAGGGCAAAATTCTAAGGGGTAAGAATCTTCCGTTATTGTGCCTAGAGGCAATAATTCAAAAGTTTGACTAGTAGATGAGACAATAAACGTTAAATAAGAAATAATTGAAATTATATATTTTAAATTTTTCATGTTTTATATTTTTGATTATTTAGAAACAATAAACTTTTGCTGTTTTGATTTAGTCCCTTGGGTGATTTTCACCACATAGAATCCATCATCAAAATCTAAGGTGGAAATTTTATACCCTGCTAGTAATTGCATAGGCGCAACATTGTTTAGTTCCATGACAAGCTTTCCACTGATGTCATAAATCGAGATATTCGAAGCCTCAGATTCTTCTTCAAGTGATTCCATCTGTATGTTTATTTCTTCATGGGCTGGATTAGGAAATAAGCTGAGCTCTGCTTCCTCGAATGAAATTTCTGCTCCGGTTTGTGGTGCTAATCTTGGGACTGGAGAAACAACAGTCGTACATCTTCTTGTTGAACAGCCTGTAGAACTATTTGATAAAGTCAAGCAAATATTCATCACTTCTCCATCTGTACAATCATACCATGGAAAAAAACTTGTTCCTGTACTGTTGTCTTGATTAAACACTTCATTGCACGTACAAATTGAACCATTGTAAATGGTGGCATTTACATTATCGAATTGAACACTATTGCCACCCATTAAAAAAGGTTCAACAAATCCGTTGCCGGTCGCAACACTAATATGAAACATTGGATGGATCTCAAATTGAGTTGGATCAAAATCTTCGCAAATTGCGTTATCAACAAGGGTTGCATTAATTGTGATGGCACATCCAGCCACATTTGTGAGCGTCAAGTTATAATCTCCAGGAGAAGGAGCTGGAAAACATGCAGTCTCTATGCCTAAAACTGTTCCAACACTATAGGAACCTGCTGGTCCTGAGTTGACGGTTATCATAGATAAACTTTCGCATCCAATGTCTAAGCAGCCTTGGTTAGTTGCACTGCTCCAATCTAAGCTTTGCACTGTCGAGACACCATCAAAGGCTCCAACGCATGTGGTTAGATCAACATTCCAAGTTGCCGTACATCCATTAGCATCAACAACATTCAAAATGTAACCACCGGATCCTTGTACACTAAAACAATTTGGGCCTGTTAAAATCGGAGGCGCAGCTTGCTGACCATAAATCTGAGTTAGTGTGGTGATATATGGTTCAGTACCTCCACTAATGCTTGGACAATAAATACGGTTACAAGCCAAAGAGACAAAAGCTGCATCGTTAATAGAAATTACTGAAGTAAAGTCATATGTCATGGCACTCTCCGTGACACCATCAGACATAGTGATGGAAAAAGGCTCAAATGAATGTATGGTCAAAGAGCCATCCAGATTATCTGTTACACCTGTACTAAGCGGGGTATTATCCGGCGAAAAAGAAACCAAAAAAGGAGTAGAAGTAGAACCTGTTGAAGCAGGAGTAAAAATAAAAGGAACTGTACATTGGGGTGGAACATTAACTGGCAGTAATGTAAATTGAGCTTGGACGCCCAGATAAAATAGAAAAGAAAATAAATTTGTAAGAAGGAACTTATTCATAGTTTCAGTTTTAATAGTTAAAAAATCTTTCAATTTTTAGATCGGTAAAAACAAAAATTGAATGTTTACAACTATTAATACATGAAGAATAGAAAAGGTAACCTTTGATGTGAACTTAAATTAAATGAGCGTACTTTTTAGCGCTATTAATAAGAAGAATTTTTGAAAGTTAAAAAGAATTTAAAGCTTAATGAATTTTTCTAAAAATTCATGTTTTTTACTTTTAGATAATTGGAATTCTTCTCCATTATCAAGTAAGACGGTCTGGCTATTTCCATTAATAAATTCAACGACGTGTCCAATATTGATTATGTGGGACCGATGGATTCTTGCAAACATTTGAGCTGGAAGTTTCTCTGAAATCTCTTTGAGATTTTTTGCAATGGTAAATTTTTTACTATTGGAAAGAAATATGTTTGTGTAGCTACCAGCAGAATTGCAATACAAGATGTCTATTGGGTCTACGAATAGCAAGCCTTTAGATGTAGGTAGGGCAATTTTTTGGTTTTTCGACATGGTCTTTAATAAAGAATTTATCCAATTCAGATCTTTAGTATTCTTTTACCTACTTAACCCACTATAAAACCAAAACGCTGCATTGCATCCAAATTAGTTTTTAGCAAACGAAAAGAAAACAGTTTCTTAAGTTACTGAATTAGAAATAAAAAAAAGCAGGCCATTGTATTTTATTTTTCAGTGGCCTGCTTTTTCATATTTAATCTGTGAGTTTGACCACTCGTTGTGCATAATTCATTGAATTCATTGTGTAAGATAGAACATAAGTGCCAGGGTCTAAATCGTTCAAGTTAATTACTAGGAAAGTTGTGTTTACAGGAACATTAATGGTTTTAATAAGATTTCCCATCGTATCGTAAAGATTCGCATTTCCTCTACTAGAAGTAGCGTTTGCGTATTCAATGGTTACATTATTTATAAAAGGATTTGGATAAATGATTGCATTTGAATTTGCATCATTAAAGATTACTTCATCCATGCTTGATAAAACTGAATTAGCTACTTGTGGTAAATACTTTACTCGATAAAAAGATCGACCGTTAAAAGCATTTTCTAGCTCAACCTTATACTTTCCTTGACCTTGGTAAATTTCACTTCCAGTTTCGAAAGAATGATTTGTTGATTCGAAATCAATCCCGTTTTTAGAAACTTCAACATTGTAAAATGCTATTGCTTCTTCATTTCTAACATTCCATTCTAGACTTACTCGATTATCGGCCATTTCTATGGCTGAAAACCCAGTGAATACAAACCCTTCCCCACAAGGAATGGTGACTGCTTGATAGGCATAAGCTTCATTTCCACAATCATCTATGACTGTCCAATTAATTTTTAAATCGATGTAATCTTCATAAACGATCGTATCAATTGTATAATGAAGATCAAGATCATCGTCACAGTCATCTGAAACAATGGGATATTGTATATGATATTCATCGCAAAATCCGCCTAATACAGGCAGCAACTGTTCTATTACAGGAACTTCATTATCATAAGAATAAATAACTTGGGTCATACTTGTAGAATTTCCACAGTCATCAGTAAGCGTCCAAGTTTTTTGATATTTTGTCTTACAATCAATTTCAACAATTTTTAAGTCTTCTGCTATAGTCAAATCTTGATCACAATCATCATAAAATTCTGGAGTCCCAAAAACTGGTTCATCTTTGCAATTAATGGTTACATCTTCTAGAAAATCAACAAAAATAGGCGGATCATTATCTAAGATATAGATGTGAATGCTAAAACTAGACTCATTGCCACAATGATCCACAGCAGTCCAAGTACAATGCATTTTAATAAGGTAGCCGTCTTCAGCACAATTTTCAGATTGATAGAAATCATCATAAAAAGTAACAAAAGGATTTTCATCGCAATTATCTTTAGCAATGGCATCAAGCTCACTAAGATTTATGGATTCATAACAATTCAAAATCAAAGTATCTCCATCAACCACAGCGCCATATGGATCAACAAGGTGAATCTCAGGAGCTTCATTATCAAAAGTGTAGATTGTTTGTTCTGCTGTTGCATAATTACCACAATCGTCTCTGATTGTCCAATTTCTAACATGAGTGTAATTACATGCATCACCCGTAACAACAGTATTTTCTTCTATGGATAAATCGTTATCGCAGTTGTCATATATTTCTGGAGTTCCAAACACTGGATCTTGACCACATTCTATTTCTTCATCTTCAGGAACATGAGTAAATTTTGGGTTTTGGGTATCAACTTCATATATGTAAAGTATGTATTTGGATTCATTGCCACAATCATCAACAGCTATCCAATAACATTTTAAAAACCTGATGTATCCCTCTTCTTCACAATCTTCCGATACGGTAACATCATCCACGAAGGTAACATCAGGATGGTCATCACAATTATCTGATACCATAACATCTTCTTCATAAAAGAAAATTCCAAAATCACATTCATAGTATAAAGTATCTCCATTTACAAAATTTTCATAAGGAGGTAATAGAGTTATCGTTGGAGCTTCGTTATCTATTGTTGTAACAGTTTGGCTTGCAAAATTCTCTTTTCCACAGTTATCAGTCACGATCCAAGTTCTTTTATAATTTATTTCACAACCATTGTCAACTACTTCATCTATGTGCGTGAATCCAGAAACACCGGCACAATCATCATAGAATTCCGGTTCTGCAAAAATAGGTTCATCATTACAATTTGCTGCATAACTTTCTGGTAAGAATAGAAACTGAGGACTTTCTTTGTCCACACAAATTTTGACCCAATTAGATTCTACTATATAATCGTTACATTCAGATCTTCTAGCACATCTTCTAAACCAAGTATCTTCAAAGATGCCTTCTGGTTGATAATTTTCTTCACTTGAACCTTGGATGGGTATCCAATTTGCAATTTGTTCATTTGGATCATCGTTTGTAAATATCCAAATGTATTCAATTTCACCACTTCCTCCACTGGGCAATTCTAAATTGACCAATTCATCTGGCACATCACCGGGATAACAAATGCCATGATCATATCCTATTTTACCTCCTTCAACTAGGTTATCACATTCAATGGTAAGAGTTTCCGATTTTGCATTTATTAAAGAAAGGTTTGCTCCAAAAAAAAGAACTAATATGGACAGCAATGGTTTTTGAAGAAAATAGTAGTTTAAGGTTCTCATATGTTTGGTTTAATGATTTAAAATAATAACAGGTTTTACTAAATATACTAAATCATATTACCAGAAATCATGTAGAAATGTATGTACCTTTAGAATTGATTTATAAAGGGTATTAAATACTTTGTATACTAATTTTAAAATACTTATGCATTTAAAATCAATATGGAATTATAAATGTCCTCGTTGTAGGAAAGGTGATATGTTTGTGAAACCTTTCGACATCAAAAAACCTCTTGATATGCCTAAAGCTTGTGCCCACTGCGCTCAGGTTATGGAACCTGAACCAGGTTTTTATTATGGTGCGATGTTCTTGTCTTACATCATAAGCGGATTCATGTTTCTCATTCCTGGTTTAACTTTAATATTCCTTTTTAAATGGACAGTTAATCAGGCTATGTTGTTAGTACTAGTTATTGCTATTTTGAGTTTTTTGAAATTACTCAGAGGCTCACGAGCGCTGTGGCTTCATCTGATGATCAAGTATGAAGGTGAGAATGTTAAAAAATATGGAACTAAGTAAAGCCCAATTAAAATTTTTATTAATTCCGATAAGTTAAGTTTAACTTAAGTCTATAAAACGAAAACTAAGCATGAGGTATCTCTTCTCAATGATCATCTTCCCTCTATTTATCAACATACAAGCTCAAGACTACTTTTTTATTAAAAACAATACTATTTGAAGAGATTCAAATTTGTGGGGCAGAAGGAAAAGTATTTAAGTCCTTAAAAAATAAGCATGATTTAGAACGAAAGGATTATGACACCACTTTTCTGAAGTCAGGGATTTACTTTGTCAAGATTTAGACAGAAAATGTCTTGGTATTAAAATATTGGTTCTTAATTAGCTCTTTTAAAGAGCTTAAATCTTCTTTTTTTATTCTTTTTGGCAACTTTATGAAGTCGAAATTTTAGTTTCTTATTTTCTTCATAAAGATCAATTAAAATCGTTTTACCCCCCCTACTCTTTTTATGTTCTATCAGTTCTTTTCTATCAATGAATCTTTTAAATAAATTGGAAATGGGAATTTCCATTAATATTTTGGTCCGGTCTTCATTGCTGAAGGTGTAAACTCCTTCAATACCTAAGGTGATAGCTGTAGCATTTAAGTTAAACCTATCTATTAAGACATCTTGACCTCGAATGGCAAGCTTTGTATTTAGTTTTTCGAAATAGACGTTGTCCAATCTTCGTTTCTTGAACAAAATGCCTTTAAGATTCTTTAAAGGGCCAAAATCAATTAATTCACCATGCATCAATTCAAGGCTTAAGTCACCGTATATAGATTCTTTAAGGGCTTTATAATCTTTATCAAAATCAGCCTCAAAATGGATTTTTGCATTCATAATGCCTTTAAGTGTTTCATTGGTTACTTTATCTTGATTAAAGTTATCAAAAGCATAAAGTAAATGATCTGTTTTTAAATTAGCAATTTTGGCTTCTAATTCAATTTTTGGTGCATTGATATCTAAGTCTCTAATTGAACCATTGAATTCAAAATCTCCTTCTCCTAAGATCATTTCTACATGATCCAATTCTACAATCTGATCATCCAAAGATGCATAACCGCTTACTTCAGTAGCTAAAAATTTATTATAAACCAATGAATCAATGTTTGCATTAATTATCATTCTGCCTTCGGCCAATATTTTATCTATGGTATTAATGTTTTCAACAGAATCAAGGACAACAACATTTTCTTTTTTTGCTAAGGAAGCTGGCGTATAGAATTTAGCAAAATCAAAATGACTACAACTAAGATCCATTTCTAAGTTAAAAGGTACATCCTCATTTAATAGAAAAGGGATACAGTCATAACAAGTACCATCAATAATCATTGGGTTCTTATTGAGATCCATAAAAAGCTCTTCGATATCTATGGTTTTATTGTCAAAGGAAATAAGTCCATCCAAAGCATAAAGATCAAACCCTCTGTAAGGATAATGCAAGTTGACACTATTAAGTTTTACTATGCCTTTTATATCTGCATTTTTAATTTGATCATTAAAACTCAATTCGTCCCTCACTTTGTAACTGTAGTCTAATGCAAGATCAACGTCACCACCTCTAGGATCGAAATTATCATTGTACATTAATTTACTTAAATCTTCGATTGGCATACTAGCATTCATTTGCAAGTCCAACACTGGTTCTTCAAAATTTGACACTCTTGCATTTACTTGAAAAGGAATGTGTCCAAAAACAAATGCGTCTATTTTCTGGATGTATAAACATTCCTCATCTGTTTTAGCATTAGGACAAAAATCATTTAAATCTGCAGTAAATTTAATTTGCTTAATTGGATACTTTTGAAGCTCGAGATGATCAATATTGACTTTAATTTTTCCATTTGCACGCCCCCAAACTTCTTGTATCGAATTAAGGATAGATTTAGGTTTAAAGGTATTTGCCATCTGATAATCTTTAAAATCATCTTTGTCTTCATTTTGATCAAGCACACTTATTTTATTGAAATGTAATGTTAAATCAACAGTAGCATCTTCATCTTGTTTATTTGTAAATGCTAAATATTTTTTCACCTTTCCACCAATGCTTAAGTCAAAATTGTAATGATTAGCTTTTAAACTCTTTATCAATAAATTTTCCTTATCAAATGTCAGATGTGTGTTGACTTCTTTTAAGGTTAACTTTTCTTTTTGTAAAAATATATTACCATTATTTAATTTTAAATCTCCTTGATGGTATACTAGATTTTTCCAGTCATTTAATTCATCTAATATTTTTAATGGAGTATTAATTGATCCATTAATACTAAGTTGTCCCGCTTTAGGTATAATTTTGTTTGAGCTATAAAATTGAACAAAGTCAGCAAAAGATCCAGAACAAGAGTAATCAATCGACACTGGGTAATCATTTTTTTTGTCTATCCATAAATTCAAATTAAGTTCAAGGCTTTCATTAATTATGGTGTTGAACTTTTCAATTTTTATAACCGATTCATTGGTAGTAACTAAAAACTCTGTGTCTTTAAGATTAAATGTTTTGAACTTAGCATTTGACAACATAACTTTTACCTGTCCAGTTCCAAAACCATTTAATTTTTGAAATGAATTTATTAGTTTATTGGAGATGTTTTTTTCATCTTGGGTATAGGAACTGAGTTTAGTATCAAAGCTTAAAGAATTATCTAGATTGAAGTTATCAATTTGGAGAGCTAAATCAATTCCTAATTTTGTTTTATTCTCAAGGAAGGCTAAAAACTTATTAAGCTTTCCATTGATTCTATAATTTGAACCATTGTGATAAAATTTTAGTTTTTCAATTTCACTAAATCCTTTATTATGATGAATATTAGCGTTTATATTTTGAAACAACAAACCATCAAAAGTTAATTCCGCATCTGAAACTACTGTTGTAAACTTAATTAAATCATGACTACTTAGCTCCTTTAATTGATTCGGATTCCCTTTAAAATCAAAAAATAAATTTAGCTTCCCTTTAGTAAAATTTAAGTTTTCAATTTTTTCATTTTTAGGACTTAAGTTGTTAAGATTTGTTTGAATCTCTCCTTTTAAATCAACAGCTGAAAGATCATTCAAATCATGAACAATACCTGATAATATTACATTTTCATTATTTTTCAATTTTCCTTCAAAAGATTTAATTTCCAAACAAGCATCATCTGGCAATATTTTTTTTGTAGTCGATTTACAATTATTTATAAATTTTGCTTGAAAATTTACGTTTTTCAATTGCTCATTTTCAAATTTCAAATCTGTGCCATAAGCGGAAAAGTCAACTACAACTTTTGGAGGGTGATATGGTTTCAATTCTCCTTCAATTGAAACATTTGCATAAGCTGGCTGGTCAATGTGAAACTCGGCTAAGTTATTTTGAACCTTTATTGGTAAAAGTTCCATAGCATCTTCATATAAAATACCAGGAGATTCAATGTTTAAGTTTAAATAATTGGGTTCCGATTTGAGCAAATACCCTTGCAAGGAAAGTTGATCATTTCCAATTAAGAGTGTTGATTCCTGAAATAAAATACTGTCTTTTTTAAAGCAAGCATCTACTCTTAAGAAAGCACTTTTGTTTTTTAAAAAGGGTCCATCTTCTTTTTTAAAAGTAAGTCCATTAAAGAAGCAATTGGATTCTAATTTAAAAAATTGGAACCCATTATTTTCAAAAGGATCAATTCTTGCATCATGAAAATGGATATCATAGAGTTTTTCCATTTTTTTATCTTCAAATTCAAAATGCATATTTTGAATTTGAAAAGATGATAAAATAACTTTAGAATCATTTTTCGTTAGTTCATTTGATTCATTATTCTTTTTACTTGCTTTGTCCATCAAGGTTTTTAGAAAGATGAGATTTTTATTCCCTAGTGAATCAACAAGCACATGGACATGAGCATCTTTGATTTCGATGGCTTCTACCCTTTTTATTTTTTTAAATAAATCCAGAGGATTTAAAAGAAAAGAGCATTGTTCAATTTCTAAAAAATTGTTGCCGAAATTATTTTCTGAAGAACCATCAATAAAAATACAATTAATGCTGTATTGAAACATTGGAAAATTATTGATAGGGTCAAAATTAAAATCATGATAGCCCATGTCTACCCCAAATTCTTTTTTAGCTTGTTTAGAAATGAATTCAGGAACCTTATGGTTGTACACTTTTATGTATAGTAATAACAATAGAATGGCAAGGATAGCCATCACGAAGAGGAATCTGAATAAATTCAGAGTAAAAGAAAGCGCTGTATTCGGTTTTTTCAGAATTAGAATTCAATTTTTATAAGAACAAATTAGCATAAAATAGTTTCAATCATGCATTAGCTATTAAGCTAATGAATAAAAAATACGATAATTAAGCCAATTTAGGACTTCGGTGAGTATTTCTAATTGTGGTACTTCTTTGAATAAGAATTCTTGATAAAAACATCTTGAGACTATCATTTTTATTAGAAAATAATGACCAGCAAGTTTCAAATGATGAAAAGGAATATTTTAATTTTTTAAATTCAGACGGGAATAACGTCAGAATCACGAACATCTAAAATTTTTTAATTAAAACTCTTCGCATTCTGCTCCTTCACTTTCACTAATTGCTTGGAAGTCTTCAAGGAAACCAGTTTCTTCTGAAGTCTTGATGTTGTTGCCACAATATTCTTTAATTTCCATTATCACTTGGAGAGAATTTGGACG
>CALDYJ010000080.1 GCA_937941095.1 uncultured Saprospiraceae bacterium | reverse complement strand
TTTCGCCATAAGCTAAATGCTGAGGTATAAAAAATGTTGCCTTTGATCCTTCATTCAACAATGCTATGCCTTCATCCCAACCTTTTATCACTCTTCCCATACCTAGAGGAAAGTTAAATGCTTGTCCTCTTTTAAAAGAATTGTCGAACATAGTGCCATCCGTCAAAGTACCATAGTATTGAACCATTACATTATTCCCTTTGACTGGTTTGCTTCCAGCACCTTCTTCATGAATAATGTATTTTAAACCGGAAGCTGTCGTTTGTATTTTTGATTTCAATTTACCGCTGGTATAATCACTAGCTCTCACCTTCATCATGGCAGCAACTTCAGATTCTCTAGCTTTTCCTGCTTCAGCAAGTGCCTCTCTTTCCATCCTTTCCTTATTCAAATCTGCTTGATATCCTGCCATATCTTTAATCTCACGCAAAACAAATGTCTGAGTGATGAATTTTGAATCTCCCATGTCCTTAACTTTTGAAGGAAATGAATCAACGTGAATAAACATACTTAGACTATCACCTGTAGCCATATTTTTGAATGCTGTATGCATTGGCTTGAGCTGCTTCTGAGTATTTGTATCATCCAAAGGAATAGGCATTTTCTCCGGATTATTAGTTTGAACATTAGAAAAAATAACTGAATCTTTTTTCATAATGTAATAGTCAAAATAAGCTACTTGGCCGGGATTCAGTTTGTCTCCTGCCTTTTTTGTGTGATTTATGTAGCTATAGCCAGGGCTTAATTCCCCGTCTAGTTTGCCACCAAAATAATTTTCGACTTCAGACAATTGTTGTTGGCAGGCTGCCAAACACAAAAGAGTTATAAAAAGAAGTAAATTTTTCATCAATTTTATTTTTATTGATGCAAACATAAGCAAAACATATAAAACTATGTCAAACTTAAACCTCCTCTTTTACACTTAAATTTGGGACATCTTCAAGGATAGTTTTAAACTTTTTAAGTGTTTTTTCAAGATTCAAGTAGGAAGCCCCACCTGAAGCATTTTTATGACCTCCTCCTTTAAAATGTTTCGAGCAAATCTCGTTAACCGCAATGTCCCCTTTCGACCTCAAAGAAATCTTGACGATGGACGGTTGCTCGGTAATAAAAGCAGCAAGTTTTACTTCTTTCAACATCAAAAGGTAATTGACAATACCTTCAGTATCACCTCTTTTTATGTCAAAATTTTCGTAATCCTGTTTGCTCAAAGTAATAATCCCTGTTTTTAAGTCGGGCAATATTTCCATTCTTTGATTTAAACAATAACCAAGTAATTTTAAATTCTTAAGTGGAAGACTATTGAAGATTAAGTCTTGTAATTTATTGTTATTTACACCATGACTCATCAATTGTCCTACTATTTCAAAAAGTCTAGGTGATGTGCTGTATTTAAATGATCCAGTATCTGTTAGAATGCCTGTGTAAATGTATTCAGCAATATCTTGATCTAAATACTTTTGACCTTCCATCAGTTGAATAAATTCGAAAACCATCTCACAAGTAGAGCTCGCTGATGGATTAGAATAAAAATATTCTGCAAAATCATCTGGATACAAATGATGATCAATCATAGCGATTGGTTTACCACTTTTAGCTATGGCTTCACCCATTTTATCAATACGATCCAAACCATTATAATCAAGGGAAAATACTAGATCTACCTTATTTATCTTTCGGTTGAGCTCTTCATAATCCATATCGTAAATAAGGATTTTGTCAGAGTCTTTCATCCAATTAAAAATCGCTGGAAATTCCGACGGAAAGGCGATGGTGATCTGGTGGTTATAATTCTTAAGAAAATGATATAAAGCAAGTGAAGATCCTACAGCGTCACCATCTGGATTTCTATGACTCGTGATTAAAATGTCTCTTGGAACTTCTAAAAATGTCTTTAATGCTGATAGGTTGATCATGCTTTTTTTTCAATTGTTATCTTTGGTTTCGAAACACAAATTTAGAGCTAAGTAATTAGTAACGCAAAAACTTAGGTAAAAGATTTAAGAAAGAATCAATTTTAATTAGTTTTGCGCCTCTTTAATAAATTTAAATCGAAAATAAATGGCTGGTAACAGAACATTCACAATGATTAAACCTGATGCTGTAAAAGCAGGGCATATAGGAGCTATCCTTAACAAGATTAATGAAGGGGGTTTTAGGATAGTAGCAATGAAATTAACACATCTTTCACCACAGAAGGCTGGTGAGTTTTACGCTGTTCATAAGGAAAGGCCTTTTTATGGAGAGTTAGTAGAATTTATGTCTTCTGGCCCTATTGTGGCAGCTATACTTGAAAAAGACAATGCTATCGCGGATTTTAGAACTTTAATTGGTGCTACGAATCCTGCAGAAGCAGCTCCTGGTACAATCAGAGCTCTTTATGCTAAAAGCATCGGTGAAAATGCAGTTCATGGAGCTGATTCTGATGAAAATGCTGCAATCGAAGGGAATTTTCACTTCGGAGGAACAGAAATGTTCTAATTTCAGTTTCCTAAGAACTCAATTCTTTGAGTAAAAAGGCTTTAAATAGGTATTTATGCTTATTTAAGGCCTTTTTTTTGGATAATTGCGCGTTTTATCTTCAATTGCCTTGTCGCTTTCCACTAGTGATTAAGTAATTCGTTTACTTTTTATGCCTTAAGTAAAAGAATGAGTTTTTAATATCTTATATTACTGATAATCATGTGTTTAGCAATATTTACATTGTACATTCCTTCACAATTGTACAAAAAACTGCTATAAATAAGAGTCATCTTGTTACGACAAACAATTATTGGCTCAACTAATTTATAACTATGAAAAATTTGAAGTTGTTAATCACGCCACTCTTCTTCTTGCTTTTTGGTCTAAGTACCATTTCTGCACAGAGCTGCAATGTGATCCCATTCTCTCAAGAAGACATGATAGGATGCCCAAAACTAATCAGTGATAATTCTTATTCGATAGTCACTCGAGAAGGTAATGTTTATTTCGAGAAAGAGTATTCGTTCGAGCATAACTTACTAAATCAAAAAGTATCAACATTTCCATTTATCCTCGATTCATATCAACCTATTTTACAAAATGGAAACTATTATTTGGAAGAAGGTGGAATAAAAGTTCCACAAACCATTGTCAATTTGTACACAAGAATTGACAATACGCTTGGTCCTGTTGTGAAACTACATAATGGGAACTTTATGATTGTAGGTTCTTTACTCGGTGATTATAATAGAAGATTTTATTTATACCTCATTGATTCTAATGGACAAGTTGTTCAATATAAATTGGTTTATGAAAATGACCCTGACTACACCATTCAAAGTATTAGTCCCACAAAAGAAGGAGGTGCTTTTCTTTATTTTTTCCAAGATGATAATCTATACCCTACATACCCAATTGTTCAATTAAATGCAGATTTCGAAAAAACGGATTTCTTTGAAGACTACTACCGAAATCGTTTTTTAGAAGGAAAGCAAAGCAACACCATCCAAGCTTGTAATGAAAACATCATTTATACAGGAGGAAAAGGTTTGGACTATGCAGGACCTTATGATTACTACAGATCTTTTGACTTATCATTTAATGAGCCAAAACTGCTTTCAAGCATTGAAGTTTATACCGAGGGACCTGGAGCTACTGTTTTATACTTTTTTGTGAATACTAAAAAATACCTTATTTCTGGAAACACCAATTCCATAATTGGAGAGGACTATAGTTCGAGAGAACTACCAGAAGGTCTTGATGATTACATTTACTTATGGTTAAATGATGACTTCAGCGTTACTAGATTGTATCAAGAAGGCGATTCATATTGCATTTCGACAGAAGGCATTAGACCGCAAATTTATTTTAATGAGCAAATACAGGAAGAACAAGTGGTGTCTTGCAATGCTCCTACTCCAACTGTACCAAACCTTACAGCCAATTCAACTTGCGAACCTGTCAGCATTGATTATTCAGAAAGATATGAAGATGCTCAATGTCCTTATGTGCCAAACACTATTTTAAGAAAGTGGGTGGCGAGGGATAACTGTGGAGAGGAAATTACTCTACAACAAAGAATTGAGTTTGTTGATAATGCACGTCCTGACATTGATTGGTCAAAAAATTATGTGATTGTCGATTTGTTAGCTGGTGAAGAAATTTCAGATCCAAGCGACATAAAAGCTACTGATAATTGTGACCCAAACGTGCAAATGAGTTTTTCAGAAACTTCTTCAAAATGGGATGACTGCACCTATATATTAAATAGAACCTGGGTAGCAACTGATGCTTGCGGCAATTCTGATAGCGATTCTCAAATTATTGAAATTAGAGAATGTGGGAGCGAACTTGCAGAAGAATGTGAAGTCTTTTTGACAAATCCTATAGGAGAATCTTGCTTGCTTATCGATGATCAGCAATTCCGTATTGTATCTAAAGATTCAAATGGCTCAAGAAGGCAAGAAACATTTGATTCTTTTGGAAACAGTTTAGGCACTTCAGCATTCGTCAACAACTCTACTTACAAATATAGACAAGCAACTTTATCTGGTAACATTATTCAATTTATGAATGAAGAAGGACCAGATGGCACAGTGAGCTTAGATCCTGAATTAGTAGAATATTTTGCATCTCCTTTGCGTACAGTTCTTTCTATATTCAGAAACATAGACGGTAGTTTTTGGCTTTTAGGCGAAAATGATTCAAGACCTTTGGATATAAATGAATGGACTGATCCAAATGTTCAGCAGCATCATAGTTTGAATAATTATTTACTCAATGAAAATGGTGATCTCATAAAAAAAGAATATTTAACCTATTACGAATATACTTTAGCTGATTACAACAGTGGCAAGAAAGGATATGAATTTCTTGGCTATTACGCTAGTGCGAATTCAACCCTACACATATATTTACATGCAAAATCAAATGCTATCGATAGGTATGTTGCAAAGCCAAACATTAACGTATTTTATGAATTTTGGCCTAAATATGAATCTTTTAAAATCGAACCTTATGATTGCTTAGGTGATGGATACATTAAAATCGAAGGAGATTTGGATTCAGAAACATCCACTGATTACATCTTTAATTACAATACAGAAAAACAAAGTCTTGTTTACAGCATTGATCAGAATGCAGGAGCTAGAATTTCACAAGGATGGCGGAGCATAGATGAAGACTACGGTATTAGTTATAATTACTTTTTCAAAACCATTGACAACCCAAATAACCCAAACAACAACGATCCAGGCTATGGGCATTTAGACTTCGATTTTAATGGTCAAGATGTCTATGTAAGAGGAATTTTCACGCCTCCAAATGGCATAGTGGTTACTCCAAATAAAACAGTAAACCGAATTATTAAAGATGAAAATGGTTACAAATTAGTTTCTCAAAATTGTTCTGATTTAGCCGATCCTGAACCAATTGCAAAGCTTGATATAAAACCTGTAGACCTCTGCTGTTTCGAAGGAGAATTGGCTTTAGGATCCACTATCGAATACTACATAGATTTTGAAAACCTCGGCGATGATGATGTGACAGATCAACATATCTTTTCTGTTTACCTTTCACCTGATCAAACATTAGATCTTCAAACCGATATTGCCATTGATGAACTAGTTGCAAATTATGGAGCTGCTGGTGAATACCATTCAATAGATGGAGAACTAATCCTTCCTATTGATACAGAAGCAGGAGCATACTATGTCATTGTTCAAGCAGATAGTCATACAAACCTTAATGAAACGAATGAAAGTAATAATGTTTGGGTCTCTTCATTCTCATTTGATCTGGTTGAAGAATTAACAGAAACTGATTGTCCCGATCAAATTAATGGTTTTAATTTCTTAGGTAATTTTAATAGCCAATCTTTTTTCATTTCTAATGATAAGATGACTTGGTTAGAAGCTTCCGATTTGACCGATAACTACAATGAAGCCTTATTACCTGCTTTGACGGAAGAAGAACTTGATTTTGTTTTGCCAAATTTAAATGAAATCGTTTTTGTTGGAAATGAAAAATTCGCACACCTTAAATTTTGGGATGGAAGCATAGGAATTGATGGTCCTTGGACTAAAAGAAAGTTTATTTTGGCTGTTAATTGTGATAGTGATGAAAATGGATGTACATGCCTAGAGGATCAAGAAGCTCCTGTCTTATCTGGAATTCCTTCGGATTTGATTTTAAACATTACCTTAGGAGAAACCATCCCTAATCCAACGGGAGTGACAGCAAGTGATGATTGTGATGATGATGTGAGCATTTCTTTCCATGAGTTTATCGATCAATTAACAGAATGTACATTCAACATAAGCAGACAGTGGATTGCTTCTGATGATTGTGGCAACAGCTCATCTGCTTTTCAAAAAATATTCGTACAAGAATGTGATGGCCAAGCAAAAGCTGATTTAAGGATTCCTTCAGTTTGTTGCATGGATTCAGAAATAAGAATTGGCGATGTTGTGTCTTATAAGTTCGACTTATTGAATGCAGGTACTGCCATTGCAGCTGGAGATTACACCATTAAAGTATTTTTATCTCCTGATCAAGTTTACGATAACGGAAACGAAATTGAAGTTGGTGTGATCAACACTGGCAACACTCCAATCGGAACAATTTCTGATGTCTATGGTGAAATAACAGTAGAAGAAGAAGTTGCTATTGGTGAAAACTTTTTAATCATGGTTGCTGATTTTGATCACCAAATAGCAGAATTAGCTGAAGAAAATAACGTTTACATTTCCTTTTGGTCTGTGAATGTAAAAGAGGCTGACCATGAGCTTGAATGTCCTACACAAGTAGAAGGTTTCTCACATTTAGGCGCTATTAACAATCGAGCGTTTTTCTTATCCGATGCAAAAATGACTTGGGAAGATGCCGATGTTTTAGCCAACAGTTTTACTGGCATACCCACTTTGATAGATGATAATGCTTTAGCTTTAATTCTTCCTCAAATTGATGAAATCGTTTTTGTCGGAAATCAAGAATTTGCCCACATGAACTTTTGGGATGGCAGTTTAGGTATTGATGGTCCTTGGACGAAAAGAAGATTCATCATGGAATTGTATTGCGATGAAATTGATGATTGTGCGTGCCCTTTAAATTATGATCCTGTATGTAGTACAGATGGAATTACTTATGCCAATGAATGTCTTGCTGCTTGTGATTTAGTGACTGAATTTTCTTATGGTCCTTGTAGCAGTGATGATCTGCCAGATTTAGAAATTACGAATTTGTGTTGTTTCAACTCAGAGATGCAAATAGGTCATGTAGAATCATATGAATTTGACCTTACTAATTCTGGGATGTCCATTGCTGAAGGAAATTACACAATTGGTGTTTACTTATCAGCAGATCAAATCTCTGGAAACGGAAATGATGTTCAAGTTGGTATTGTCAACACAGGTAACACACCAATCGGAACTATTGCTAATGTCTATGGTGAAATTACACTTGAAGAAAATGTAAGCTTAGGAAACAATTTCTTAATCCTGAAAGTTGATCGAGATAATCAAATTATTGAATCAAATGAAGGCAATAATTATTGGATTTCAAATGAACCTATTCTTGTAAAAGATATTAATGATAATGAAGATTGTAAAATTGCTATTGAGGATGTAGATCCTAATGCCTGCCTCCTGATGAACGGGGATGAATTTAGTTTAATTTCTGAAGATGGCAATGGGAATAAATTCGAGCAAGTATTTGATGCTTTAGGAAATGATTTAGGTACAGCCCCTTTCCTTTCTAGCTTAGAAAATTTAGAAGCTAGCATAGAAGGTGATCAGGTAATTTATTTGGATGAGAATGGAAATACACAATCTTTCATTTTAAACGATTATTTTCAGAATACCTATCAAATGTTTGGAAGCAGGATTAAAGGCATCACTAAAAATGCCGATGGCACTTTTTGGTTAATCGGTTACCTCACCTTTCCACCTGCAGATCCAAATATGGGGAATGAGGCTTTTGCTACAGGCTATGATGAAATTCACGCGCATCTATTAGATGCAAATGGAAATAACATAAAGAATCAATTGATTACCACTATTGAATACATAGCTATTGAATATTATTCTGAAAGTTTTCCTCATTACGAATTGAAAAATGTCATACCAACAGTTGATGGGGGTTTTGTTTTACACAACAGCAAATACAGTTATTATAGCTCAAGAAGAAATCATTGGTTGATTAATGTCGATGCAGATTTTGGGATTACTTCTGAAAACCTGAATGCTGATAATGTTGGAATTGAAAATGAGAGTTGCTATGGCTCTGGTTTTGTAAGATTCAACTTCCAACGTTTTCCAACTTACAGGGGAGTATACTCTTCTGGTCATTGGATTACAAATTACAATGTTGACCCGCCAATAAGAATATACGAATATACTTATACCCCTTATGGTGGACTAGGTGGATTTTCAGAATATTCTTTTAGTAAGTGGACCCTTCCTAACAATGAAACAATAGGGCTTAGTTCAGTTGTAGACAATAATGCAGATGAACCAACAAACAATCTATTTTACTCAGACCCTTTTGGTAACATAATCACAAATGAAAAGGTTGATTTTAATGGAGCTTTAGGATTTGTTTTAAACGAGGATCAATCCCTGAGTCAAATTAAAAACATTAATGGGGTCCTGTCATTGGAACAAGTTAATTGCAATACAAGTGAGTGTCCAGAAGTTTATGCTGCCCATACTTTCTTAGGAGAAGTCAATGGCAGTAATTACTTCTTATCTGAGCAGGCGACAACTTGGGATGAAGCACAAGCTCTAGCACAAAATGCTGAAGCCAAGCTTCCGATTTTAGGTGAACAAGAATTGAATCATATCCTCAATCAGCTGACAGAAATCGTTTTTGTTGGCAATCAACCATTTGCTCATTTAAAATTTTGGGATGGCAGTATAGGCATTGATGGTCCTTGGACGAAGAGAAGGTACATCCTCGAATTTGATTGCGATGCTGGTGTCTCACAAGAAGAAGTACAATCTTTGATTGATACTAAACAAATCGATTTGTCAAGCTTTGCTTTAGAAAACATAGCAGATCAAAAACAAGAAGTGAATCTTTCCATCTATCCGAATCCGACAAATGGAAATGTAAACCTATCCTTTGACAGTCCAATTGCTGGAAACTTCAATTTCCAAGTTTTCAATGCCTTAGGAAAAAAAGTACTTGAAACAAAATCAGCAATAAGTTTCGGAGGAAACGTATTGATGCTTCCGACTGAAAAATTAGTGCCGGGAATATATTATGTTAAAGGGCCTAAAGAAATAAAACCCGGAAAGCCCTTAAGATTTATTAGGTTGTAGATTATTGAATAAGCTGTTGGCTGTCAAATGTTTTTGGCAGCCAACTTTTTTGAACCTTAAGAATAATACTTAAAACGTTTATTCTAGTTTTTAGCTAAAAGTAGCAATGGTCACACCATCTCCACCTTCTCGAGGTGGCGGGTGAACATAACTAGATACAGCATCATATTCTTTGAGCTTTTGAATAACGGATTGCTTCAAAATGCCATTTCCTTTTCCATGCACAATTCTTATCGTGTCTGCATTTGTAAGTAATGCTTTATCTATAAATACTTCTAAGGTTTGGATCGCTTCATCTTTTCTTAGGCCTCTAATGTCAATTTTGGATTCAAACTCAACTTTTGAGTTTATAATGTCAGTAGTTACTGATTTTGATTTGACATCAAGAGGTTCTAATGCTAAAACCAGGTCTTGTAAGTCTACCATTACTGTAAGCACTCCCATGGCAATTTTTGCTTTACCTTTATCTATCTTTATGACTTTACCTGTTGTTCCGCCGCTTAAAAGTTTAACAAAATCACCTTCTACGATAGGTCTTTGTTCCACTACTTCCTCCTTATGAATCTCTTTTTTCAAGGATTTAACATCTAAGCTCAATTCATTTCGCTCCTCTTTGATTTTGTTCGCAATTTTCTTCGCCTTGTCTAGGTTTTTTGTTTCCTTAATTTCTTTGATCAGTTTATTTATTTCTTTGGTATCTCTTTGATTTTGCTGTAGTTCAATTTCTTTTTTGTTTAGTTTTAATTTTTTGCGTTTTACATGCAGATCTGAGCTCATGCTTTCATAGGACTTTATCAAACGCTGAAGCTTAGACTCTCTTTCTTTAAGTGCATTTACTTGATCTTCAAGTTCTTTTTTTTCATTTTGCAATTCAACTAAAAGTTGCTCTACTGCTTTTGCATTCTTTCCACTTTTATGTTTTGCATATTTTAAGACACGCTTGTCTAAACCGCTTTTTTCAGCAATTTCAAAAGCAAATGAGCTTCCTGGTTTTCCGATTTTTAAAAGATAAGTTGGAGTGAGTTTTTCATTGTCAAACAACATGGCTCCATTTACAATTCCTTTAGTTTTGAATGCAAAGATTTTTAAGTTAGAATAGTGTGTAGTGATAATCCCAAATACTTTTCTATGATTAAGTTCTTTTAAGATAGCTTCCGCTATTGCTCCTCCTAGTTTTGGATCAGTCCCCGATCCAAATTCATCTATTAAAACTAAACTCTTTTGGTCAGAATGGTCAAGCAACCATTTCATGTTCTTTAATCGGCTACTATAAGTACTCAAGTCGTCTTCTAAGGATTGTTCATCTCCAATGTCAGTAAAGAATTTTTCAAAAATCCCAAACTCAGAATCTTCATTGACGGGAATTAAAAAACCTGTTTGAAGCATCAATTGAAGTAAACCAACTGCTTTCATGCAAATTGATTTTCCACCTGCATTAGGACCACTTAAAAGGACAAGTCTATTTTGACCAAACAAGGACAAATCAAAAGGGATCGTCGGTTTTGCTAATTCTTTGTTTTTGACTAACAACAATGGATGGAATGCCTTTTTTAGATCAAGTGTTAGTGTTTCTTTAAGTTTAGGTCTTCTAGCATCCATGTCTATTGCTAATTTTGCTCTTGCATAGATGATGTCATATTGAATTAAGACTTCTTCATATTGTTCTAAATCATCTGTATAAGGCCTTAACTCTTTACACAATGCTTTGAGTAAACGATAAATTTCTCTTTTTTCATCTGAATCTAAATCAAACAGATCATTATTTATTTCAATGATTTTTTCTGGTTCAATGAATGCCGTTTTGCCAGTCGCAGATTCATCGTGAATAATACCTCTCACCTTCCTTTTATGTTCTGCAGGTACACTCAAAACTCTTCTTCCGTTTCTATAGGATTCTTCATTATCAGACAGCCAGCCTTTGTTTTTATTTTCTTGAATAATGTTTTTGAATTGTCTATCTAGCTCTTGTAGTTTTGAGGCTTTATCTTTCCTAATGCGCACCAACTCAGGCGAAGCATTTGATCGGATTTCCCCTTTTTCATCAATGACTTTATCAATTGATCTGATTACTCCATCAAGAATTTCTAAGTCGGCAATAACACTATAAAGGTTTGGCCAATTGTCCTTTTGTGTACTTGAGAAAAAATTTCCAATAGACGAAATTATCGTCATGGTATTGAATACTTGACGAATCTCATCTGTTTCTAATACATAATCTACGACTCGCAGTAATTTAGTAAATGGCAAGATAGACTCGTAAGTTGATAATGGTAATCTTTTGTCCATTTCAAGTAATTCCTTATACTCATAAGTCTCCTCTAGCTTAATTGAAATTTCTTTGTAATCTGAATTTGGTCTCAAGTCACAGAATTTGATTCTTCCTATGGCTCCAAAGCAATACTTTGCAGCTAGTCCTATCACTTTGTCAAATTCCAATTTTTCTAGTATATCTTTTGATATAAAATCCATGTCACAAATTACTTGTACTTTTTAATTTATAGAAACAATTGTCTCACATATTTGGGGCATCCCCCCTTGAAATAGGTCTATTCCCCTCTTCCATGACCTTATTTTATCTAAATCTAATAAAATGAGATTATTACAAATCGTTTACGCATTTGTAGCATTAGGGGTGTTTATTTCATGCAATAAAGATGACTCTAATTCTACAAAATCTTTTGGTTCAGGGAATAAAATCAATTACGAGAATCTCGAAGTTGGGCAAATAAGTAAATACGTCTTCTTCATTGGGGAAGAGTATCTAAACTTAACTAGATGTAACTACATCTATTATACAGATACCTTGGTTCAAGAAATCATCTCACAGGATGAAAACGGATTTTTGGTCCAAGAAGTTCTCACGCCTGGGTCAGCATCTTTAAACAATGCTTCAAATGTAGCATTTCCTGATGCTGTCTTTCATTATTATTTAAATGTGAATGAAGATTCAGAGAACAACAATTTAGAACTAGTTACGAAAGACGCTAGATTAAAGACAAGGCTTTTTCAGTTAAGTTCTCAAACAACTTCTTCTTTACCTATGAAAGAATTAGAAGAAAAAGAAGTTGAAATTATAGCTTGGAGTACTTCGGAACCAAACATAGATGGCATATTAGAGGCCTATGTCCTTAATTATGAAAACTTCAATTTTACTTTTCCAAGACTGAATGTTTACTTTGACAATAGGGACATTAAATTTGGTGCACCGGGTACGGTGAATATTTACAGTAAAAGATACGGCCTAGTGAGAGCATTACAATACAATTCATCCAGCGGTAAAGGATATGGTTGGGATTTGTTACCTTAGCATTAAGCACAATTACTTATGCCAGGAAGTACTTTTGGAAAATTATTTAGACTTACTACATTTGGTGAATCTCATGGTAAAGCCATCGGCTTAATTCTAGATGGCTGTCCTGCCGGATTAAAAATTGATCTAGCGTTCATCAATGCTCAATTGCAAAGAAGAAAACCGGGGCAATCTACCATTGTCACGCAAAGAAAAGAAACTGAGGCGTTTGAAATATTATCAGGGGTTTTTAATGGGGAAAGTACAGGCACTCCAATCTGTCTGATCATTCCAAATAAAGATGCTCGTTCTAAAGATTATTCCCACATCAAAGACAAGTTTAGACCTTCTCATGCTGATTATACCTATCAGACTAAATATGGTCAAAGAGATTACAGAGGAGGAGGTCGATCCTCTGCAAGGGAAACCGCTGCAAGGGTCGCAGCTGGGGCAATCGCACAATTATTACTAAGAGAATATAAAATAAGTGTTCAAGCTTATGTAAATGCCGTTGCAGATATAAAATTATCCCAATCGTATGACCATTATGACCTTTCTCAATCAGAAAAGAACATGGTAAGATGTCCTGATCCTAAAACAGCAGAAGCAATGATTACATTAATTAAAGGTGTGAAAAAAAGTGGAGATACTGTCGGTGGTGAAATCACATGTGTAGTAAAGGGTTTACCGCCAGGATTGGGAGAACCAGTCTTTGACAAACTACATGCAGATTTGGCAAAGGCCGTGATGAGTATAAATGCTTGCAAAGGATTCGAATATGGAAGTGGTTTTAATGCTGCTCATTTAAAAGGCTCTCAACATAATGATGCTTTTTATAAGGATGATCAAGGCTTGATTAAAACAAAAACTAATTTTTCTGGTGGCATTCAAGGTGGCATTTCAAATGGTATGGACATTTATCTGAAAGCAGCTTTTAAACCAGTGGCCACTATCATAAAATCTCAAGATAGCATCAACGAAATAGGTGAGACTGTCAAGGTAGAAGGCAAAGGTAGACATGATCCTTGTGTTGTTCCAAGAGCGGTACCAATTGTTGAAGCAATGGTAGCTTTAGTGATAGCAGATCATTATTTGAGAAATAAGACAGCAAAGCTTTAGGGTTGTTGCTTGTTAAGTTAATTTGATATAACTAAACTGGCTCGAATAGATTAGCTAAAAACATTAGACCTAAAAATGTTTAAGTATTTCATTACTTACCTGAGCTCTAGATTTCGGTTTTCATTTTAATCAAAAGCTTGATCAAGCAAACACTATAGACAAAAGACTAAAAGCCTAAAGACCAAAGCCTAATACCTTAACTACCTATACATCACTTGATTCACAGCATCCAAAACTTTTTTAGGATTCGGTAGATATGCTTCAACTAAAGTAGGCGCATATGGTAAGGATACATCGGCCGAATTGACCCTCACAACTGGAGCATCTAAATAATCGAAGGCATACTTTTGAATTTCATAAGTAATTTCAGCAGATACACCAGCAAAAGGCCAAGATTCATCCACAACAACAACTCTATTAGTTTTCTTTACAGAATTTACAATCGTCTCGTGGTCTAAGGGTCTTATGGTCCTTAAGTCTATAACTTCTGCTGAGATCCCTTGCTTAGCTAATTCATCTGCTGCAGCATTGATAACATTCATCATTTTATTATAAGAGATCAAAGTAACATCCGTTCCCTCTCTCCTGATTGCAGCCTTACCAATTTCCACTAAATGCTCTCCCTCTGGTACTTCTCCAGTCTCCCCATACATGATTTCTGATTCCATGATACAGATTGGGTTATCATCTCGAATAGCAGCTTTGATTAATCCTTTTGAATCTGCAGGATGTATGCTTGAGATTACTTTCAAGCCTGGGCAATTTGCAAGCCATGCTTCAAAAGTTTGTGAATGCTGTTGAGCCAATTGACCAGCAGCTCCAGATGGACCTCTAAAAACGATTGGGCATTTAAAATTACCTGCTGATTGCGATAAGGTTTTAGCAGCATTATTAACGATCTGGTCAAAAGCCAAAACAGCAAAATTCCAAGTCATAAATTCAACAATCGGTCTCAATCCATTCATTGCAGCACCTACGCCAATTCCAGCAAAACCTAACTCTGCAATTGGGGTATCAATAACTCTTTTTGGACCAAATTCATCTAACATCCCCTTACTTACCTTGTAAGCACCATTATATTCTGCTACTTCTTCACCCATGAGAAAGACACGATCATCTCTTCTCATCTCTTCTGACATGCCTTCTCTAATTGCTTCTCTTAATTGTAATAATCTAGCCATTTTACTCATTTATTGAAATACAAAGTTAATATTTAAGGAATAACTACAAAATGTGTAACGTATTAGAAATAAAACGTTCTTGATTATAGAGTCAAATTACAATTTAGATTCATATTTAAGGCTTTTTTAATGTTTGTAAAGGCCATTTTGAAAAAGTATTTAGCTATTTTTGTTGTCGTTCTCTTAATTTATAAGTATTGGCAGTAATATTGCTGATTTACCAAGCGTTAAGAGATTAAATAAATCCAATATCATGAAAAAATCCAATTTTAAAAATTTAAGCCTTTTTGTAGGAGCTTTTATGGCACTATCCTTTAGTTCTTGCAACAGAGGAATGGGGTGTCCAACATTCTCTGTAGATCTTACAGATCTTGTTACCGTAGCTGCTAATTGTATTACATTATTATTTTAATGCATGCCTGAACCGGGCTTAATTATTACTGAAGACGGTTCGCATTCCATACAATCGCAGCAATTTGGAGTGTCATACCATTCAATACATGGCGCAATTACTGAAACCGCCCACGTTTTTATTAAAAGTGGTCTCGAACATAAACTGAAAACCCAAAAAGATAAAATTCATTTGCTTGAGATCGGTCTTGGTACCGGTCTTAATGCGTTTATGAGCCTCCTTTATGCTGAAAAACATGCAAAATCTATCCATTATACTTCTTTAGAAGCTTTTCCAATTACAGAACAGCAAGCTCTTCAATTAAACTTTCCCCAACTTCTCGATCCTTCTCAGGTGGAAGCCTTTCAACAAATTCATAAAACTCCTTGGGAAGAGTTGCACCAACTTTCAAAGCATTTTATTTTCAAAAAAGTAAAAACTGAGTTTACAAAATACAGTTATCCGCAGGTATTCGATCTTGTATATTTTGACGCCTTCGCTCCTACTTCTCAACCTCAGTTTTGGGAAGAACCCTTTTTAGAAAAGATATATTCTTGTTTGAAAGAGGATGGGATATTGACGACGTATTGCGCAAAAGGTTCTTTTAAGAGGGCTTTAAAAGCGGTTGGTTTTAAAGTAGAAAGCATTCCAGGCCCTCCAAGAAAAAGAGAAATGACTCGAGCAATTAAAATTTCTTAAATTTAAGGTGCAAATAAAACCAACCTTATGAAAAATCTTGAATTGCATTGGAAAATTCTAATCGGAATGGCACTTGGTGTTTTATTTCCGATTATCTTATTGCAAATTCCTTCCTTTAGTGAGGAAGTCATGGTTGGAGAAAAATCCTTTACCAAACTAGGGGTTTTTATTACAGATTGGATAAAACCTTTTGGAACCATCTTTATTAATGCCTTGAAGTTGATAGCTGTTCCCTTAATCATCGTCTCTTTAATAAAAGGGATCTCAGAGATTGAGGACATAAGTAAACTATCTAAAATGGGTGGCCGGACCGTAGGTCTATACGTTGCCTCTACATTGATTGCTGTTACAATAGGCTTAGTCATCGTTAATTTGGTTAAACCAGGTACCACGATAACAGAAGAGACAAGGCAAGAAATTTTATTAGAATTTGAAGGAGATGCTCAAAAGAAAATTGACATGGCTTCAGGTCAGAAAAGCGAAGGCCCACTTCAAGCAGTAGTTGATCTTGTACCGAGCAATATATTCAGTGCTTTGACAAGCAATAAAAACATGTTACAAGTAATTTTCTTTGTTATATTTTTCTCGATTTGTTTGTTAAGAATCCCAAGTGAAAAAGCCCAACCCGTTAAAAAGTTCTTCGATGGCTTGAATGAAATCATTTTAAAAATGATTGACTTTATAATGATCTGTGCGCCCTATGGAGTTTTTGCATTAATGGCAACTTTGATTGTTCAGTCACCTGGCATCGAACTGATTATAGCCTTACTTTGGTATTCATTATCCGTACTTATTGGTTTAGCATTGCTCGTATTCCTTATTTATCCATTGATTGTAAAAACTTATACGGGAAGAAGTTATGCTTCTTTCTTTAAAGGGATTTCTCCGGCTCAATTGCTGGCATTCTCTACAAGTTCTAGTGCAGCTACTTTGCCGGTTACTATGGAGAGAGTCACAGAACACATTGGTGTAGAAGAAGAAGTTTCTAGTTTTGTTTTACCAATAGGCGCAACCGTAAATATGGATGGTACTAGTTTATATCAAGCAGTTGCCGCCGTATTTATAGCTCAAGCTTTTGATATTGATCTGAGTCTAGGAGCACAATTAACGATTGTACTTACAGCTACTCTTGCCTCTATTGGTTCAGCCGCTGTTCCTTCTGCTGGAATGGTCATGCTAGTAATTGTCCTAGGCGCTATTAACGTTCCTGAAGCTGGTTTAGCTTTAATTTTTGCCGTTGATAGGCCTCTTGATATGTGTAGAACAGTTGTAAATGTAACTGGTGATGCTATGGTGGCAATGCTAGTTGGCAAAAGTATGGGTAAACTTGGTGAACCAAAAATTAAAAACTGGGACGATTTTGAAAAAGCATAAAACAAAGCTGAATTATTGTCAAGTATAGGCCACTTTTATAAGTAGCATCTTTTTATCTTAGCAAAAAAAAGATGAGGATCTTATTATTCTTTTTATCTATACTTTTTTGCTTCACATGCAAAAACAATCTCCCAGCTCCTACCAATGGAACGATAGTCTTAGATCCTGATGCTGAAGATGGTGATTCTCAATTGAAAAGAGAAAAGTGGTTTGAACTAATGCATCAGGCAAAACCAGGAACTAATTGGAAAGCCATAGAATACAAAACAGCGCGAAAGAAAGCATTCCTCAAAAAACAATTGCTTGCCAAAGATGGGCAAGAATCAATTGTAGATTCTTTACTGTATGGTGAATGGTTTGAAATCGGTTCTAACAACCAAGCAGGCTCTGTCCACATTACAGAATATGATAAAGAAACAGATTTTATTTGGACCATTGCAGATGGTGGGACAATTTTTAAAGGAAAACGAGATGGCAGTTATTGGGAAGTAGTTAATCAAGATTTTAGATTCAGCAAACACCTCTTAAAAATAATAGACATTAACGGTACAAAAAGAGTTCTTGCATGCATTGCAGGTTTACCTCATTATAGTGATGACCTAGGAAAAACATGGATCAGCTCTATTGGCACTCCAGAAATAACAGAAAGTTCTGGTGGATCAAGGAAATTCAACATGTCATACCATAATGATGAATTACACATCTTTTGCATCAGCAAAAAAGATTATTGGTCAAATGGAGCCGTTTTCCTTTCAAAAGATTTAGGCGAAACTTACCAAGAGGTTTACGCCTTGCAGACCTCAAATTGGAACTCCTTCGATCTTTGTGTTCCTCATAATAGCAATAGAGTATTCTTATTATATGATGTTAATCCTGCTAATCCATTTATGCGAGAATTTAACTTTGAATCAAATTCTTTCGAAGCAGTTGGCTTGACTGATTTAATTTACAATCCAGACTTTAGACATAATTTGGTCGGATATGAAAAAGATGGTGAGATAGAATTATTCTCCTACAATCACTTAGATAAAATGTATAGGTCAACTGATTTAGGACTTACCTGGACTTTTTCTGGAAATCTAAGTGCCAGACCCTGGGAAGTTGGGCTTTTTGTGTCTCCTTCTAAAAACGATGAAATCTTTTTTGGTGAGGTTGAATGCCACAAAGCCCTTGGAGGAGGATTTCTTTGGCAAAAGATAAATGAATGGGGTCAATATTATACTAATGTTGAAGGTGCTTTGCACGCTGATATTATGTGGTTTAATGAATTTGAAACTAAGGATGGTGAGCCTTTTCAATTAATTAGTAATCATGGAGGATTGAGCATCTCATACGACTACTTAAGTACTGTAAATAACATTGGCCTCAAAGGCTTGAACGTAAGTCAGTATTACGATGTAAAAACCGATCCAAATGATCCGTGGTTTGTTTATGCCGGAACACAAGATCAAGGTTTTCAGCGCGGTAGAATAACTAATCCTGAAGAACCTGCTGACTTCGATCAAGTGATTTCAGGAGATTATGGTCACATCACTTTTTCAAGAAACGGTGAAGGCATGTGGTTTGTTTATCCAGATGGTGCAGTTTCGTTTTACAATGATCCTAAAAGTGGAAGCTCTACTGCTAGCTTTACCCTAGAGTCTGAAAATGAAACAGTATGGATACCACCATTACAAGAAATACCAGGTTCCGACTTTCATGAAGTTTTAATGGCTGGTGGTAATGCAGATGGTGGCCCCGGTTCATACATAATCAAATTGAAATATTGGGCGGGTTGGATACAGAAAGAGAATTTACCCTTTGATTTTCAAGATTTTTCAGGTGGGCAAGTTTCAGCAATCGAAGTCTCACCCATCAATCCTGACATTATGTATGCTGCAACAACCAATGGTTTTTTCTTTTATTCAACCGATGCTGGTCAAAATTGGGAATTGAGTATGATTTCTGTACCAGAACCACATTACCTTTATGGAGCAACAATACACGCTTCAGAACTAGATGAAAACGTTGTTTACATTGGTGGTTCAGGTTATTCTAGTCCACCTGTTTTTTACTCTGATGATATGGGAGCTAATTTCGTTGGCTTTAATAATAATCTACCGCCCACTTTAGTTTTTGAGCTTGCCGCAAATGCGGATGAAAGTATGCTTTTTGCAGCCACAGAAGCAGGGCCGTATGTTTACCTTGTGGAAACGGATTCGTGGCATGACTTAAGTGGTGTGGGTGCGCCAAACACAAGGTATTGGTCTGTGGAATGGTTAGAAGATCAACAATTAGCTAGATTTGGAACTTATGGAAGAGGCGCTTGGGATTTTCAGATTCAAGAACCAGTTAGCACTCAAAGGCTCGTAACGAAAAATAATGACCTCAAAATTTTTCCTAATCCAGCAAGTTCTAATTTAAACATCAACATTGAAAACATTGAAAAAGGTAAGTACCAAATTGCCATCCTAAACCTCAATGGAAAAATTCTTTTAAAGGAGGAGTTGGAACTTCAAAACAAGCACTTGAAGCTGAATCAAAACATTGATAATTTGCCTGATGGACAATACATTGTTCAAGTTATGAATGCTAAAACGCAATACAATGCAAAGTTTGTCAAACTCAAATAAAACGCACTATCCTTATTTAGATTAATTAAAAATAACTATTTTTGTTGTCTAAATAAATAGATGAACAAAAATCGTTTAAAAGAGGGAGAAAGGGCTATTATCATTGACCTACACGGTGCCGATGATTTAAAAGCTTACCTCTTAACTCATGGGATAACAATAGGCTCAATATTTATAAAAAACTATAGCCCATCTTACGCAAACCTCATCAATATTACCATTAGTGGAAAAATGTTGAGCCTGCGATCAGCTGATTTTAACACATTAGAATGGACAAGAATTTAGCAAAAGAAAAATCAGTCATTCTAATAGGCAAACCGAATGCAGGGAAAAGTAGCTTATTCAATTTACTTACAGGTTTAAACCAAAAGGTAGGTAATTACAGTGGTGTAACTGTAGCAGCAAAAAAAGGAAAATTTGCGGATTATAACATAATTGATCTTCCTGGTTTAAAATCCTTACACA
Organism: uncultured Saprospiraceae bacterium; assembly: GCA_937941095.1. Lineage (GTDB taxonomy): Bacteria > Bacteroidota > Bacteroidia > Chitinophagales > Saprospiraceae > JALZVN01. The sequence continues at coordinate 3,584 of CALDYJ010000080.1, read as the reverse complement.
CAACAAGTCCAGAAGAAAAAATATCAAAAGACAAACTATTATACCATGCAAAAAAAAGTACACCAGTACTATTTGTTGCTAATGGTTTAATGCTTGAGGATAGCTTGATGCTATTTTCAGAAATTGCGGACTTGCAGATTCCGATGATCTTAGTGATAAATTTTAGAGATGATTTAGAAAAAAATAAAATAAAAATAAGCCTTCAAAAACATTCGGATCTTATTGGCTGTCCAGTGATGCTAATGAACTCCAAGTCTGGAAAAGGATTAAATGATTTAGAAAAGCTTCTTAAAAATGATGCTTTTAAAGTACCACATGCTGTTTGTAGAAGTCTCTACGATGAGTGGAAAGATGGCATAGTCATAAATAATTATGCTAACAGTTTAGAAAAAGACAATGCTATCAATGGTTTAAAAAGTGAATACTTCAAAAGGCAAAGAATAATTAGCGCTATAACCAGAAGCAGCATAGATAAGAATGAAGCTTTGGATTTTCAATTGAAGTCCAAAAAATGGGATAAGTTTCTTCTACATCCGATTTGGGGCATCCTCATTTTTTTACTTGTTATGTGGTTAACATTTCAGTCTGTGTTTACATTGGCTGCCTACCCTATGGATTGGATCGATAACACTTTTGCAAGTCTTTCATCTTATGTAAATAACAATTTTCAAGAAAGTATGCTGAGCAATTTAATTGCAGAAGGTATTATTCCAGGAATTGGTGGAGTGATTATATTTATTCCAATTATTCTAATCCTATTTTTATTGCTTGGTGTTTTAGAGCATAGTGGATACTTGTCTAGGATTTCATTTATATCAGATAGATTTTTAAGAAAGTTTGGACTGAGTGGAAAAAGTATTATTCCTCTAATGTCTAGTTGGGCATGTGCCATTCCAGCAATTATGAGTGCAAGAACGATCGATGATCCAAAAGAAAGAATGGCTGTGATCTTAGCAGCGCCATTGATGACATGCAGTGCTAGATTACCAGTTTACACGATTTTGATTGCGGTCCTATTACCAGATCCATCAAATGGTTTTTTCAATTGGCAAGGCATAGCTATGTTATCACTTTATTTGTTAGGGGTTTTAGGCACCCTCCTTGTATCATGGTACATCGGAAATAAAACCTCTTTCCCAAGTAACCAATTATGGACCTTAGAACTGCCAGTATATCGAATGCCAAATTGGAGAAATGTACTTTACAACGCCTATTTAAAAACCAAATCCTTCGTCATTGAAGCTGGTAAAATAATATTCATTATTTCTATCGTTTTGTGGTTTCTAGCCAGTTACAGTCCAAAATCAGAAGAATGGAAAACAGCAGCATTTGAGAAAGCTCAACAACAAAATAACAGCTTGGAGAAAGAGTCTTTTGATTTGGAATACTCTTATGTAGGCTACGTTGGTAAATTTATGGAGCCTGCCATTAAACCACTAGGTTATGATTGGAAAATTGGGATTGCATTATTTACTTCATTTGCGGCTCGAGAAGTTTTTGTAGGGACTTTATCTACTTTATACAGCGTCGGCTCAGAAGAAGATCTACCTATTATAGCGAGACTTCGCCAAGAAAAAAATATAGAAACAGGCCAAGCAAGATTCACTTTTGCGACTTGTATTTCCTTGTTGATATTTTATGCATTTGCCTTGCAATGTATGAGTACTTTAGCCATAGTAAAAAAAGAAACCGGCCAGTGGAAATATGCCATGTACCAATTCTTCGCTTTCACATTTGCGGCCTACCTTTTTGCTTGGATTAGTTACAGTATATTAGCTTAAGCTACTCAACAATAACTTTGACATGCTCCAATAATATTTTGCAAAAAATAATTGTATTGTCTTATTTTGTACCAACCTAATGAACTTGCGTATTCATATAAAACCAAAAAAATGAAAAACTTATTAAAACTCTTAGCTCTATTTTTATTAGTTGGCTTATTCTCTTGTAGTGATGACGATGATGCAGGAAATGCAGTTGATTGTTCAAATTTCACTGAAGTGATAATTGGAACTTGGGAATGCGATGCTTGTGGAGCTGGCGAGGCAACTTTTCAAGCAGATGGCACCTTACTTGATCCAAGTGGATTATTAATTTCAGGAGAAATTAACGGTAATAGTTTTGATGAAAAAAAATGGAGTTCTGATGGAAGTAACTTAACAGTCAGGGCAGAATCTGCCACTGGAATTGAATTTGTTGAAGCTGAATTGGCGATAATTAATACCTCTTGTGACGTCATCACTCTAATCCTTCTAGACACTGATTTTGATCTCGAAAGAGTAAATTGATTTTAAAACCAAACAATCCATCAACAAGCAAAGCTTGAAGATGGATTGTTTGGTTTATTTTTAATGCCCTTGATTGAACTCGAAATTTGAGCTTATTCTTCCATTAAAAATGGGTATCTATAATCAGTAGGCGCTACAAAATTTTCTTTGATCGTTCTAGGCGAAACCCACCTATACAGGTTTAAAACTGAACCAGCTTTATCATTTGTTCCAGAAGCTCTTGCTCCTCCAAATGGTTGTTGCCCTACTACAGCTCCGGTAGGTTTATCGTTTATGTAAAAATTTCCAGCTGAGTGTTTAAGCTTTTCTTCGGCTAAGGTAATAGCATATCTATCTTTGGCAAAGATTGCCCCTGTTAAAGCATATGGTGACGTATCATCTAAGACTTCACACATCTTTTCAAAATTCTTTCCGTCGTAAACGTGAATGGTCAAGACTGGTCCAAAAATTTCTTCACACATCGTTTGATACTTTGCATCTGAAGTTTCAATAACGGTAGGTTCAATAAAATATCCTTTCTTTTTGTCATACCCACCTCCAGCAATTATTTTGGCCTTCTTAGACTTCTTAGCTGTGGCAATGTATTTACTTATTCTATCAAAAGATTTAACATCAATCACTGCATTTATGAAATTTGTAAAATCTTCTGGAGGGCCCATCTTAAATGTTTCAAGGTCCGCTAACAAATATTTCTTTACATCCTTCCATATGTTTTTAGGAATGTAAGCTCTTGATGCTGCTGAACACTTTTGACCTTGGTATTCGAATGCTCCTCTTGATAAAGCTACAGCTACTTGTTTAGCATTGGCGCTTGGATGAGCAAGAACAAAATCTTTACCACCAGTCTCGCCTACGATTCTAGGATAAGATTTATAGTTTGCGATGTTTTTACCAATTGTTTGCCAAAGCAATTGAAACACTTTTGTGCTTCCAGTAAAATGTAAACCTGCGAATTCTTTGTGTTTAAAAATTATATCCCCGGCAACAGGTCCATCAACATAAACCAAGTTTATTACTCCAGGGGGCAAGCCAGCTTCTTCCAATAAATCCATGATGACAATCGCAGAATAAATCTGAGTTTCTGCTGGTTTCCAAACTACAGTGTTTCCCATCATAGCTGGTGCACAAGGTAAATTAGCAGCTATAGAAGTAAAGTTAAAAGGAGTGATGGCGAATACAAACCCTTCCAAAGCTCTATACTCTAATCTATTCCAAATTTTGGCTGGACTTTCTGGCTGGGTAGTATAAATTTCAGACATGTACTGAGCATTAAATCGAAAGAAATCACATAACTCT
>CALDYJ010000079.1 GCA_937941095.1 uncultured Saprospiraceae bacterium | reverse complement strand
TAGAGCAGGAGAGAGGGAAACAATGATTTTGATAAAAAGAAAATAATGAAACCAGTTAAGAAAGTAAGTGACATAAAAGTGAGTGTTGGCTTAGATGAAGATCACATTCCAGTTGAATTGAAATGGCAGGCAGAGAATCCTGATGGCGGGAGACAAGTAAATGAAGCAAAAGGAATGCTTCTTTCACTTTTTCACTCCGAAACAAAAGACACCTTTAAGATAGATCTTTGGACACAAGAACTTGAAGTGCATGAAATGGATAGGTTCATGTATCAAACTTTGAGAGGTCTAGCTGACACTTATTTCAAAGCAACTAAAAACAGTGATCTTGCTAATGACATGCAAAAATTTGTTCAGTATTTTGGAGAGAAAACTAAACTGATCATCGACGGTCAAACTTAAAGACCTTAAAAAAATAAAAGCAGAAACTTCATAAAAGTTTCTGCTTTTAAATTCAAGAGCGTATTTTGTCAGAATATTATTTGACGTCAAAGACTTCAACCAAAAATACTAGTACAGAATTAGCTGGAATTTTTGCACCCTTTGCACGAGATCCATATCCAAGATGTGATGGAATGATTAGAGTTCCTTTTCCACCATTTTTTATCAATGGTATTCCTTCTGTCCATCCTTTTACTACTTGCCCCAATCCAAAACTTATGGTTTTGCCTCTATCGTATGAAGAGTCAAACTTACTTCCATTAAGCAAGGTGCCTTCGTAATGTACTTCTACAGAATTCGTTGGAGCAATGTCTCCAGTGCCTAATTTTTCAATGATGTAATATATTCCACTGTCCGTCCTTTGAGCCTTTAATCCTTTCTCTTTAAGGTATTTTTGAATAAGCTCTTCATCGATTTTTTGCTGAGGTGTCATCGTTGCCATTGAAGCCTCCAATTTAGCTTTGTTTTCTGCAGCAACTTTGTCATTACCACAAGAGCTACAAAAGATTACTACACTAAAAATGAATAAGAATAATTGTTTCATGATTGTTTATTTAAATGTTTTGCAATATTAAGAATAAATATAGATTATCCCATTATCCCAAATAACCTTAATATTACAGTTATCGTGGTATTCCGTGAGCAAAAAATGTAAGATTAAAAATACTTTTACATAAAGTAAAAACCAATGAAAATCATCATAAGCATTTTAGTAAGCATCTTTTGCCTTTCGGCGAATGCACAAACGACTCAATTTAAAATAGATGAGTACACTTCTAAAATGACCATCCACATAGATAGTGAATTAAGAGAATTTATTGTCCACAAACCAAAAAAAGCCAATCAGCGATCTGGACCAGTTCCTGTAGTTTTTATGTTTCATGGTTCGAGTGGGACTGGAAAAAAATTTTACAACATGAGTGCTTGGAAAGAATTGGGTGAGAAAGAAGGGATAATCACTGTTTATCCTACAGGTTTAAAAACATGTCTTATCAAAGATGGTGTTCAAAAAACGACTACCAAGTGGATAACCTCTAATAAAAAGACCATGCTTTGCCCAGGAGAAACCGCACAAGATGATTTGACCTTTGTAGATGCTATGGTGAACTTTGTGATTACTGAATTAAACGGAAATCCAAATCGGATCTATGCTGCCGGATTTTCTAATGGAGCAGGCTTTATAATGAATCAATTGTTACCTCATCGGTCTCATCTTTTTGCTGCCTTCGGCACTTCTGGAAGTTTATTGAAGGAAGAAGCACAACTCCAAGGTGATCCTATTCCACTTTATTCCACAATAGGAGAAGAGGATCCGTTATTTATTCATCATAATAATAGTAGCACTCTACCAGTCCATCCTGACTCAATACTGGCTAACAATTTATTAGCTAGGAACTTTGAAATAATGACAAACATGCTTGGTCTAGATCTCAACTCGTACAAAGTTAGAACGAAGCAGAAGTCAACAGCATTTGGTTTTGGGACTGCTAATGGGACTGATTTTGGTCAATCTTACATGTTTGCAGTAATGAAATCGATAAAGCACAATTGGCCAAGTGGCAAGCCTAGGCATAATGGAATAAACCTTGCCGAAGTTTTTTGGAAGTTTTTCAAAAAGCATAAGAAATAATGGTGAATGAATGCATCTATGCTTGCGATTTTTATAGTATCTTGGATTTACCAATTCAAGGAAATGAAACTATTGCTAATCACAATCTTTCTCCATTTAAGCCTACCGTTGTTTTGCCAAGATACACTTTGGACATATACCTCAATCGGTATAGAAAACGATGAATTTAGTGGATTTACTACATGTCCACAAAGCGAAATCTACATTACAGGAATTTCTCATAGCCTTAGCATCGACCCATTAGAAAAAGTTAAAAGCCCTGGTATATTACTTACAAAACTAGATTCTTTAGGGGAGTTAAAGTGGAGGAAAGTTATTCGCCACGAGCATCAAATAGAACAAGTCAGGAACATAATAATTTGCAAGAATAAAATCATCATCAATGGTAAAGCATACAACCCTAAAAGCTACAAAGAAAAGGATGTGCTTATGTGCTTTGATCTAGACGGAAACCATCTTTGGTTAAAAGAATTTGATCTAGAAATTGATAAAATAAAGAAGATTAATGATGATAAATTTGTTATTACTAGAGCAAGGCGATCAGGTCCACTCAAAATTGAAATTTATGATTCTTTGGGGAATGAATTACTATCAAATGAACTAATTCCTATAATACAAAATAAAGAATTAACAACTGATCATAACATTTCAATTGATCCCACAAATGAAAGTATTAATATCCTCTGTAAGTATTATAATACAAAGCACAATCGATTTTCTAAAAAATTTGATTTTGCACTCAGAGAGATTAACTCGCATACTTTTAAAACAAGAACTTATCCTTTTAATTCTGGTCACTATGCTTCACCTAAGGCAGTAGTTCAAAGTGGTTCAAACCAAATATTTATTTTTATTAATACTTCACAGGGAAATTATGTGGGCAATTTTGATAAAAATAATTATGAAGTATTTCAGTTCGTAAAATGTGGCAGTCTTGCTGATTATTACAACCACGTTTACGAAGATAATGGTTTTTATGCTATGAAAAATTCAAGCCATTTTGATGCCGATGGGGAAAATTATGTAATTTCATATCATCGCTTAAGTCAAGATTTAAAGACCAATGAAGAACTCTTTAGTATTCCTTACCCACAAATCCAACCAAGCGTATTTGATGAACAATTTACAAAATGCAAAAATGGAAAACTAGAACTGCTTTATATCTTGAATCACAAAATGGTTGCCTATTCATACGTACTCAAATGAGATCCACTTTATGCAAGCTATAAATCTATTTTACAAACTCTTATTAGCATTATCATGCTGCTACATCATTTGTCTATCCCTAGATGCACAAACCCCAAATACTGGTATCCCAATATTTGACCACGATAAGCAACTTTCATTAATTGATTTTACACAAAGTGAAAAAGGAGAACTAATTTTTGCAACTAATCGCTATAAGAGAAACGAAGATAACACGATAGTTAGTTCTGAAATCGAAATATACAATTTAGGGAAATTTGGAGAGAGAGAAATTTGGAACAGAAAACTTACTGGGGGACAATACCAAGATTGCCATGCTCTGACAAACCATAAAAACAATACGTATGTACTCGGGACAAAAATTGATACAATTGTTCCGATAGAAGTACTACCTGGTCGTAAAGAATTTCCGAATTGGGTCTCCTATTACAGCTTACCATACCTAACAAAATTAGACAACAATGGAAAAATCGTTTGGCAAAAAGAAATTGGCTCAATAAAGTTCAAATCATTCTATGATGTTTTCGCAACAGCAAGAGGCAATCTTTATCTATATGGCCATGTACCTATGAAAGGTAATGTCCTCATAAAATTGGATGCGGAAGGAATTGTCTTATGGACAAAAACAGTTCAACGCTTTAAATCTTTACAGAGAAAAACAGAAATCCTTTCTGTAAAAGAAGATCGAAATCAAAACACTTATTGTTTAAGCGAAATGTATGATAATCCTCATTTTGAGCTTCATGATTATAGAAACGTAAGAAACCCATATAATTTTAAAGTCTCAAAATTTAATAAAGAAGGGCAGTTAATAAAAGAATGGAAAGGGCCTTCTAAGCTAATTAATCTTGCTCAAGATTTGGCAGTACACAATGATGGAACAGTATTGGTTTCAGGATCGAATTATTATGAAGATAAAATTAAGCCTAGGCAACAGAAAATTAAATCTAATGCTAATATACAAGCCGATGTGCCAAACCAAACTCAAGGTGTTTTGTTTGTTTTAAATAAATCAAAAGATAAATTTGAGCATTACATTTTTAGACCAGAAACGGCTTATTGTAAATTAGTCGATATCATTGAACTTGACAAAGCTTACATGCTCGTTGGCCAAAAGAAAACGGAGCACAAATCCCCATTAGATTTATTGATCATCGGTTTGGATAAAGAACTCAGCGTTTTTTATGATAAAAGCTTTGAATCCTATCTAGATTATTCAAGAAAGGTACTTTTAAAAGAAGAGGAACAAAAATTGTTTCAAATGGGATATGTAGCTAAGAGCAAGCTTAGACAAATAAGGAATGAACACCTATTTGAATGGCCCTTAAAAGAATATTTTGATGCTTTAAAAGAACACCTCAACGATAATTGATTCTTATCCCTTTATCCTTTGTTATTTCCATTTCTAATCTTACATTTGCAACTGGTGAGGGGCACACAACTAGCTCCCTCTGAATTCCCCCAGGTCAGAAATGAAGCAAGGGTAGGAGGTTGTAGCGGTGTGATGTGTTTCCTCATCTCTTTTCTCACCACCAAAATTACATCATGAAATTTTTTGTAGATACTGCTAATTTAGATCAAATTAGTGAAGCTAAGGATTTAGGAATCCTAGATGGCGTTACTACTAATCCTTCATTAATGGCCAAAGAAGGCATTGTAGGACGAGAAAACATCTTAAAGCATTACAAAATGATCACTGAAATCGTATCTGGAGATGTAAGCGCTGAGGTGATTTCCACGGATTTTGATGGTATGGTAAGAGAAGGTAAAGAATTGGCTGCAATTGCGCCTAACATCGTGGTCAAAGTGCCTATGATCAAAGACGGAGTGAAAGCAATTTCGTGGTTCACTCAAAACAACATTAAAACTAACTGTACGCTCATATTTTCTGCAGGACAAGCACTTTTAGCTGCTAAAGCAGGTGCTACTTATTTATCTCCTTTCATTGGAAGAGTAGACGATACAAGCTGGGATGGAATAGATCTTATTCATGACATCGCACATATGTATCAAACTCAAGGTTTTATGACTGAAATATTAGCTGCATCCATAAGAAGTCCCAAACACATTGTGCAAGCAGCTCAAGCAGGAGCAGACGTAGTAACTTGCCCATTGAAGTCTATCTTAGGTCTTTTAAATCATCCTTTGACAGATATTGGCCTAGCAAAATTTTTGGCTGATCACAATAAGGCTGAAGCAGCTGTTGGATAGTACTTTGTTAGATTTTTGACAATCAAAAGGCCAGTCTGTTATTGTTTGCTTACCATTAAAAAAGTATGTCATTCATCGGTTTCACCTTTTCAGGAATACTGTCAGTTTCATCTAACATTTCTCTTAAATCTCTTTCAATAGTATTACACAAGGCTGTCATCGGGACATCATTGATGAAGTTTTCAAAAGGATCTTCACTGTTGTCACCTACAATCTCCATGGTGATAAATACCCAAGATATTAACACACAAAAAGGAACAGTCAACCAAATGAGATCATGTCCAGCATTAGAAAACTCACCTACCATTCCGAAAGGAAGAAGCAACACAAAAATCCAAGTAAATACTTTACTGAAATAAGCATATTGCCTAGGAAAAGGGGTATTCTTAATACGCTCTGATTTTCCTTGAAAATTATATCCTTCTTCAAGAACCCGCATCATTTCCATGTGCCTAAAATCGTCTATCAGTCCATCTTCCTCCATCAAACTTCGTAAATGCTCTCCTTGAAGGCGTAAAAGATGTGTTGGGGCATTAATTTTTCCCAAAACATACTGGTATTCTTCTTCGCTTAAAAACTTACCTACCTCTTCATCCCAATGCTTCCTTTCGATATCACCAGCACCTAATTGCTTAACAGATTTATGAGGCTTTAGGCTAAATGCAGAAGGTTGTCTTAATCGGTTTCTTAGTGCATTAATCCATGCAATGTGTCTGTAAATTAAGGTTCTCCTAATCTCCAATAATTCTCTATCCGAAAATGCTCTTGTAGCTCTTTGGGTCGTAACAAAAGACATCACTTGATTTCCCCAGGTACGACTATAATTAACAATCATGCCCCATATCTTTCTTCCTTCCCAAAATCGATCATAAGACGCATTGTTTTTAAATCCGATATAAAATGCAACGGCAATACCAATAGTACTTAAGGGTAAAAAAGGTATGCTCATATTTACTCCTTTATGTTCAAGGTAATGAAAACCGTAAACTACCAATGCTGACCAAACTGAAAAGAATAAAAGGTTTTTCCATGCAAACCTCAACACGATATTCCATTTGATGTTCCTCCTTATATACATAGAAGATTGTTTTGATTTTTAAAGATTATTTATTTTTGACAAACAATGCTCAATTAATCGTTGCACTGCTTGTTTTGGTTGTTTACTAAATTCTCCTGTAATTCTGTTTGCCAAAAGAACATTACAAGAAACAGCTTTGTGTCCCAATAGTTTTGAAAGTAAATAAATTCCTGCTGTTTCCATTTCAAAATTTGCTGGTCTTATTCCTTCTAAGGAAAATTGATTGATAATCTCTAAGAGACCTGTTAATTTGCTTTTTAATCTTAATGATCGACCTTGCGGTCCATAAAATCCAGGACAAGTTAAGGTGAGCCCATTATGGTGATCGCCTAAAAAATGATGGTGTAATGTTTTATCCGCTTCTACAAAATAGGAAAAAGGAAGTTTAAGACCATGCTCGCCGAGAAATGCTTGCCAATTGAAATCAAAAGACTCTGATTGTTTAAAATCTTGATAATAAGCAGCTAAAGCATCTAGACCTACCGCAGCTTTTGAAAATAAAAAAGAATCCAAAGGGATGTCTTTTTGCAAACAGCCAGAGGTACCAATCCGAATAAATTTCAACTCTTTCTTTACCTTCTTAATTTCTTTGGTTTCAAAATCTATATTAACCAAGGCATCTAACTCGTTAAAAACAATGTCAATGTTATCAGTCCCTATCCCTGTAGAAATAACTGAAAGCATTTTGCCATCAAGTTCACCTGTATGCGTGTGAAATTCTCGACACGCTTTTTTAAGGTGGATTTTATCAAAATACTTGGAAACTTCTGCTACTCTTACCTGATCTCCAACAGTAATTATGGTATCTGCTATTTCATCAGGCTTTAAATTCAAGTGGTAGATTGATCCGTCTTCGTTTAATATTAATTCAGAAGCTGCTATCAAGTTTTTATTTTTTGTAAATATATCCTTTTTAAAAAAATGTTGACAATTCTTTCTTTATAATTTCTCATCTTTGGAGAAATCAACTTTTATGAAAAAAATATATCATTTGGCAAATTGTAATACTTGTCAGCGAATCATAGCTGAATTGAATAATGGTGAGGCTTTTACCCTTCAAAATATAAAGGAATCTAAGATTTCCAAAGATCAATTAGAAGAAATGAAAACCATGGCAGGTAGCTATGAAGCCCTTTTTTCAAGACGGGCTATGAAATATAGATCACTGGGTTTAAATGAAATGACTTTAACAGAAAAGGATTATCAGAAATACATCTTAGAAGAATATACTTTCCTCAAAAGACCTGTTATCATCATCGAAGATGAAATTTTTATTGGCAATTCAAAGAAAGTAATTGCAGCAGCAAAACAATCTATTTAATGTCTCCAAGTAAAGAAACAATTTCCAATTGGTTTAAAGAGCTACAGGATGAAATCTGTCTAAAATTAGAAGTTCTGGAGTCCTCAGCTAAATTTAAAGAAGACCTTTGGTTTAGAGCAGGTGGAGGTGGAGGTAGAACAAGAATCTTATTAGGAGAAAACATAGAAAAAGGAGGCGTAAACTTTTCTGCTGTTCATGGAAAATTACCTGAGGGCGCAATAAAAAGCCTTGGTGTTGAAGGTGCTGATTTTTATGCGACTGGTGTTTCAATTGTATTGCACCCGCATAACCCATATGTCCCAATTATACATATGAATGTTCGGTATTTTGAAATGGATAGCAATACTTGGTGGTTTGGTGGTGGCATTGATCTTAGTCCTCACTACGTAAACATAGAAGATGCAGGATTTTTTCACAGGGGGCTGAGGGAAGTTTGCAACAAACACAGTATAACTTATTATTCAAAGTTTAAAAAGTGGGCAGATGATTATTTTTACATTCCACACCGAAAAGAGACTAGAGGAGTAGGGGGGATTTTCTTTGATAGGCTTTCAGCAGAACTATCATTTACAAAAGAAGGCAGATGGGCTTTTGTGAAAGATGTAGGAAAATTGTTTTGTGATTTATACTTAGAATTGAATAAAAGAAACCATAACAAAGAATATTCTTCACATGAAAAACAGTGGCAATATTTGAGAAGAAGTAGATATGCAGAATTTAACCTAGTTTGGGACAGAGGAACGAAGTTTGGTTTGCACACTGGAGGAAGAACCGAATCCATTTTGATGTCCCTTCCCCCTCAAGCGAATTGGGTCTATGATCATCAAGTATCATCTGAAAGTGAAGAAGCTAACACTCTAGCTCACTTGAAAAAAGAAGTCGATTGGTGTACTATTGACATAATAAAGTGATCGGAGGCAAAGTAACAGAATTACTTTGATTACCTGCCCTGTCTTTAATGTAAACCTCATAGATCAACTCTTGCTGTGGCTGGCTCGTCGACGGTTGACAAGGTATTTGACCATTGGTATATATGCAACATGTGGCTGGTATAGGAAACTGGATTTCACCAGAGATGCTATTACTCACGCCATCTAAAGGAATTTCTGGTATTCTAAATATTGAATCAAGAAAGTCAGAACGAGTATCCAATATATATATCGCAAGAGGATCTCCACCTAAATCTCCATCTCCATCCTGAAAACTAAGAATCACTTGAGTAGTATCGCCTGATAATCCTTGTACAAGAACATTATTTCCCATAGATACAAAGCCGATTTCAGGTTCAGGTGGAAAACTTGGTTCATCTGTGCAGCTATTAATCAAAAGCACAAAAAGAAGTAGAGCGATAATGAAATAAGACTTTATCATGTTTTAAATTAACGTGAAAATCTGAAAACTGTTGTATTTACTCCAAAACAGTTGCCAAAATGTATGAAACTCAATAATAATATGAAAATTACAGGATTCATCCTTATTTTTTCTATAATTGTATAGAAAACAATCATCTTTCTTTAATGGCAAAAAAGAATAAAAAGCAGAAAAAATCCAGAAATAAAGAGTCTGCAGCTATAAAATGGCCGCTTTACTTTTTTGCCATCATGCTATTTGCATTTATCTTATATGGAAATACCCTCAAGCATGAATATGCCTTAGATGATTTTTCTGCCATCAAAGAAAACTATGTTACAAAGCAAGGTGTTTCTGGCATTGGGACAATTTGGAAAGAGCATTATCGCTTTGGCTACTGGAATTCTAAAGCTAGTCTTTACCGGCCTTTTACCTTAATGACCTTTGCATTAGACTGGGAATTGAGCCCAGACAATCCCGGTTTTTCGCACTTTGTAAATGTACTATTGTATGGCTTCTGTGGCATGATACTTTTTTTATGTCTTATTAAGCTTTTTAAAAAATATAACATTCTAATTCCTATTGCCATTACTGCGCTCTTCATGGCACATCCCGTCCATGTCGAAGCTGTCGCAAATATAAAATCCAGGGATGAGGTACTAGCTTTTCTATTTTGTTTCCTTTCTTTATGGCAATTTTTAAAGCACTTGGAAAATGATAAAATTCTAAATCTAGTTTTCTCTATTTGCTGGTATGGCTTGGCACTTTTCTCCAAAGAATCTGCTATCACTTTTATAGCTGTATACCCGCTGTGCCTTTACTTTTTTTCTAAGAAAGAACTACCAAAATATCTACTTAAATTTTTAACCTTTTTAATTCCAGCAGGAATCTACTTAATCCTTCGAAAAAGTATTGTGGGTGGAGTAGGTCTAGGAGGAGATCCTTCTCCTTTGGACAATGCTATTTTTGCAAGTCCTAATCCAGCGACTCAACTAGCAACCGCCATATCAACTTTAGGGATTTATTTTAAAACTTTGGTACTCCCTTATGATTTAAATCATGACCTAGGATATAAAGAAATTGTACCTGTCGGTTTTGGAAACTGGAAAGCACTCTTGAATCTTTTAATTTGTTTAGGACTTGCAGTTTATGCATTTTGGGGTTTAAAGAAGAAAAATCTCATCTCCTTTGGGATTTTATTCTTTGCAATCACTTTTTCTATTCTATCCAATGTATTCATTAAAATTGGTACTGTCTATGGAGAACGTTTGCTCTTTATGCCAGTTCTCGGTTATTGTATCTGTTTGACTTACTTATTGTTTAAAGTATTTAAATTGGATGCCAAGCAGACATTCGGCCTTAGCCAAAATTTTAAATCCTCTTTAATGCCATTGGGAATTATCGGATTGTTTCTTGTCTTTTATTCATACAAAACAATCACAAGAAATACTGTTTGGAAAAACTCTTACACCTTGTACAAAGCAGATGTTGAAAAAGGGAGCAATTGTGCAAAGTTAAATTATCATTATGGTTTGGAATTAGTAAAATTTGGTTTGGAGACGAATCGCCCTCAGCAAGAACAACAAGATTGGTTGAATAAAGCAGCATCACAATTTCAAAAAGCCATAGAAATATATCCTAATTATCCTGATGCCTACGCTCAAATGGGACTCCATTATTACAGAAAAAAGCAAAAAGACAAAGCAATGGAGGCGTATAAAAAAGCCATTGAATTAAAACCAAATAGTTCAAAAGTATTCAGCAATATGGGCATCATTTACTTTGAAGCTGGAAATTTAGACAAAGCGCAAGAAGTCTATGAACAAGCTGTAAAAATTGATCCTAGATTCACAGATGCTCTGCGTAATTTGGGTTCCGTTTATGCTATGAAGAAGCAATTTGCTAAGGCAATTAACTATTTTGAAACGGCATTAAAGTATGCTCCTGATGATGCTACCCTAAAACAGTACATCAAATCTGCTAAAAATGATCTAAGGCAGCAAAAATTGAATCAACAGAATTCCAGTGACCAAAAATGAGCTTTTATGGAATACCTGACCAGCCTGGAACAAATTTTTGAGGAAAACAGCAATCCAATCATTGCTGCTCAGCAAAAAGCGTACATGAAAGATAATTTTGAATACCATGGTATCAAAACGCCACTAAGAAGAGAAATCACAAAGCCTTTTTTACAAAGACAATACCTCCCACCAAAATCAGATCTTCCAAAACTTGTAAAAGCTTTATGGTCTAAACCAGAGCGAGATTTCCATTATGTAGCTATGGAACTTTGCTTAAAGTATACGAAGCAATTTGAAAAGAATGATTTGAGATTATGGGAATTCATGGCTTTAAATAATTCATGGTGGGACAGCATAGATGTGATTGCACCAAAACTATTAGGCACTCAATTTTTGATGTACCCCGACCAAAGAGATCCATTTATAGAAAAGTGGTTGCATAAAGATAATTTCTGGATGAAGAGATGCTGTATACTTTTTCAATTGAAACATAAAGACAAAATCGACCTTCAATGCTTATCATTTGTAATTAATTCCTTATTAGGATCAAAAGAGTTTTTTATTAATAAAGCAATAGGATGGATCCTCAGAGAACATTCAAAAACAGATCCTGATTGGGTAAAAGATTTTGTTTATACTACAGAACTAAGTAACTTAAGCAAAAGAGAGGCGATGAAATACCTATAGCATTCTTCGTTTAATATAAATATCAACTCAAATTTAAAAATGGGAGAAAAACTTAGAATAAAGATTGCTTTATTCCTCAACTACTTCGTATTTGCAATTTTGTTAAATAGTGTAGGTGCCGTTATTTTACAAGTTCAGAGAAATTTTGATGTCACTAAATCAGCTGCCTCAATACTAGAAGGATTTAAAGACCTACCGATAGCTATTGCTTCCTTTTTGTTAGCTTCTTTGCTTCCAAAACTGGGATTAAAAAAATCAATGCTCATAGCTTTAGCCTTAGTGACATTGGCATGCTTGGTGATGCCCTCAGCAAATGAGTTTTGGTACTTTAAAATACTTTTTTTAGTCATAGGTGTATCTTTTGCTTTGATAAAAATCACCGTTTTCGCTACCATTGGATTAATTACAAATACTCAAAATGAACATTCGAGCCTCATGAGTTCCATAGAAGGTTTTTTTATGGTAGGCGTTTTATTAGGAAATGTTTTATTCAGTCTATTTGTAGACGATGCATCGCCTCAGTCTACTACATGGTTGAATGTATATTGGATTTTGGCTGGATTGTCTGTACTAGCTTTTATACTTCTTTTAAGTACAAAATTAGATGAATCAGAAGCAGTCATAGAAGACAGGTCTTTGGCAGAAGACTTTATGGCCATGCTTAAGCTAATTGTCCTACCTTTGATTTTAGTTTTCATTAGTAGTGTCTTTTTATTTGCGTTGATCGAGCAAAGTTTTCAAACTTGGACACCAACTTTTTACAGCGATATACTATCTGTCCCTGCTAGTATGGCGATTCAAGCAGGTGCTATACTTGCAGGTGCCTTTGCAATAGGAAGGCTCTTAGCTGGTTTTATTTTAAAAAAAGTGAACTGGTTAAAAGTAGTTTTGTTTTGCATTTGCGGAGCTGCCCTCATGGTTCTGATCTCTTTACCTTTGGCTAAGAACGTAGGAGTGAGTGAGAACATAAATTGGTTTTCTGCTCCACTAGTAGCTTACGTTTTTCCCTTGATGGGGCTTTTTCTTGCTCCTATTTATCCAATCATAAACTCTGTTACTTTAAGTGCATTACCGAAACACATGCATGCCTCTATGTCTGGTTTAATTGTGGTGTTTTCAGCACTAGGTGGAACGGCAGGTTCAATGATAACGGGAAATATATTTGAACATTTCAATGGGCAAACTGCATTTTATTTAAGTTTGATACCGATGGCACTTTTAGCAATCGCCATATTACTCTTTAATCGTTTAAAGCAAAAATCTAATTTTGAATAAGACAGCAGCTTCGCCCAGGATCATATTTGGAGAATTATTTGAAGCACTTCATAGAGCTGAAGTATTGACTGATGGCAAACAAATCAGTGATGCAATACCTAAAACTAATCCAGATGATATTCTTAAAGCATATCGATTAAGTAAGAATAAACCTTATTTTTCTATTGCAATTTTCTTTAATGAGCATTTCCAAGTCCAAGAATCTCCTTCTTCAGATTTTAAAAGCGATACTTCAAAGTCAGTGATCGATCACATCGAATTATTATGGGAGGTTTTGCAAAGGAAGGCAGACGTTTTAGTCGAGGGGAGTTCTTTGATTCCTTTACCAAAAGCATACATAGTGCCAGGGGGACGGTTTAATGAAATCTATTATTGGGATTCTTATTTTACTATGCTGGGCTTAGCTGAAAGTAAAAGATACGATTTGATCGAAAGCATGTTAGATAATTTTGCTTACCTCATTGATGAATTTGGTTTCATCCCTAATGGCAATCGTACCTATTTTTGCAGTCGATCGCAGCCACCTTTCTTTTCACTAATGATGAAGTTATTGGCAGAAGAGAAGGGAAGCAACGTATATACAAACTATGAAGAACAGTTGAAAGCCGAATACAAATTCTGGATGGATGGTATTCAAGACATTAGTGAAAAAAATACATCGGTAAAACATGTTGTAAATTTAGATGGAGATGTGCTTAATCGTTATTTTGACAGTCAAGCATCTCCAAGAGCTGAAATGTTTTACACTGATGAAAAAGACAGTGCTGAATCAAAACAGCGTAAAGAAACGTACTATGCTTCTGTACGTGCAGCTTGCGAATCAGGCTGGGATTTTAGCAGTAGATGGTTAGATGAAAGCATGAATTTGCATTCGATTCACACCAGTGACATCATCCCCGTAGATTTAAATTGTTTATTATATCACCTAGAGTTGAGCCTTATTAAAACCGCTCAGAATGAGAAAGAGGTTTTAAAATTTTCGGAGGCAGCAGAAAAGAGAAGGCAATTAATTCGGAAAGTTTTTTGGTCGGAAGAAGAGGCTTTTTTCTTTGATTATAATTTCATTAAGAAAAAATTGTGTCCTGTTAAATCCTTAGCTGCTGTTTATCCCTTGTATTTTAAAATCGCAAATCCCTCTCAAGCGAAAGCGGTGGCAGCATGTCTCGAATCAGAATTTCTGAAAGAAGGTGGCCTCATTAGCACCACAATAACCAGTGGTCAACAATGGGATGCTCCTAATGGATGGGCACCATTACAATGGATGAGCATCGTCGGATTACGAAATTATGGCTACCATGAATTAGCTGATGAAATAAAAACTGCTTGGACTAGATTGAATATAAAAGTTTATCAAAACACTGGTAAATTATTAGAGAAATACAATGTCGTCGACACTAATTTAGAAAGCGGGGGAGGAGAGTATCCTGTTCAAGATGGATTTGGATGGACCAATGGTGTTTTATTGAAATTACTAAAAGAAGATCAACTTTAGTTTACGAAGAAAGTCATAGTTACTTTTTCAGTACTTTTGAGAATAGTGAACGCAAGCTTTGATCAGGAAAGCATTACCTACCAAATTCATTAGCTCAATAGAAAGAATTTATATGCTGCAATATTATCTTATATAAACCGAACCAAACTAATCCAGAATGCAATTATAGAGACTATTAAACCAAACATAAATATTCGATAGCTGATGTGAAGGTACTTGTACTTAACGGCTAATACTCTTCCGAGAATGAAAAAATTCTGACTTAGCGAATCGTAAACCAGCTTATCGTCTTTTTGAAAAGCTCTCATCTCTTTTACATAGTCTTGTAATTCCATGTCAGAAAAATTACCGAAGAAAAGTAACTTCCCATGACTGTTGTCCACTTTTGACAAATCCGTATATTTTCTAGTATCTTTTGGTACAGTTGCAATGACAGCCGTTATTATGGTTGACATGCAAGTCACGAGTAAGATGATGGATGGAACAATTAAAACTTGATGCTTCCCATTTAGGAAGGAAGGCAAAAGTGTGCTTAAAAGAATGGAAATAATGATGGCATTAACAGACATTAATATATTTGCTTTATTGTCTGCGATTTTATTAAACTGAACATGATTATTCATCGATATTCTGTACATGGATTCAATGCCACGCCCGGGTTTATCACTTTTAGCTTTGATTTTCTTGCCTTTTGATTTGTCCTTTTTGCTTTTGTTTTCTTCTTTTTTAGTCTCTTCTTTCATAGGTATAAACATTTATTATTCGCCTCTGCTTAAATCAGTCCAGATGGTGTCTACAAAAGAATCTGGACTTATAAAACCAGTGCCATAGCTGGCATCAAATTCCTTAGTAAACCCTTTTTCTTTTATCTCTTCCAGACTCATGCCCAATTCAATTGCTTTTACAATTCTAGACTTTATGGTAGCTAATGTTTTTCTGTAAGATACTAATTCGTCTTTATTTGAAAGCTTACCATGTCCTGGAATGATAAGAGTTTCTTCGTCAGCAACAAATATAGCTTGATCCAAAGCATTAATGTAACCTTGAATGCTTCCTCCAGACCCTAGATCAATAAAGGGATATTTACCTTTAAAATAAGTATCTCCCATATGCAGGACATTACTACTCGTAAAATAAACCATGACATCCCCATCGGTGTGCGCATTTTCTACATGAAAAATAAATATTTCTTCCTCATCATGATAGATGATGCTCTCATCATTGAATGTTTGTTTAGGCCATGAAGCCCTTGGAGCAGCAGGAACAATCCTGTTAAATGCTTTCATGTTTTGTTCAGTGCTTAAGCGTTTTCTTACATTGTTGTGAGAAATTATTTGAGCGCCTTGATTAGCAAAATTTTCATTGCCACCTGTATGATCACCATGCCAATGCGTATTAACAAGTTTAGCAACAGGTAAATCTGTGATGGTTTTTAAAGCTGTAGAAATTTTTTCCGACATGTCTGCAAATTGAGAATCAACCATAAGGACACTTTCTTTACCTAAACAAAAAGCGATGTTACCGCCCTTTCCTTCAAGCATGTATACAGTACCATTAACTTTATTAAGACTTACCTGTACATCATTTTTTTGAGCCATCATCTTTGGAGGACAGATTAGCAGCAAAAATAAAAGGAGGCTACTTAGCACTAGAGAAAAAACATTCATCGTAAATATATATTTAGAGATGACTTAATTTAATTGTATAGCTCAAGGTAATATTATTCATTTGAATACTTTGCGAGATTCAATATAAAAATACAGTATTATGTCTTCAAAATTCTATTAAGATCAATCTTGCTTCTTCAGCTTCATGCTGCCTGATAATCGTTCCACTTTCCTGAATCTGCTTGTTTATGTTTTTTAAATCTCTACCAAAAGAATGGGCATCAAAAACCCAGGCCTGCTCTTTTCCTTTAATTTTATAAGGCTGTAATTTATCTTTGAGATTGCTGCTGTAAGTGCCAAAAATAACATTATCACTGTTTACTGGGATTGTTTGATTATCTATCTCAGTATAATAAACAAAAAATGGTACGGCATTATAGCTCACATAAATAGGCAATTCAGTTTTAGTTTCTCCCGAAATAATATTTATTAGTTTTTTCGTTTCCACTTGTCTGTAAGATTTGGATAAGTATTTCAATCCATTATTAGATAAAAAGCTTAGACTTAAAAGAGGAATTAAAAAACTTAAAAAGAGAAGCTGTACTTTTATTTTTAACGGCTTGATTAAATTGTAATAGAATTGGACTCCGAAGCCAATTAGGATCATGATAAAAGGAAGCATAAACAAAGTTAGCCTTACGGCAAATGCATAATACCCTAAGATCGAAGCAATGATGCAAAAAACAAAAGGTGCTATTAAAAGTATTGCCTTATTGTTTTTGGTTTTGAATAGAATCCAAAGCCCAGTGAGAAAGAATAGAATATTTGCAATTATTGGGACTGTAGTCTTTCCCACAACACTTCGAAAAACCGAGATCATTAAATCTTTGAATTTAAGTATTGATTCTATAGAAGTTGGGGGTGGAATAAAATCTCTTTGGTGGTAATCCATTAAATTGTCGCTGGCTATACTGGCCTGAATGTTCACCACATACAAAACGAGAAAACTCAAAACCCATAGTGTCCCAATTACCAGGATAGGGATTAATGATAAAGAGTTCTTTTCTTTTTTGAGAAGATTTGATAACATGTAAAAACCAATTCCAGCCAATACAAAAATGGAAGGCATCGAGAACCAAACACTCAATATTCCAAACAAGGCATATAGTAGTACAGATTTGTTATTATGCCAATCAATTATTAGAGCAAAGTAAACGAGCAATGTGCTGCAGAAAATATCCCCAGCATATTGTTTCACAAAGATTCCATATTCCAAAAAGTGGATTGAAAATGAAAATAGCGCCAATGGGTAAAGTATCGTCCAATCTTTAAAAAAATAGCTTGCCAATCGATAAAAAACGTACAAAGAAGAGAGGCTTAAAAGGAAAGGTAACAACCTAAGGCTGTAAACTGAAAAACCAAAAAGTTCGCTTGTAAATTTTAAAAGCAGCAAAAACAATGGAGGAGCATGTTGCTCATGTTGTAATGAACCAAACAGATGAGCATAATTCAAATCAAAAATATTCCTAACAAGGTTAATTTCATCGATGAATAAATCTCTTCCTTCGAGGAACAATTTCAACCTCAATACTACTCCAAATAATAGGATCGCATAAATAAAAAAGGATCTTTTTATTTTGAACTTATTTAGAAGAGGTGTTTGCTTATTTGTGCTTTCCATTTTCCAGCACAAATTAGTTTTATTCCTTCATATTCTAAATTAATTCAATCTTCGATAAAAAAGTAATGGTTTTGAAATAAGAATGATCGAATATCCTAAGATTTAATTACCTGTGAAAATCATTCGTTTTTTTTGGACACGAATTGGCACATAGTTATTCTGGTAAGTCGACCAAGGAATGTTTTTATGGCTATTACTGCCAAAATAGGTCATGATTTTTTCAAATTCCATACTGCTCTTGAATCCCGCAATTGGTTGAATGATTTTAAAATCTTCATCCAAAAAAACAACAGTAGGGTAGCTTAACCTTCCTTTTGTTAAAGCTACTGCTAATTCATGATAGCCCCTTGTTCCATTTTTGATGTATTTATAAGATTGACCATTGATCTTTACTTCATGCCTGTATTCTCCATTAAATTTGACAGGGTAGTAGTTCTCATTGATGTACTTTGCTATGTGTTCTTTTCTAAAGGTAGCCTCGTCCATTTTACCGCACCAAACACACCAATCTGTGTATAAATCAATGACGATTTTCTTTGGTTCTAATTCTTGCATTTTAATGGCCTCTTCAATGCTTAGCCATTCTATGCTGTTTTGTCCTTTTAATGTATTTGCAATAAATAAAAGAAAAACAAGACTTATACTAGAAATTAAATTTGAATACATGCTTATTAAGTAATCTATTCACAAATGTAATGACTATATAACCATTGATGCAAGATAAGTATGTTCAAATATGGTCGTTTTAAACAATGTTTAACTTTTAATCAGCTTCCTTCTTAAATTGTAGTATCGTATCCTCAAGTAATTTATACTCCTTGATAGGGGAGATGGTCAATTCGGGGCTTTTTATCCCTGTTCTTAAAAGGGTATTTGTCTTGATCACACGAATTTCGTCCCAAAGATCTCTTTCAATAAAACTGTTCAATAAGGTCGCTCCTCCTTCCACTAAAAGGCTAGTTTTTTGATTTTTATGAAGGCGGTTTAAAAGGTTTTTAATTAATAGCTTAGGCTCATCAGCTAATGCCCATGTTTCAATGCTTTTGTCTTTGAGCTGATGGCTTTGAGGAATTTTATCGAATCGATCAATATAAATTCGTAAGGGTTGTGGTCCACTATAATATCGATTGTTAAGGGCGGGATTATCGATTAAAGCGGTATTAGTCCCTACTAAAATCGCTGATGTTTCAGACCTCCATTTATGCACCAATCGTCTAGAGAATTTATTACTAAGCCAAACTTGCTTGCCTTTAGAACCTAAGTATCCATCAAGACTTTCTGCCCATTTCAAAATGATGTAAGGCCTTCTCTGGCTTACATAAACATTTCTAATTTTTGCCAATGATTCACCTTGTTTTTGTAAGATCCCCGTTTTAACACCAATTCCGGCTTTTGCTATCCTTTCAACTCCTTCCTTGTTGACACCCTGGGTTTGATCTATTTCACTCACGAAAACATGTGCAATTTCTTCATCAACAATTCGCTTGGCGCAAGGTGGAGTTTTGCCATGAATGTTGCATGGCTCTAGCGAAACGTACATACTTGATTTTGGCAAAGCAGATTTATCACTAAGCTTTACGCTATTAAAAGCATTCACTTCAGCATGATCTTTGCCATATTGTTTATGATAGCCTTCTCCAATGATTTTTCCTTCATGGAGTATCACAGCTCCGACATAAGGATTTGGAGCTGCATATTGTTTACCAAGCTTAGCTAAGTCAAAACACCTCTTGATGTAGTCCGAATCTGTCACAATTTTGCTGCTTTATTTTAAAAATGTGTGATTTTTATATTATAAAAAATTATTATTTGTATATTTAACTAATAGCTGATAATAAGTAAGGTACCATAATCGATTATAGAAAACCATTTTTCCATTGGTTATCGTGGCTTTATTTACAAATAACCGATGTTTTGCTCTACAAAATAAAACTAAAGAATTCAGACGAAAATGTCCTTTTAGATGATAAGGTATTTGAATATCTTTCAAATGAACCTTACTTCAAAAAAGTTGACTTCATCAACAACCTTAGAAGACATTCTAGCGGTTGTGCAGTTTTCCAAAAAACTTGGAAGAAAGCTGAAGGAGGTTACAAAACTGAAACCATCTATCTACATAAATTGGTCGCTGAAAAGTTCTTATTGGATCAAAAAAGCGAAACTAATAATCTTGTAGGTGCTAAAAACGGTAACAAACTAGACTGTAGAATCGAAAACATTTGCTGGAGGTCTCGAGCCATAGCAAGTCGTAAAAGAAAAACAAGCAGCAAGACTGGTTATACCGGTGTCTACCTTGAAAACAATCGATACAGAGCTGTCATATCTGTTAATAGAAAATCTGTTCACATCGGAATGTTCGACACACCAGAATTGGCAGCAGCAGCCTACAATAAAAAAAGTAAAGAACTCTTTGGAGAACACGGAAAACAAAATCAAATCAGAATTCCTGGAAGAGCAGGTGATTTGAGCACAGAAGTAGAAACAAGAGAAAATCCTCAACAAAACATTCCCGCAGACACTCCTGAACAAGGAGAACAATAATTTAAATCAGAATACCGAATTAATGGCTTAATTTTGGGTTTATGCTATAGGTATGATCGCCTTCTAAGTACATTATGATGCATTATTTACCTAATTAGTTCACGCTTTAATACTATATAAATTGGTTAAAAGAAGTCCAGACATTCAAATCAAAAAGCCTCCAATCCTGTTTAAAAACACGCAGGAAGTCATAAAATCCATCAAAAGTAAGCTTGATGGAGACTTTTTATCGTATTGGATCTCTTCTAATGGCGAATTAATGGACGAAGACGTCATGACCTTTTATAAATTGGTCAATAAAAAAGAAGTGAAGGACAAGCTTTACTTATACATCAAAAGTGACGGTGGTTCTGGCATTGGAGCATTAAGAATTATTAATTTGCTAAGAACTTATTACAAGGACATTATAGCGCTTATATCAGGAGATTGTGCCTCAGCTGCCACAATGTTAGCACTTGGAGCTAATCTTATTAAAATGGGTCCCTTAGCCTATTTATCGGCTATTGATACTTCCATCACACATGATATGTCTCCAATTGACGATAAGTTTAATGATAAGGTCTCTGTGAGTCAGAATGAACTAGACAGAGTATTAAAGCTTTGGGAACAGCGAAAAGGAAAGAAAGACTACAATCCGTATGGTTCTTTGTATGATTACATCCATCCATTAGTCTTCGGATCAGTGGATCGAGCAAGTTCATTATCAATAAAATTAACAAAAGACATTTTATCTTATCACATGGCTGACATAGCTAAAGCAGATAAAATAAGTAATCATTTAAATTCTGCATATCCGTCTCACTCTTATCCAATAACTTTAAAAGAAGCAGTACAAATTGGATTAAATGCAGAAAATTTGGACCCTAAAATGAATGAGTTATTGCTCCAATTAAATGACCTTTACTCAGAAATGGCTCAAAGAGCCAATACTGATTTTGATGAACAAAACTACCATGACAATGAAATACTTAAAATCATTGAAATGGAAGGAGAACAGATCTTTTATCAGCAAGAAAAGGACTGGCATTATCGAAAAGATGAAAGAAGGTATATTCCATTAAATGATGAGTCTTCCTGGCGTACTGCTCAATTTAATGATCAAGGAGAAATGGTGATTTCTAAATATCATTTACGATAATTCTTAGCACCAACATTTCTCCTAAATTTTGTTTTTAGATGGAAGAGCGAAAAGCTAACTTATAGTTTTTCAGCTTCTATCTTTAATTGCTCATTCATAGCGATAAAACCTGCTTTGGTTTCGTTGTCAAGTTTTTTTGCAAACATACCAACTAATATTCCACTAAAATTTTCACCCTGAATAAAAGTAACAGTTCCATCTTTATAGTCCTTTATTTGAAAATAGTGTTCACCATCAAATAGTCCTTTAAACAATAGACTACCTATCCACCTAAACTCTTTATTTTCTTTATAGACTAATACTTCTGGTTTGAAATTCATTCCATCTATCGAAGCTTTAATGTTATTGCCTACAGCAACCTTACCTTCTATTGATTTGATGAAAGGATTCCAAGTAGGGTAGTTAGGAAAATCCGTAAGCACTTTCCAAACCTTTTCTGGGCTGCTTTTAATTTTAATCTCTGTAATGATTTGTTTCTTTGCCATAATTATTTGATTTAGAAACAAGATCTACCTTTTAATAATATCTTTTCTTGATCTAAGTCAAGAACTTTTTTTATTCCTTAATCTACTCAAGGTTTCTGGTGTCATGCCTAACATAGAAGCAATATATTGTAAGGGGACTTCATTGAATAATTCTGGAGACTGACTAAACAAAAGATCAAAACGTTCTTCAGAGGACATGGAAAGCAATGCAAAAATTCTTGTTTCCATGTGTGCAAAACATTTCGCTAAAAAGAGTTTTTCTAATTTGTCCCATTCGGTTACAAGTCTTCCTAAATTAGCATAATCATCTTGAGAAATTGTATAGACTAAGCAAGGGCTAATGGCTTGAACACTCCATCTGGCTGGATGCCGGAAAGTTAAAGCTGCTATATCTGTTGCAAAACTTCCAGGCATACAAAGCCACTGAATAATGTCTTTGCTTCCTTTAGCATTGGGTGCAAATAATTTTAAATAGCCTTCTGAAACAAAGCTCAATCCGGTATTATGCTGACCTTCCTTTATAAGAAAGTCGTTTTTAGTCAAGTTTTGTTTTTTAAATAATGTACTGACTGCAGATAAATCAGTATTTGAGATCCCTAAATAAGAATGGATGTGTCTTTCTAAGTCTAAAGGCATGATCGATTTTGCTTTGTTAAGATTAACAAATTTAAAATCAAATATAGCTAGATAATTATTTATGAAACCTTTAGACTCTTACTTACAATATATCCATGAGTAATTGCTAATTGTTCCCTTGTGTAAGCTCTAAATTTTTGAGAAAGTTTTAGATTTTTCAAATCTTCCAAATTACCATTAATTGTCTTTGTTTCAACAACATTTAATTCGAGATCATGATACATTTCCAAATAATCTTTAAATCTCAATCTATTTTGAGGTTGTATAGAATTATCAATAATATTCCATGCTTTATCTGAATATTTTAAAAAATTAAAATTTGAAATTGTATTATCAAGGTGAGAAAAATGATCCGACATGTCAATAAAATGCGACATTATTCCGCTTGGTTTAATAATCCTTTTAAACTCTTTTAGAATATCTTTTAATACGTCTGGATAAATATGTTCAAAGGTGTTGTTTGAACTTATTAAGTGAAAGGTGTTATTTTCAAATTTTGTGGTCCGCGCATCTCCAATGATGGGTTCAAAATTCAATTTATTACAAAGTGTTTCAATCGAACTGTTTCGATTAAGGTTCAACTCTTCAAGAACGCTCCATTTCTCCTCATTAATGTGGCTTAAGTATGAAGCTAACATACCATTGTTTCTCCACTCGATGTATTTAGATATGGTTTTATAAATGTATTCTTCAGTAAGCCAATTAGATAAATCTAAAGAATATGTTTTCTCATAACCAATTAAAAAATAATAGATTGGAACGATGGGATACCAACCTGTTCCTAATTCGAGTGCAGTTTTTGAGTTTTTGTCGACAAAACGATTTTCAAAATCTATATGATCCTTAGCAGCTTGAATTTTGTAAGTAAAATACTGATCGGTAAGCTCTACACCTTTAGTTATGTTTTTCTGAAACCAAAAATTTATATCATTTTTATGTGGCAAAAAAGATATTGATTTTTGAACGCCAGCCTTTAAGTGCCATTTTTTGATCATCAGCTTTAAAAATTTTATAGTTTATAGGATTCTATAATTAATAAAAGAAAGGCAATACTAATGATTTTACGTCAAAAATAAAATCATAATCAAAACTCGGCATCATATGTGCATTATTATTTATACAAATACAATTCCTTATTGAATTGTTTGTTGAATTATCCCTTAACCCTGGATAATTCAGATTTAAATAAGCCCAAAAAACACAAAATGCAAAGGTTATTCATTTGCGTAAGCCTTATCTGTATATCCGCTATACAAATAGAGCTTAAAGCACAAGACTGCTCGATCCATCCCTTGATCCAAGAGCATTACAAAAAAGACATTGCTGATTTAGCACTAACATTTCTAGAGCATACTAATGCTTCATTTTCAGACTCTATAAGGATTGCTGATAAAGCAGTACAACAAATGGCTCAAAACATGAGCGCTATTTTTAATTTAAATAGCCCTGAAAGCAATGCCGTTTTTAAGGAATATTGCATTAAAAATTACATCAATAGAAGCAGTAATGAAATAATTCTTAGCATGAATTTAGATTGCCCGCTTTATCCTTTTTGGTCAATAGGGGATTTGTATGTAGGCCATAATGAACTGGATCAGATCCTAAACCAATTTGGTTTTTATGCGGTTAAAGAAATCAGTCTTGGAGAATTTGTACTTACAACTAATCAGGTGATAAACATGCAAGCGATCATTGATGATTTATTGTCATTCAAATTATTCAAAGAGGTCTATGTTCAAGAGCTTATTGGAGATGGGAATAAAATTTATTGCGATTTTGACACCGATCCTATGAGGTTTCATTTTGAATTAGCCTGGGGTGGTTGTTTGGCTGGTTGTACTCACAAGCATGAATGGATTTTTGAAGTGAATCAAAATTGTGAAGCAAAATTCTTAAGCTCTTATGGGGATGAAATTAGTGAAGATCTGATAAAGGACTGCTCTTTGGATTTTATAAACCCTACCATTGAATTTGACCATGTACCGCTCAGTATTTATCCCAATCCCAATAATGGAGAATTTTATATAGATGCTAAGCTTCACTCCAATGCTACCGTGTATATTTTCAATACACAGGGAGGCTACCTTAGCTATGAAATGAATGGTCAAAGGCTAAAAATAAATGACTTACCGAGTGGTGTTTACTTTGTGCAAATACAAGAAAAAGGAAAGTTAAAAACTCGATCTAAAACCTTAGTAGTGAACAAATAAAAAAAAGGAGAGTGCATATTATTGCACTTTCCTTTTTTTATTTTCACCAAAGAAGATTAATACTTAATCTTCTTTTTAGGCTTGAATTTAATTCTTATGTCTAAATCCTTACTTGTATCATATAAGTCATTATAAGGAATCTCCCAGGTAACAGTACTTCCTTTATAAGTCGCAGCATTTTGACTTACACCTTTAACTTTTCCAGGTACATGAATTATTGTTTTATAATTCGACTGCCCCATCATACCTTTCATCATGTTAAAATTCTGTTTCGCCTCTGGATCCATTGATTCCATATCAATGGCATCTCTTGTAATGTAAAGCGTGTTATTCTTGACTTCATATTTAGGGATGGAGCCCATCATATTTTTAGCTTGCTGCAGTTTTTCTAAGTCTCCACTTGAAGCAGACATATCCTTTTGAGCAACAATGTCAAACAAGTCAGTAAGACTAGAAAAAAGCATTTTGTCTAAACCATTAAATCTTTGTGAAGTAGTCAGTTTTAACATGTTCTTATCAGAATCCATTTTGATTCTTAAAGTTGATTTGACCAAGCTTTCCATAAAACCACCCAAGGTTTCTTTCTCTTTTGCCGAAAGTTCAACACCTTCTTTTCCTGCATCATTGTACATCTTTTGTTTCATGTCTTCAAGTGAAAAGGTCTCGCCTTTCTTGGCAGCCATTTCTTTGGCTATGTCTTCAATGACAAAGCTGGTATCAACAACTCCGCGGGCAAAGATTTCTTTTATTTTTGACATGCCTTGATCTTTTGCAGATTTTTCACTTTCAGGCGTATCTTCATCGCCTTCGCCTGCCATCATAGCCATCTGTACAAATGGTAACAACTGACTCAAATCTTGTGTCATCTCATATTTGCCTGTACCATCTCCATTGACCCAAATTTCTTCTACATTATTGGAACAGGAAGAGAACAAAAGAATCGTAGCAGAAACAGCTAAAAGAATTATATTTTTAATCATATTCATAAGTTATATATTTAATTATACCGCAAATTAGTAAAAATGAAATCCTTAAATAAATTTGGAGTGCATATATTTATCAAACCCAAAACGGAATTTAAACTCATATGCATGTTTATTCATTGGCTTAGTCCTTTAAGGGATTGATTTTTTGTCAAAAAGCCTATCACTAATAAAATCAGATAAACGCATTTGCAAAAAACTGATAAACAAAGGATACCGTTTGAATCCAAATTTCATTTTGAATGTGCTCGTTTGTACTTTGATTTTACCATTACCTTATTTTTATCTTACTATAGTATGACAATGACAATTTGTGTATTTAACGGATAAAGTCGAAATTGCCGTCATGAGCATCAAAAATGACATTTACTTAAGAACTTTGCGGGGAGAAACGGTGGAACGACCACCGGTTTGGTTAATGCGT
>CALDYJ010000078.1 GCA_937941095.1 uncultured Saprospiraceae bacterium | reverse complement strand
ATAAGCACAAAATTAACTACAGACATTAAAATAAATGTTCCGATTATATCTGCTGCAATGGATACTGTAACAGAATCCAAGCTTGCAATAGCAATTGCTCGACAAGGAGGCATTGGGATGGTCCATAAAAACATGAGTATTGAACTTCAAGCAGAACATGTAAGGAGTGTTAAAAGATCTGAATCAGGGATGATCATTGACCCTGTCACACTTTCTGAAGGCGCTAAAGTACTGGATGCTTTCAACCTTATGAAAAAACATAAAATTGGCGGCATCCCTATCGTTGATTCTGCTAACAAACTAATAGGTATATTAACGAATAGAGATTTACGTTTTGAATCACGACTAGATAAGCCTGTTACTGAATTAATGACTTCAGAAAACTTAGTTACTGCTCCAATCGGGACTACTTTAAAAATGGCAAAAGAAATTTTACAGAGAAATAAAATCGAAAAACTACCGGTAGTTGATGAGCACAATACCCTTAAAGGTTTAATTACTTTTAGGGACATCATGCAGGTCCAAAATTACCCTAATGCTTGTAAAGACAATCTTGGTAGATTAGTAGTAGGAGCTGCAGTTGGAGTTACTCACGATATTTTAGCTAGGGTTCAAAGATTAGTAGATGTTGATGTTGATGTCATCACCATTGATACTGCTCATGGACATTCTCAAGGAGTTTTAAACAGTGTGAAAAAAGTGAGAGAAGCTTTTCCAGATCTACAAATTATTGCTGGAAATGTCGCTACTGGTTCTGGAGCAAAAGCATTGGTAGATGTAGGAGTAAACGGTGTAAAAGTTGGAGTAGGTCCAGGAAGTATCTGTACAACTAGAGTTGTAGCTGGTGTAGGGGTACCCCAATTATCTGCGATCATGTACGCGGCACAAGCCATTAAAAATTCAGGCGTTCCTATTATTGGAGATGGTGGCATTAGATTTACTGGAGACATTGCAAAAGCTATTGCCGCTGGAGCAAGCACCATTATGGCAGGTTCATTATTTGCAGGCGTAGAAGAAGCTCCAGGAGAAACCATCATTTATGATGGAAGGAAATTTAAAACTTATCGAGGTATGGGCTCATTAGGCGCCATGGAAATAGGTTCTAAAGATAGATACTTCCAAGACGTGGAAGATGACATTAAAAAATTAGTCCCTGAAGGAATTGAAGGGCGTGTTCCATTTAAAGGAAACCTTTCAGAAGTTATGATTCAATATACTGGAGGTCTTAGAGCAGGTATGGGATATTGTGGAGCAGGGACTATCAGTGATTTGCAAGAAGCAAGCTTTGTAAAAATCACAGGAGCTGGAATCATAGAAAGTCATCCGCACGATGTCATCATCACAAAAGAATCTCCTAATTATTCTAGAAGATAGCAATCGAACAATATTAATACGGCTTTGTTGGAATGAAGATAATAAGAGAGAGATAGACCAAAGATTGATAAAGAAAAAGTAAGTAAAAAGGCGCTATATTAAAATTGAACTAGATTTATGACTTTTAAAGAAACTATAAAAGAGGGCATCCCTGACGATTTACCAGATTTAAAACCTTTCGATGAAGAAGTAAGTCATGCACCGAAAAGAGTTCTAAAAGGTGTACTGAGCCCGAAAGAGAGAGATTTAGCTTTGCATAATGCATTAAGATACTTTCCACCAAAATTTCATAAAGTTTTGGCTCAAGAGTTTAAAGAAGAGCTTGATGCTTACGGTAGAATATACATGCATAGATTTAGACCTGAGCACAAAATGTTTGCAAGGCCGATTGAAGATTACCCTTACCAATCGAAGCAAGCCGCAGCGATCATGCTAATGATTCATAACAATCTAGACCCAAAGGTTGCCAAACATCCGCATGAGTTAATTACTTATGGTGGAAATGGGGCAGTTTTTCAAAATTGGGCTCAATACAGAATTACCATGAAGTATCTTTCTGTAATGAGTGATACTCAAACATTGGTTCTTTATTCAGGACACCCTCTAGGTTTGTTTCCATCTCACAAAGATGCACCTAGAGTTGTGGTAACTAATGGCATGATGATTCCTAACTATTCCAAAAAAGATGATTGGAATAAATACAATGCTTTAGGCGTCACGTCATATGGACAAATGACAGCAGGATCTTTTATGTACATAGGTCCTCAAGGAATCGTCCACGGAACTACAATTACTTTGTTAAATGCTGGAAG
This sequence comes from uncultured Saprospiraceae bacterium, assembly GCA_937941095.1. Lineage (GTDB taxonomy): Bacteria > Bacteroidota > Bacteroidia > Chitinophagales > Saprospiraceae > JALZVN01. Next base: position 8,720 of record CALDYJ010000078.1, on the reverse strand, counting down.
AAAATTAGGCCTTGGAGATAAAGATCTGGGCGGTAAGGTTTATGTCACTTCTGGTTTAGGTGGCATGTCAGGAGCACAAGCACTTGCAGCCATTATCACAAATTGTGTTGGGATTCTAGCGGAAGTAGATGGCAAGACGATTGATCAAAGGATAGTTGATGGCTATGTCAAAGCAGAAAATGTTTTTACCTCATTAGATCGCTTAATCGAAAAAGCAAAATTCTACAAAGAAAAAAAAGAAGGAGCAGCCTTAGTCTATCATGGGAACATTGTTGCCCTTTGGGAAAAATTCGTTAAAGAAGATTTTTTTGTGGAATTAGGTTCTGACCAAACTTCACTTCACAACATAGATGATCTTGGATACTGTCCTATTGGATACACCTTTGAGTCTGCAAAAGAATTATTGGCTCTTAATAAGCCAAAATTTATGCGTGAAGTAAAAGCAACTTTAAAAAGACATGTCATCGCGATAAATGCCATGTCCGAAAAAGGTATGTACTTCTGGGATTATGGCAATGCCTTTTTGAAAGAAGCAGGAGAAGCAGAAGCCGATGTTTGGAAAATCAAAGAAGAAGGAATCTATAAGTACCCATCTTATGTTGAAGACATCATGGGGCCTATGTGTTTTGATTATGGCTTTGGGCCTTTCAGATGGGTATGCACCTCAGGCTTAAAAGAAGATTTAGACCTCACCGACAAAATTGCAGGAGAAGTTTTAAAAGATATCATGTCAAATGCCCCTGAAGAGATCAAATCTCAATTAAATGATAATATTTTATGGATAGAAAATGCGGACAGAAACATACCAATTGTAGGATCTAAATCTAGGATTCTATATGCGGATGCTGAAGGAAGAATAAAAATTGCCAAAGCTTTTAACGATGCCATTGCAGACGGTAAATTGAAAGGGCCAATTGTCTTAGGAAGAGATCATCATGATGTTTCAGGAACAGACTCCCCTTTTAGAGAAACTGCAAATATATACGATGGTTCTAGATTTACAGCTGACATGGCCATTCATAATGTCATAGGAGATTCTTTTAGAGGAGCAACCTGGGTATCTATCCACAATGGTGGTGGTGTAGGTTGGGGAGAAGTAATCAACGGTGGATTTGGGATGGTTATCGATGGAAGCGCTGACTCCGAGAGAAGATTGAAATCTATGCTGCATTGGGATGTCAATAATGGGATTGCAAGAAGAAGCTGGGCAAGAAACAAGGAAGCAATATTCACTGCTAAAAGAGCCATGGAACAAAATAAAGACCTGGTGATCACCTTGCCAAACATTGTAGAAGAGGACAACTTGAAGGCTTAAACTTTTTTAATTTTCATCAAGATATGCATCCATCTCTTTAATCAAGTTTTCTAACTTAGCTTTTGATTCTTTCAAATTCTTGTCGTCTGGAAAATTATCGCTTTGATACTTTTTGATGTCTTGTGACGAAATAAATAATTTAAGTAAAATTTGCTTATCGTACATTAAGCTTTGTAGTTTTTGTATATCCTTCTTATCTGTCATTAATCCATTAACCTTACTTTCGTATGTTTTTTGCAAATCGTAAAATATCTTTTGAACATCTCGCATTAAGACTGTATCTCTCATACCACTAATGACAGTATTAGCAGAATAAAAGTAAGTGGTGTTGAGATCCAAAAATCTATTTACATCATATAAGCTGTCTACAATGACCTGCCCGATCTCAAGGACTTCATTATTTAATTTTTCTAAAGCTTTATCTTTAGTCAGTCGCTCTGCAAACAGCTCATCCACTAAAGAGAATCGATCTCTTCCTTTTGAATAACTCCAATCTGCTCCTCTGTTTTTATTGATAGTAGTAATCTCCGAACTTCCAGCTGGCTGACTTAAAATTTCTTCAACTGCATCTGGCTTGTTTTGATTAAAACATTGGCATAAAAAAATAAGTCCAAAGACTAGAATTACGGGTTTTATGATACTCTGAGATTTAGATTTCTTTTGCTTATTCATAAACGGATTCTTTCTTCAAATTAATAAAAAAGTATAAATGTAATCTCCTGTAGCACATTTTCTTTTTTATTCTTATCTTAATGGAATAGACCAGCACTAATTTTAATGAACTCCATTTCCAAAATTATTACGGCCTTTGCACTGTTTTATGCACTATTTTTGCCAAAACAGCTAAGCAGCCAGTGCGATGACCTCATCTTCGCAGGTCAGGATTTTTATATTTGTCATCCTGCTGAAGAAACGACTATCGATCTAAACGGCTACATTAGTGGAGATTGGATAAGCTTTGAGTGGAGTCCTACTGCTCTTGTTCAAGATCCATATCGACTCAATACAGAAGCCACCATCACTGAAAATACGCTATTCGAGTTAACTGGTTTTTTTGTTACCGATAATAACCTTGTAACCAATCCAAGTTTTGAAGATAGATTAAATGGTTACTCTAATGACCCTGCATACGATTCTGGGTATTTTAGCAATGGAACCATCAGAACTGGCCAAGGAATTGGAGCCAATGGTAGTAACAGTTATTTATTTCAGAATACTCATTGTCCTGGCACCTTCCCAGCAGGTTCTCTAATTGCTGGACAAACTTTGGATAATATTTTACCTGGAGCAACTTATGAAGCTTGTTTCTGGATTTTTAATGCCAATCAAATAAATACTGCTTTAATTGAAGTAAGAATTGGTGGTCAAGCAGTTGGAATTGGTGGAGGTGGTGCAAATGGTGTTTGGGTCCAACATTGTTTTACCTGGACTGCTGGAAATGTAAACACTGCTTTCATTGGTCTCTACAATTTAACTGGTGAATGTTATGGAAATGATTTTGGTGTTGATGAGCTATTGCTGAATGAAGTCTGTACAGCAAGTGATGATGTCATGGTCCTTTTTGATAATACCTCAATAGCATTAGAATTATCGGAAACGATAACTTGTGAAAATCCTTCAGTCGATATAAATGCTGTCATCACTTCTGATGATTCAAATTTCGATATAGAATGGACTGGCGCAGATGGCAATTCAATCAACACCAACAATACAATAATTCAAGTAAATGAAGCTGGGACCTATACAATAAATGTTTACAATCCAGTTTCTGATTGCACTTATGAAGCTGAAATAGAAGTATTAATTGACACTTTAAGTCCTATTGTAAATTCTTCTGGACCTTTTGAAATTTTCTGCGAAGGAAATGTTGTTATTGATGCTAGCGATGTCGTGCTTAATGAATCAGAAACATTTGAGTGGTCTACTGTTGGTGGCAATATAGTTTCAGGGGAAGATGGTCTAATCATTGAGGTAGACCTAGCTGGAGAATACATTTTACTAGTAAGCAATACTGACAATGGATGCACTGGTGATGCAACATTTTTAGTTGAACAAAATAATGATGTGCCAACAGCTTTCGCTCAAACAGATCAAGTTTTAAATTGTAATTTAGCAAGCATCGTTTTAGACGGAAGCGGCTCTAGTGAAGGATCCGACTTTATTTACCTTTGGACTAGTCAGGATGGAAACATTCTAAATGGTGAAGAAGATTTGTTTCCTGAAATCAATGAAGCTGGGACCTACACTTTGCTTGTTACAAATACTGTAACAGGCTGTAGCAATCAAATAGATTTAGAAGTAGAAGAAGATTTTGCTTTGCCAACTATAGAAAACGAGGAGCCGCAAATCTTAACTTGCATTGTTGAAGAACTAACATTAAGCGCAAGCTTAAATAACATAGAAAATTACCAATTAGAATGGAGTACAATTGATGGAAATTTTCTTTCAGATGAAGAGACATTAAATCCAATCATAAATGAGGCAGGAACCTATACATTGATAGTGACAGATCTAGACAATGGTTGTTCAGACCAAATTGAAATCAATGTCTTCCAAAATATAGTAAACCCACTAATTGATGCTGGACCTGATGGATTACTCACTTGCGCTGAAACTACTCTAAACTTAAATGGAAATTCAAACTTAAGTCAAAACATCAGTATAAACTGGACAACGACAGGAGGAAACATCATTGAGGGAGCACAAACTTTAAATCCTTCAATAAATGGAGCAGGCACATATCTACTTACAGTAACTAACGAGCTGAATGGTTGTTCATCAACTGATGAGATGCTTGTGGCTCAAGATGCTCAAATCCCAATTGCGGATGCAGGAACTGAACAAGAACTTGATTGCAATATCCAAAGCATTTCTTTAGATGCAAGTGCTTCTAGCAACGGTCCTCAGTATGAATTTTTGTGGAGCACTAATGACGGTTCTATTGAATCAGGTGCTTCATCCTTAAATCCAATAATAAATGCAGCAGGAACTTATTCTTTGACTGTAAGCAATACTGCTAATAATTGTACTGCAGTATCAAGCGTAAACATCATAGAAAACAATATTGAACCTCCAATCCAATTTAACGAAACTGATGAACTCAACTGTTTAAATGGATTAGTTATTTTAGAAAACTTAGCTGTGAACCCGGATAGTGATTTTATTTTTGAATGGATACTCCCAAATGGAAATACTGCTAATTCAAATGTTTTAGCAGTAAGTGAAGCAGGAGTCTACGTCTTAAATCTTATCAACCTAGAAAATGGCTGTAGTAGCACTCAAAGCATAGAAGTTTTTGAAAACTTTGAGTTTCCAAACATTGATGCTGGTCCTGAAGGTGTTTTAAATTGCCTTGAGAGCAGTATTACATTAAATGGTTCAAGCGATGTAAACAGCTCCTTCGATATTTCTTGGACGACCATCAATGGAAACATCATCAGTGGAGAAAACTCTTTGAATCCAAGCGTCAATCAAGAAGGTATTTATACCCTTACAATTGTGAACTTATCTAACGGGTGCTCAGCACAATCTGATGTAAATGTGATGCAAAGCACAGACTTACCTAATGTGCTTATAGAAAGTCCAGAGGATCTAAATTGTGATCGAGAAACTTTAGTCATCAGTGCTGAAAATTCTAGCAGTGGTTCAAGTTTTGAATATTTATGGACGAGTGCCAATGGTCAAATAATTAGTGGTGCACAAACTTTAAATCTTGAAGTAGGCGCTGCAGGAATTTATGAACTTTTAATTACAAATACTCAAAATGGATGTTCCGCTTTTGCGCAGGTTGAAGTTGAAGAAAACAACATTGTACCTCTTGCAAGTCTTGCTGTCGACGACATCTTGAATTGCGACAACCAAACAGTTTTTATAAATTCTGATTTGCTAAATACATCAGATGTCACTTTTGATTGGAACAGTCAAAATGGAAACATTGTTTCTTCAAACAATGAATCTAGTATTGAAGTAAATCAGGCAGGAACTTACTTTTTGGAGATTACTTATTTAGAAAATGGCTGTACCAATTCATTTTCTATAGATGTTTCTCAAAACGAAATTGCACCCGTTTTGAGCATTGAGGAGCCGCTTCCTTTAAATTGTGAAACAACTAATGTCTCGCTTAATGCCACAGCAAGTACCGAAAGTGGTAACATGGAATTAATCTGGGAAACTATTGATGGAGATATATTAAGCGGAGTAAATAGCTTAAATCCAATGGTCAGTCAAGCAGGTTTATATAACTTAACAGTAATTGATTTAGATAATGGTTGTAGCACAAGTCAAAGCATTGAAGTTATCGAAAACAACTCTTTACCTACATTCGAAATTGAAGAACCAATTATTTTGTCTTGTGTTGTTATGGCTCAAGATCTGCAAACAACTCTAGATGGAGCTCTTTCAGATTATGAGCTGCTCTGGTCTAGTATTGATGGCAATATTTTAGCTGGAAGCAACACTTTAAATCCGAGCATAAACCAAGCAGGTACCTACACCCTTCTAATCACAGACCTCGAAAACGCTTGCACTGCCACTCAGAGTATTCTTGTAATTGAAGACCTCAATGTGCCAGATATAGACTTGAATGCCGAAGGTCTTATTACGTGTGAAAATCAAAACATCAATATAGAATCTCTTGGTTCAAGTTCTGGAGATTCATTTCAATATACTTGGTCAACTTTAGATGGAGTTATCTTGAGTGAACTCAACAGCCATGATGTGCAAGTTGCTTCTTCTGGAACTTATGAACTAAGTATTCTCAATTCAGAAAATGGTTGTCAGTCAAGCATGCAGATTATTATTGAAGATGATTTTTTAAGTCCTACTTTCAATTTTATAAATCCAGCTCTGCTAACTTGTGAAACTACAGAAACTGCTCTTCAAATCGAAGGTCTTGATCCAAACATTTCAGCTTCTTTCTTTTGGGAAACTAAAAATGGAAACATCATAAGCAGCAATACAGATCCGGCTATTATGATTAATGAGGCTGGAACATATACTTTGACGATTACCAATCTATCAAATGGATGCACATCCTTGGAAGAAATTAATGTTTACATTGATAATGATGTCCCTGTTGCTGATGCTGGAAACAATCTCGTCTTGGATTGCAATAATGTAAAAGTTGAGCTGGATGGATTTTCATCAAGTATAGGTGATGAATATGAATACAATTGGACTACAGAAAATGGAAATCTATTAAGTCCATCTAATTCAATCAATCCATTAGTTGATGCAGCAGGTACTTATGTCTTGACTGTATTAAATACATTCAACGGATGTAGCGCTGTTTCAGAAGTAAATGTTAGTGAAGATTTTGAATCTCCAATCATAACAATTGCAGAACCTCTAATATTAACTTGTTCTACACAATCAATAACTTTAAATGCATTGATTGAAAATGTTGGACCAGAGATTGAAATAATATGGTCCAGTACAAATGGCGAAATAACTTCAACAAATAATACTGAAGAAATTGAAGTTTCTACCCCTGGCATTTATGACATCAATGTTCTTAATTCAATTAATGGTTGTGTTGCCATGGCGCAAATAGAAGTTTTTCAAAACATAGAAATTCCTTTTGTAGATGCTGGAGAATCAGATTTACTTACTTGTGAAGTAACAGAAATTACCTTAAATGGCATTGGACCAGATGGGGCTACTTTTAATTTTTTATGGACTAGTTTAGATGGTAATATAATAAATGGTGCAACAGGTTTAAACCCAGTTGTTGATCAAAGTGGTACTTATATTTTGCAGATCAGTAACACGATCAATGGATGTTCTAGTGAAGATCAAGTCACTGTGGAAAGGTATGACAATTATCCATACGGTTTGGAAGTGGAAATTATTGAACCTTTATGCCATGGAGATGTAGGAAGTATTTCAATACTTGGAGTAATTGGTGGGGACGCACCTTACCTTTATTCGATGGACGGATTCAATTTTTACGAACTTGATTATTTCGAAGACCTGAGTCCAGGTAGCTATAACATCATCGTTCAAGATGCAAATTTATGTGAGTATGAAGAAGTGGTGGTGATTCCTTCAATTCCTCAAATCGATGTAAATTTAATTCCTGAAGTACAATTATTTTTAGGGGAAGATTATGAAATGAATCCGTCTTTATTGAATATTCCAATCAATGAAATTGAGTCCATCATATGGAGTCCATCTGAAGGCTTATCCTGCGATGATTGTTTAAATCCTGTTGCAAGTCCAAGCGAAGACATTACATATACAATTTCCATCACCACCGAAAATGGCTGTCCAGCAAGTGCTGAAATCTTGCTAAAATTAGATCGAGACGTAAATATTTATATCCCAAATGCATTTTCTCCTTTTGTTGAAGATGGGATAAATGATGTGTTTATGATCTATGCTCAAGAAGGCAGTATTGCAAAAGTTGCTACATTCCAAATTTACGATCGTTGGGGAGCTAAGGTATTTGAAGAAAACAATTTCATGGCAAATGATCCTAAATTTGGATGGGATGGAAACTACAGAGGCGGTAAAATGAACAATGGTGTTTTTGTCTATTTTGCAGTGATAGAATTCCTAGATGGCAGAAAAGAGCTGTTCAAAGGGGATGTTACCTTGATAAACTAGGCCATTTCGCAACAAATTAACCTTCTTCAGGTTATTAAATTTGTAATAAATACCTAATATTTTCAATCTAAAGCGTATTTTTGCACTCGTTTTTAATTCATTAACAATAACATTATATAATGTCCACTACAACTTTAACCTATAAAGTAAAAGATATCAATCTTGCTGATTGGGGCCGTAAAGAAATGAGGCTTGCAGAAGCAGAAATGCCAGGTCTTATGTCTTTGAGAGAAGAATTTGGTGCTTCTAAACCTTTAAAAGGTGCTAGAATAGCAGGATGCCTTCACATGACCATCCAAACAGCGGTTTTAATTGAAACGCTTGTTGAATTAGGAGCCGAGGTATCTTGGTCTTCATGCAACATTTTTTCAACTCAAGATCATGCTGCTTCAGCTATAGCTGCTGCAGGAGTTCCAGTTTTTGCCTGGAAAGGAATGAATGAAGAAGAATTTGATTGGTGCATAGAACAGACCTTAACTGCATTTAAAGATGGTAAACCGCTCAACATGATTTTGGATGATGGTGGAGACTTAACCAACATGGTCTTAGATAGATTTCCTGAACTCGTAAATGACATCAAAGGAATCTCTGAGGAGACAACGACTGGTGTGCACAGACTTTATGAAAGAGTAACCAATGGAACACTGCCAATCCCTGCGATCAATATCAACGACTCCGTCACAAAGTCAAAGTTTGATAACAAGTATGGATGCAAAGAATCATGTGTAGATGCTATCAGAAGAGCTACAGACGTAATGATGGCTGGGAAGGTTGCAGTAGTAGCTGGATACGGTGATGT
>CALDYJ010000077.1 GCA_937941095.1 uncultured Saprospiraceae bacterium | reverse complement strand
GGTGAATCTACAGGAAGGCCCCAATAATGGAGAAATGGCTGTCTGATAAAACCTAATTGGCAAAATGAAAATCTTTTTAAATATACTACTCACTTATACACTACCTTTTTTTGGTTGTTACCAATTTGGCTCATAAAATAGGTTTGATCTTTGTTTGGGCCTATAATTCTCGTAATATTCTTCTGATCATCAAATAATTCTTGTAAAATTTGATTTTTAACATTTATACTTTTTAATTTTTTGATGCCTTTGATTTCTAAATAGCACCAAACCGCAAGCAAATCTTCGCTGGTTTCTTTTCCAAGATAAATTGCTTCTTCATTTAATTTACCATTGATTTCAAGTGCTAATCGTTCTTTTAAGTACTTAGATAGAAAAAGGTCCGCATCTTCAATTTCTTTTTCTGTTCCAATAAATAATTTATCCGCACCTCTCTCTTGCAAAGCTAACTCTAGGTCATCTATGAATATGTGAAGACTAATTTGTAGGCTAGCTTCCTCTTCTTTATAATCAATCGTGCATTTACTTAGGTGAAATTCATGCAAATTTAATGTTCCATTGGGTGGATACATTAATAGAAAAATGAATGTGATAAATGATTTCATTATTGATAAATAAGATCAAAAATAATTTTTAAAGATACAAGGATTGCTAATATTGAAACAATGGCTGACCAAATCCTTTGCTCGATCTTTAAAATACTGACCATCAACCAGTTTAATCCTAACAGAAGAATAACAATTAAAATTTGACCAAGTTCAATTCCAATATTGAAAGACAATAATTGCACAAAAAGTCCTTCTCCTGGCATTAGACTAGATCTTAAAAGGCTAGAAAAACCCATTCCATGGATAAATCCAAAAAGCAAAGCAGCAATGTATTTAAAATAAGAAGTGTTACGATCTTCTTTTAGCCATATGTTGAAAATAGCAGATATTATTATGGTAACAGGAATTAATAATTCAACCACCAGGCTTGGAAATGAAATTAAATTTAAAACAGATAAAGCAAGAGTGATAGAGTGACCTATTGTGAATGAGGTAGCTAAAAACAAGACCTTTTTCCAATCCTCCAATAGATAAATTGCTACTAAAGCAAGTAAAAAAAGCATATGATCATATGCTTGCAAATCCAGTATGTGCGTAAAGCCTAGTTTTAAATATATTTTAACCATTTAAGAGTATCGAGTTTTTTGCTAGTTCACTTTAGTTAATCAATGTTTTCATCTAAGATGTCTTCATTTGATTCTTTGTTCTTACTAAAGGAAAAGATGAGACCAAAAATAAATGATAAAGGGATAAAAAATATAGCTTTCTTATAAGCTTGATTGACCATTGTTGGAAAAAAGCTTTGAATGCTTTGAGTAAAGTTTGTTCCTTGTGATTCACTAAAATTTAAAAAGAACTGAAAGAACAATAGGAAAATCATAAAACTAAAAAACGAAGCTGTAGTCAATTGTAAATTATCTGACATCAGTTTTGCAAAGGAGTTTTCATTGGTCTTTTTGTTCGCTTTAAAAAGTAATAAGGTACTAAAGATACCTATGGTCAAATAGCTACCTATTTTTTCTGGATAAAAGAATGACTGCCCAAGGTGATTTATAAACAAAACAAATCCTGTTATCCCTGCTAAAGTTCTTTTTTTAAATATTTTTTGAATCATAATGACTTTTGCAAATTATCTTCTCTTGTCAAGCTGATCTTTGTACATTTACGAAAGTAATAAGATTTCTAAAAAGACTTTATTTGTAATCTATTTCATTTCTAATGGCGTTGTTGAAAAAATCATTTTATACCAGAAAAGATGTAGTTCAAATCAGCAAAGAATTGCTAGGAAAAAAGCTTGTTACAAATTTTAATAAAAAATTGACAAGTGGAATTATTGTAGAAACCGAAGCCTATAGAGGGCCTGATGATAAAGCCTGTCATGCATTCAATAATAGAAGAACACCAAGAACTGAAGTGATGTTTCATGAAGGCGGTGTAGCATACGTATATACTATTTATGGAATGTATGACCTTTTTAATGTTGTTACGGGTGAAGAAAATATGGCGCATGTGGTGTTGATACGAGGCTTAGAACCTCTCGAGGGACTTGATTTTATGCAATTAAGAAGGGGAGGTATGGACATAAAGCCTTTATTGACTGCAGGCCCTGGGAGATTAGGGATGGCTTTAGGCATTAAAAAGAGTCATTCAGGCGTTAATTTAATGGATAATAAAGGTGGAGTTTGGATAGAAGAGATTGGCAATAAAATAAAGGACACAGATATTGTTGCTGGTCCAAGAGTTGGAATGTCTACGGCAGAAGAATGTTCAAATTGGCCGTGGAGGTTTAGGATTAAAGGAAATAAATGGACATCAAAACCTAATCATGTTGAATACGATTTGTAAGTTAATTTTATGTTTTTGCTTGACCGGCTTGCTAGGCCATTTGAGCGCTCAAGAAGAGGGACAGTCAAATTCTAACCACATATATTCAAGTAATTTAAGGACAGTAAGTTTTCACATTGACGGTTTACCACTCAGTGATCCGATGGTTAATTTAAATTCTCCTACTCAATTAGTATTATCATTTGATGATACGGATGCTGATGTAAAATCATATGTCTATACGATTCAATTATGCAATGCAGATTGGAGCATAAATACGAATTTAACCACATTTGAATATTTAAAAGGTTTTGATGAAGATGATATCGATGATTATCGCTTCTCACAAAAAACAACTACTCCATTTACAAATTATCAATTGAGGATTCCAAACAATAATATGTCTTGGACAAAGTCTGGGAACTACATTCTAAAAGTATTTGAAGATGAAGATGAAAGAAAATTAGTTTTGTCCAGACGTTTCATGATTGCTGAGCCAATCATGACCATCGAAACAAGAATGAATTTACCTGTAATCATATCAAATCAAAAGACTCATCAAGAAATTGATTTTATTGTTCGTCATAAAGGAGTAGTTATTAAATCCCCTTTAACAGAAATTAAAGCTGCTGTTCTTCAAAATGGAAGGTGGGATAATGCCAAAGAAGGAATAAGACCGCTTTACATAAAGGAAGAAGAAATGTCTTTTGATTACCAAAATAAAATCGTTTTTCCTGCTACAAAAGAATGGAGGTACGCTGACCTGAGATCTTTTAGAATATTGATGCCAAATGTCGAAGAAATAGAAAGAGTGGATGAAGGGTATGATGTGTATTTAAAACTCGATGAGAAAAGAGGATTGAAACCTTATTTTTTTATTAAAGATTTAAATGGCAGATTTCTTATTGACAATATAGATGAAGCACTCAATAGGAATGGAAGGTTAAATCATATCATAGATACTTTGACTCAAAATACAGATCTGACTAATGGGGAAGATGTAGCTAGTGCTCAGGCTGCAATCCAAAGACAAAGAAATCAAGCAATTGATGCCGACAATAAAAGATTGGCCCAAATTAGACCAGTAATAAGTGATTATGCTTTAGTCTATTTTGCACTTGAAGCAAATCAAGAAATTTACAACAGTGATGTATATATATTTGGAGCTCTTACAGATTGGCAAATTAAAGATGAATTTAAAATGGATTATAATCCTCAAAAAAGAGCTTACGAAAATGATGTCTTCCTAAAACAAGGATTTTATAATTATTTATACGCAGTCGTCGACAAGGATAAACCAAAAGAAATCAATCTAGCAGAGTTAGAAGGGAATTGGTATGAAACCGAAAATGACTACTTGATTTTGGTTTATCATCGACCTTTTGGTCAAAGGTATGATAGATTAGTAGCCGTAAAAACCTTTACATCAGCACTATGATTTAACATTTTATCCTAAAAAATTGATCTTTTATATAAAATAGTACGTTCTTAACAGAAGCCTCCTTAAGTTTATAGAATAATAAAATACAGTTAGCGATTTTAATATTTTATCTTAAATGGGCAAATTGAATAATCTATTTATATGAAAATCATCTACCTTATCATTTTGATGTTTGTTTTAAACCCCTTTGCTCATGCCCAAGATGTTTGGTCATTACAGAAATGTATCGAACATGCGCAGAAAAACAACCTCAGCTTAAAACAATCTCAGCTTCTAATAGAACAAGCAAAATTGGGTGAGCAACTCAACAAGTATTCAAGATATCCAAGTCTCAATGCAAATACTTCTTTTGGTTATCAATTTGGTAGAACAATTGACCCTACAACCAACTCTTTTGTTTCAGAAGGGATAGGAGGCCAAACTTTAAATTTGGATGCTTTTGTAAATTTATATAATGGAGGCAGAACAAAAACAAATATTGCTCGTGGTGAAATTGACAGACAAGCTGCTGAAGCAGATAAATTACAATTAGATAATGATATTGCCTTATTGGTTGCAACCACTTACTTAAATGTATTATTTGCTAAAGAGCAACTTGCCGCTTCAAAACAAAGACTAGATTTGACAAATGAACAATTGGTTCAAACAGAAAAACTAATTGCAGCAGGTGCAATTCCTGCAAATGATAAACTTGACGTTTTAGCACAGCAGGCCAGGAATGAGCAAGACATTGTCATCCAAGAAAATACGCTTTCTGTGAGTCTTTTAAATTTAAAAAATCTTTTGCAATTAGAGCCGGATTTAATAATTGATGTAGAGGTGCCGAATTTAAATTTAGATGAAACTTACGATGTTGAGGCATTAGGATTTAATGGAATTTATAATCAAGCACTAAACACACAACCATTTATTCAAGCAGCTGAATATCGGTTGAGAAGCGCAGAAATGGGAGTTAAAGTTGCAGCTGCGGACAGGTACCCAAGTTTAAATTTATTTGGCGGAATAGACACAAGGTTCGCAACCAAAAATCCTGCATTTGCAGAGGACGACGTTGAGCTTGGTAGTTCCATACCGGTGGTTATCGATGGAGCTTTAAGCAATATACAAACTTTTGGTCCAGTAAGAATAGGTGATGTTCCGTATTTTGAACAACTTAACGATAATCTTGGACAGTCTGTAGGTTTGAGTTTGCGCGTACCAATTTATAATAATAATAGTGTTAGAATTGCAGAAGAACAAGCTAAATTGAATATAACAAGTATTCAACTTCAAAATGCAGAACGTAAACAGCAATTGAAAACTGATGTACAATCAGCAATAACAAATGTAAAAGCTGCAAAGCTTCAATATGATGCTGCTGAAAAAACGGTCAACGCTTCTAAGGCTTCTTATGATAATGCAAAGAAAAGGTTCCAACTGGGTGCAATAAATGCTTTTACTCTGAGTACAATCAAAAATAATCTTGACCAATCTCAAGTAGAATATATTGTTGCCAAATATGATTACATTTTTAAGATTCAAGTAGTTGAATTTTATATGGGAAAATCAATCAATCTTAACTAAAGAAAATCATCAATTCAAATTCATGGCAAAGAAAAAAAAGAGTAGTAAGATTTGGCTATTTGGTTTAATAGGTTTGGTTTTATGCCTATTGCTTTTTGCATACTTTAATAATAAAAATAAAGATGAAGGCTTAGAGGTAGAAGTAGGAAAAGTTGAAAAAAGAACCATATATGAAAAGGTAGCAGCAAGTGGAAAAATATTTCCAGAGACAGAAGTTAAAATAACCTCTGACGTTTCCGGAGAAATTGTCGTTCTCAATATAGAAGAAGGTGATTCCGTGAAAATTGGACAACTTTTAGCAAGAATTGATCCTGATGCATATAAATCTCAGGTGGAAAGAGGTGAGGCAAGTGTAAATAATACTTTGGCTCAATTAGCAAATGCTAAATCAGGAATTGAAAGTAGCAAAGCTCAAATGTCTCAGTTACGAGCTCAGAAAGATCAAGTTTATGCCCAAATTGATAACCTAAAAGCAATACATGAAAGAAATGTAAAGTTGTTTGGAGAAGGCGTTATTTCACAAGCAGATTTTGATTTGTCTAAATCTAATTTGGACGCTGCAAAGGCTAATTTTAAAGCAGCTGAAGCTTCCTTGGTTACTGCTGCTGCAAATCTTGAATCTGCTAAACAAGGAGCAAAGGCTGCTGAGTATACTGTGAAAAGTACACAAGCAACACTTAAAGAACTAAAAACAAATTTAAACAGAACCGAAATATATGCTCCTACAGGAGGAGTGATTTCCGTTTTGAATGTCGAAAAAGGAGAAAGAGTGGTGGGTATGATTCAAATGGCAGGCACAGAATTAATGCGTATATCCAATATGAATGCCATGGAAGTTCAAGTTGATGTCAATGAAAGTGATGTTTTAAAAGTAGCCTTAAATGATAAGACCGAAATTGAGGTTGATGCATACATAGGCAGAAAATTTAAAGGGAAAGTGACTAAAATAGCGAACTCAGCTTCGAATTCAGGGATGAATACTAGCTTGACTTCTGATCAAGTCACAAACTTTATAGTTACGATAAGCATTGATGCTGATTCATACAAAGATCTAATATCAAAAACTAATAAATATCCTTTCAGACCTGGTATGTCAGCTTCTGTAGATATCTTTACGGAAGAAGCTGGGGATGTATTGACGGTACCAATACAAGCTGTCACCACGCGGGAAGATGAAGAGGGTAAGGATAACAATGATGAGACCAAAGAAATGGTTTTTATTTATTCTGAAGCAGATACGGTTAGAGCAGTTGAAGTAACTTCTGGAATCCAAGATGACGATTACATCCAAGTTTTATCTGGACTTTCCGATGGAGAAAAAATAATTGTGGGACCTTATTCTGCGGTTTCAAGAAAACTTGAAGAAGGTGATGAAGTTTATGAGAAAAAGGAGGAAGACAAGAAGAAAAAGAAAAAATGGGGAAGGTCATAAAATATAAAAAAGCCTCTTACTAAATGAAGTAGGAGGCTTTTTTTATTAAATTGAATAGATGTTCCTTAGTAATTTACATGTCTGCTAAATTTCTTACATAGCAAATAGTGCCTGTTGATTCAAGCCCAATTTTTTTACTATTGGCTTGATTGGCATCAGTAAAATGACCGATTAAAATTCTATAAACAGTTTGGCCATTCAGTTTATCGATGTGAACAAAGACTCTCTCGCCATAACTTTTCTTATACTTGTTAACTTCCGCAAGCACATTATTATATTCTTTGTAAACTCCAATTTGAATGCTGTATCCTTCTTTAACTTGATACTTAACATCAATTTCGAAGATTCCTTCTCCATTTAAAAATGCCATTTCCTCTGCATTTATAGAAGTGTTGGTTGTTACTGTTACTGGTTTACTATTTATAACATCAGAAGTGTTTGTACCAGGTTTATCTTCAACTTTGTTGGTATTACTTGGTACTTCTAAAGGAGGAACTGATGTTTCTGAAACAATAGGAGAAGGAGTGTTAGTTTGTGGTAAATGTGGTCTTGTTATAACCGGACTAACAGGACTTACTTCTTTTACTGGTGCTTCAGCTTTTTGTCTCAAGCTATTTCTAGGGGTATTGTTTTCTTCTAAAATGGTCAATAATCTGCTTGGCCCTAAGGATTCAGAAAACCTAGCAACTTCTTTTCCTTTTGAATTAAATATTATTAATGTAGGTAGATATTCTACTTCATATTTTTGCTTGATGACCATACCATCAAAATCGTCAACATTGATTTTAACAGGAACGTAGTTAGCATTAATGTAGGTCTGAACCCTTTGATCCGTGAATGTATGTTCATCCATCCATTGACAAGGTCTACACCAATCAGCTGTAAATTTTAAGAAATATAATTTTCCTTCAGTCGCAGCTTTATATTTTGCGTCTGGTAAACTAACAAGAAAATCTGGAGCTGAATTAGCATTTGCGCATAAGCTGCACGCCATTAGACAAAGGGATATTATCACGTATTTCATAAGGTAGATTTTAATTATGAGGCTAATATTCTGAGCTTAGTGGTTAAAATGCAGATTGGTATATATTATGATTAATTCAAATATTATACCAAGTGGGAAAGATCAAAGCCTCTTTAAATCTTAAACAGCCTATAAGATACGTATATAAAATTAATTTAATATCATTATTGAAACAATTGCGCCAAAAATTTTGACACCTTGATAAATAAAAGTTATTTAAAGCAAAACCAAACCTCCTTTTTTATACCTTCACGGTGAATAAAAAAAACAATCTATGCCACCAATTCGAGCTGCTATTACTGCCGTTGCAGGACATCTTCCTGAAGGAATCTTGAGCAATAAAGATTTAGAATCAATGGTTGAAACCAATGATGAGTGGATTAGAAGTAGGACAGGAATTGAACAAAGGCATATTCTTAAAACAGCTAATACTGGAACTTCAGACATGTGTGTTGAAGTAGTTAAGGATCTATTGGCAAAAAGCAATACAAAACCCGAGGAGATTGATATGATCATTTGCGGGACAATCACGGGAGATCTAGTTTTTCCAGATACAGCAAATACAATTGCAGATAAATGTGGTTTGAAGAATGCATTTGGGTATGATATCAATGCAGCATGCTCAGGCTTTTTGTTTTCACTAACCACCGGTGCCCAATTTGTTCAAACTGGATTTTGTAAAAAAGTCATTGTTTTAGGAGCTGACAAAATGTCTTCAATTATTGATTATCAAGACCGAGCAACTTGTGTGATTTTTGGAGATGGAGCAGGTGGTGTTTTATTAGAACCAAATGAGGAAGGTTTTGGTTTTATGGATGCAATACATTGTGGAGATGGAAGTGGCAGAGAGATATTACATATGAAAGCGGGCGGATCTTTAAAACCTCCTACAGTGGACACTGTTTTAGCAAAAGAGCATTTTGTGTATCAAGAAGGAAAGGCAGTATTTAAAAAAGCAGTCAATGGTATGATTGATACAACAAAAAGGGTTTTAGAAAGAAATAATCTAAAAAAAGAGGACATAGATTGGTTAGTACCCCACCAAGCTAATATGAGGATCATTCAGTCGGTGGCATCAGGTTTTGATTTTGATATGGAAAAAGTTATGCTTACGATAGCAAAGACTGGTAATACAACCGCTGGAACTTTACCTATTTGTTTATGGAAATATGAGGATAAGCTAAAAAAAGGAGATAAAATAATGCTTACAGCCTTCGGAGGTGGTCTGACATGGGGCAGTACTTACTTGACTTGGGCATATTAATTGAGTCAAAATGATTATTTTAATGTCTAAGGCAATAAAATTCTTATTTTTGCGGCTAATAAACTAAATCAGAAAATGGCTAATACTTCAGATATAAGAAAAGGATTATGCATAGACTACAACCATGACATATGGACAGTCGTTGATTTTCAGCATGTTAAGCCTGGAAAGGGAAATGCATTTGTCAGAACTAAGCTTAAAAGTATGACTTCTGGTAAGGTAGTAGACAATACCTTCCCGGCTGGACATAAAATACATAAGGTTAGGGTAGAAAGAAGAAAATTTCAGTTTTTATACAGCGATGACATGGGTTTTCATTTTATGAATAATGA
>CALDYJ010000076.1 GCA_937941095.1 uncultured Saprospiraceae bacterium | reverse complement strand
TGTTCGATTGTTCGATTGTTCGATTGTTAAGATAAAATTAGGTAAAGAATTTGGACCAAGATAATTTTAGCAATTAAGGCGATGGGTAGAATTAAAGTAAAACCAATTGCAGGAATCTTATTGCCAGCCTTTTCTATAGCAAAGTCCAGCGTAGCCGGTTGACTTGACAAAATACCTGTCATATAAGTAAAAGGAATTTTAAAAAACTTATAGCCTACTATTATGGAAATACAGGTACTCAAAATGCAAATGACTGCTCCAGCTAGAAAAATCAAGCCCCCACTATTGCTCAATAATACCTCTTTAAAAGTATGCCCAGATCTAATTCCAATACCAGCTAATAGTAATATTAATCCAATTTGTCTCAATGTAAGGTTTGCATTATGAGGCAAAGTCCAAACCAAAGGACCTGTCTTTCTTAAAGAACCTAAGATCAATGCAACAACTAGAGGTCCGCCCGCAAAGCCCAGATTAAACGATACGCCTCCTGGCAATCCTATGTTAATCATCCCAATTAAAAGACCTAATGCCATTCCTAAACCAAAGGAAAACAAATTCACTTTTGATTGTGCCTCGTATGAATTACCAAACAACTTATTAATCTCTTCATCATCAGTACGTCGAGCTACAATTAATACTCTATCTCCTAATTCCAATACAGTATTTCCTGTGGCTAAGAGATCTATGTCTCCTTGTTGAACTCTCGTGATCAAGGCAGTAAATTTTTCTGCAAGATTTAATGAAGCGATTGTTGCTCCTGCGAGTTCAGGATTTGACACAAAAACCCTTCTAACATTATAGACCGTTCGATCAAAGTCTAGAGAGGTATTGAGTTTGACGCCTAATTCATTTATGGCCTTTTCAACAATTTTATCGTTTCCGACGACAATAATCTGATCCCCCATCTTCACGACCGTCTCCATGGTCGGTAAAAACTGTTCCGTCCCTCTGCTCATCCTACCAAAAACTAATCTTCCATGATAGTTTTTGAATATTGCTCTAAGATTAGAACCATCAATTTCAGGTTTAGTAATGGCTATGGTTTCATGAACTATGTTCGCACTGATTGGATATTCTTTTTGTAATAATTTTTCTTCATCGAGGTAATCAATTTTTAATAATTTTCGCATTATGGCAAATGCAAGCATCACACCTAAAACTCCCATTGGATAAGCCAAAGAATAACCAACAACCGCAGAATTTATTAAGGCTTCTTCTTGGCCATTACTGGCTGAAGAATTGATAACATCAAGCAATGCAGCTAAAGCTGCCGTACTGGTCAGAGCTCCAGAAACAAGGCCTGCTGTAGTAGCAACATTTAAATTTAGAATGACTTTTGCCGTAAAGGTCAATAAGGTAAAAATTCCTAAAACAATCAAGAAAAAGCTTACATCTTTAAGGCCTCGTTTCTTAAAGGTTTGAAAGAAACCAGGTCCACTGCTTAAACCTATTGTATATACAAATATTGCTAAACCTAAAGTGATGATTATTTCAGGGACAGCCAAGTTTTTGTCAATAGCTCCAAAAGCGAGCCCTACAAATAGTACGGCTGCAACTCCAAGCTTTGCTTTGAATATGGCAATGTTTCCCAATGCATAACCAATAGCTATCACAGAGAAAAGAAGCAAAAGAGGAGATTCCTGAAAGGATTCTATCATACTAGTGAATCATTGTTAGATGGCATAACGAATTAAGCACAAATATAGTTTTGCTTGAATTAGATTATGCTACTTTTTTATAAAATAAACCAAAGGAAAGTGGAATAGCTCCAGCTACTAATGCAGGAACAACTGGTAGAAATCCATTAAATAAAGGCAATTCAATAATTTCAAACCAAAGAAGGAGCAATGTACATTCTCCCAGCATTATTGAACTAAAATAAAACCATGGATTTAATTTATTCCAACGTAAAATAAATACAAATACAGGAAATAAAATGGCCATGGCAGATAAGGTCATCCTTCCCAAAGCAAATATGGTTTGAGGTTTGGATTGTGCAACATATAAGGTGATTAAAGCTAAAATTACAATGCTTACTTTCGCCCAAAAGACTTCGTTTATTTTTTTATTTGGGAAAGCATTTTGGATGAGATCTCTTGAAACGATGGTTCCCAAACAAAGCAATAAGCTATCCATTGTGCTGATGAAAGCCGCTAAAGCACCAGTAAGGATTATCGCTGCTAGCCATTTTGGACAATGCTCTACTAACATCAAACTCAAGATGGCATCTCTCTCTTTACCTTCTAAGGAAGGAAAACTTAAATGGCCCATCATACCTATGATCACAGGAAGCAGAAATAAAAAAATAGGAATCAAAGAATAAAGGAATGTTGATTTTTGCAATTCAATACTAGATTTTGAAATCATAAACCTTGTAAATAATTGTGGCAAGCAAGCGACGCTTAGGTTGAACAATAACATGTAACTGATCCAATGTTTAAAATCAAAATAATCTGCTTTTCCTTTGGATTCAAAAAGCGCCGCATTAGATTCTAATAAAGATTGATTAGCAAAAGAAAGGCCCCCTACATTATAAACAATGACAATTGTTGCGATAAGCATTAAACTCAACATCAATACTCCATTCTTAACATCTAATAAAACCACCCCTTTCATTCCGCCAAACAAAATGTGCACAATAATAAAAATTATCATAAGCAATACTCCATAGAAAAAAGGGATCGCACCGGCTGTAAGGTCTTCTAAAATTAAACCAGCACCAATAGGTTGAATGGCTAAATAGGGAAACATAAACAGCAAGTAAACCATCATCAACAGATATTTGCTTGGCTTGTGATTTGTCAGGCCTCCTATCATTTCGACTGGGCTTACGTATTGATATTTTTTGCCATAATCCAAAGCTTTTTGGCCAATCAAATAGAAACCAATGGCAGCGAAAGAAGTGCCAAAGGCAACCATACCATAATAAGCATAACCCTTATCATAAGCTTCGGAAGCAAATCCCAAAAAGAAGAATGCTGAGAAATTGGTGGCAACTAAAGTCATGAAAAGTTGGAAGGTATTCAAGTTCCTGTTAGCCATGAAATAACCTTCTACATCATGTGTATTTTTATTTAAATAAAAACCTATTCCAAAAGTGAGGGCCAGGTAAGAAATTAAAATAATGTAGACAATCATGATTTACTGCATTCTTCAGAATTGGACCAATAACATTTTATGAAAGCATACAATGCAGCAGAAAAAACCAATTCTAATAAGATAAATTGGATCAACCAAATTGGAAAGTTGTACAAAAAAAATGCTTGCTTATTACCAAAGGCAATTAGCAAGCATGCTATTGTTTGAATAATCAGAAAAACGGCTATCCAAAATATTCCTGATTTTAGTAAACGATGTTTATTCATGATCTCACTTAAGCATCCATAATACGCTTATGAGCACCGTTACATTTGCCTTTTTCGTCGCTTGTCAATTTACAAGTACACATGTGGATGCTGGCATCTTCTTCACACTTCCATACATTAGGTGTAAAACTTGTTCCTTTATGGGCACCATCACAAAAAGGCTGATTACTTGAGGCTCCGCAAGAACACCATGCATAGGTTTCACCAGCTTTGACTTCTACTTTAATTGGGGTACGACCAGCTATGTAAGCTCTTTTCATATTAAATTTCTTTTTTATTTGCCAAAAGATATGATTTTCTTTTTAAACGACTTAGCAATAAGTAACAATAAAGTTTGCTTCTATCTATAATGGTCTTATTTTTGAGCAATACTCAATTTGAAATGAGGCTATTTTTGACATTATTGACACTATGTAGTTTTTTCCTTGTAAGCTCTGTACAAGTTAAA
Organism: uncultured Saprospiraceae bacterium; assembly: GCA_937941095.1. Taxonomy (GTDB): domain Bacteria; phylum Bacteroidota; class Bacteroidia; order Chitinophagales; family Saprospiraceae; genus JALZVN01. The sequence goes on along the minus strand of CALDYJ010000076.1, from coordinate 43,914 downwards.
GCACAAAATCAATCTTTAATTGTCAAAAAGACTAGCAGTCCAATTATAATTGATGGTTTATTAGAAGAGGCCATCTGGTCAAAAACAGAGAAAGCTTCAAATTTCTCACAATATTTCCCACAAGATAGCATCCCTGCAATTAGCGATACAGAAATACATTTAGCCTATGATGAAGAGCACCTATACGTAGGCATTAAGTGCTTTACCAAAGGAAATGATTACTCCATTGAGTCCCTAAGAAGAGATTATTCATTTTGGGGTTTTGATAACATCAGTATTCTATTTGATACTTATGCTGATCAAACGAATGCTTTAATGTTTGGAATAAATCCATTGGGGGTCCAAAGAGAGGCATTCATTTCTGAAGGAGGAAGAGTAAGATCTGGTTTTGATTCATCTTGGGATAATAAATGGATTGGAGAAGCACAAACCGTTGAAGGGATGTGGACTGCAGAAATGAAAATTCCATTTTCTACATTACGGTTTAAAAAAGGCAGTAAAAAATGGGGCATGGTTGTCTACAGATTTGATTCTCAAAATAATGAAATTAGTAATTGGATCGCTTTACCGAGAAACAGAGTAATTATGGATCTCAGCTATTCAGGTGATGTAGTTTGGGAACAAGAACTAAATGGCACTTCAAATAATATATCAATCATACCTTATGCTTCTGGTTCATTGAGTCGAGATTTTGAAGATTTAGACCAGACAACTCACTTATTAAAAGGAAGTGCTGGTGTAGATGCGAAGATTGGATTGACTGAAGCTTTAAACCTTGACATAACCATTAACCCTGATTTCTCTCAAGTAGAGGTAGACAGACAGGTTACCAATTTGGATCGCTTTGAAATTTCATTCCCTGAAAGGAGGCAATTCTTTGTAGAAAATGCGGATCTTTTTTCAGGCTTTGGAAGCAGAAGAGCAAATCCATTTTTCTCTAGAAGAATAGGAATAGCCTTAGACACAAGCACCGACATTAATGTACAAAATACCATCTATTATGGAATGCGCCTAAGTGGTAAATTAAACGATAGATTAAGAGTTGGCTTGCTAAATACCCAAACAGCTTCCCAAGTAGAAAATGATCTTCCTAGTTTTAATTACACGGTTGCTGCGGTTGAGCAAAACGTTTCCAAAAGATCAAACATAGGAGCAATTTTTGTCAATAAGCAAGCTTTTAATACAGAAGACTTTAGTGGTACCTTCAATAATTATAATAGAAATTATGGCTTGGAATATCGGCATGTTTCTCTCGATAACAAATGGAGAGGTAAGATAGGATTTCACAGAGTTGATAGCCCAGATGACAGTAAGAATAAAAATTCTCATATGCTGCAGATGGTCTATGATGTTAGAAAATTTAGATTAGAGTGGGTACATCACATGACAGGAGCAGGTTATAATCCAGAAGTAGGCTTCGTTTTGAGAAATGACATCTTGTTATTTAGCCCTGAAGCATCCATAAATTTTTATCCAAAAAACAGCAAAATTACTCGCCATCGTGTTGGATTGGATTTAACATGGTTTTATAAGCTTGGACAAGATGACAACATTTACTTTCCTGAATTTAGTCAGGTGGAAAAAAATGCAGAAGTCTTTTGGAACTTGGACTTCAGAAATTCTGCCATGTTAAGTTTGAATTTAAAGTACGAAGACATCAACCTGTTAGAAGATTTTGATCCTACAAGAGTCCAAGATGATCAGATATTTTTAGAAGGAGGCAGCAGGTATGAATTTGGAAGCATTAGTTTAAACTATCGTTCTGACAGAAGAAAAGTTTTTTCTTATAGAATTGAACCCATTTTTGGGAGTTTTTATAATGGTAGCCGATATGGTATAAGAGGAGCATTAAAGTATAGATTCCAACCTTATGGAGCCATTGAATTAAACTATAATTATAACCACATCGATTTAGATGCCCCTTTTAAAACAGTAGACCTTTGGCTTGTAGGACCGAGAGTAGATTTGACACTCACTAAAAAAATATTTTTCACTACTTTTTTGCAATACAACAATCAATCTGATAACATTAATGTAAATGCAAGATTCCAATGGAGGTTTAAACCAGTATCTGACTTTTTTATTGTTTATTCTGAAAATTACATCTCTGATCCACTCGATCAATTGGAAAGTAGAAATAGGGCCTTGGTCATAAAACTCACTTATTGGTTAAACTTATAAATCTGTTTTATGGAGGGCTTCAAAAACATTTGGCAATTTAAAAACCTTGCGAAAGAAAAGCTTTCAAAAGATGCTTATGAATATTTAACAGGAGGTGCAGATGATAAAAGAACCTTAGGCAAGAATCAATCTTCTTTTCATCACATCAAACTCCTTCCAAGAAGATTAGTTGATGTTTCGTCCATTGACACAACATTTGAAATCTTTGGTCAAAAATATTCTTCACCTATAATGATTGCGCCAGTAGGTATGCAAAAATTATTTCATCCAGAAGGAGAGCTTGCTACGGCCAAAGCAGCTAATAAATTAAAGCAAGCCATGATTGCATCAACAGTTGCAAATCATTCATACAAAGAAATAGCCGATCTTTGCAATCCAAAACCTTGGTTTCAATTATACTGTACTACTCAAAGAAAGGTAACAGAAGAATTGCTAAAAAAAGCGGATGTGGTTGGATGTAAGGTTCTAGTTCTAACTACAGATGTCCCAGTAGTAGGTAATCGAGAAAAACACGCTAAAATGCTTTTAGACAATGTTGATGGACGCGCATTAAGCATTGCTAACCTGGCTGGTAAACTAGGCCCAGACGATCATTTTCATGATCCGAGTATAAATTGGAGTATTATTCCATGGATCAGAGAACGAACAAAAATGAAAATCGTTTTAAAAGGCATTCTACATCCCTTAGATGCTAAGTTATGTTTAGACTATGAGGTAGATGGAATTATTGTCTCTAACCATGGTGGTAGGCAGTTAGAAAGCGATCTCTCTACCATAGAAGCGCTAGAAGGAATTACAAAGGAGGTAAAAGGACAAATCCCTGTAATGCTTGATGGTGGAATCAGAAGAGGAACTGATGTCTTAAAAGCACTTGCTTTAGGTGCTAAAGCGGTTTGTTTAGGAAGGGCATTTGTGTATGGTTTAGCTTGCGGAGGACAAATGGGTGTTGAAGCAGTCTTGAACTTAATTCAAGCTGAATTAATTCGCAATATGAAACTATGTGGAATTCGAAAGCTTAATGAAATTAACAAAGATTATATAAAAGCTTAGGCTTCCAAATCGACTTATGTTTTTTGGCAATGATGAATAAACCCGGCAGGAAAATTATTAGTTTTGACTATCTCGCATTCATCGAAGACGTTTTCAAATTTTTTAATGTGAATTTTAGAGTATAAAATTTGCGAAAAGTACGCTTTATCTTTAAGTGCTTTATATGATTGATTTAAAATCAACTCTGTCTTCTCTTTTGAAAAGAAAGTAATTGGAATAGAAGAAACAAAAAAGTCTACCTTTTCTTCGACATGTTTAAAGATGTTTTCGGCTCCATCATTTACAATGCTTAATCGATCATCTTCTATCTCTTTTGCTACATACTCACAAAACTCTTCATTTACTTCAAAAGAATAGAGTTTGGAATTTTTGGATAATTTGCTCAAGATTTCAGCTGTAATGTTTCCGTGTCCTAGGCCGTATTCTACCACAACCAAGTCTTTGTTGGCATTCAGGTATTTCGTTATTTCAACTTCTACTTCTCTACTAGTTTGAGCAACCGCTCCTGTAGTAAAAATGTTTTTTGTAAATTCTAAGGCAGTTTTGAACTTGTTTTTCTTAAGATTCTTTTCAGCTGGCATTCTCTTGTTTTAGACCTAATGAACAAATTAATTATCAAGCGCACCTTTTTCAACCCAACATTCTATTAAACTAATTTGGCTATCGGTCAATTCTGAAGGACCAGTAGTATTTGAAGGAGGCATGGTTTTATTGGTTATTTCTCTAACAAGGGAACCATTGTCAGCTTGAGCTTTAACTCCTGCATAATCGCTATAATCTCCGAAATCGAAGCCAGCAACATGGCAGCCACTAATAGCACATGAAGAATTAAGAATTGGCATTACATCTGATTGAAAACTTGGATCGCTACAAGGAGAATCTCCTTCATCGTCTGATCCACAAGAGTTTAAGCAAAGAAAAAATATCATGAGGCAACCCAATAGGCTAACTGACTTTAACAAATATGGCATTTTCATCGGTATAAAATTTTAGCAAAGAAAAAATTAAAAAGCCTAATTAACAAATTAGGCTTTAAAATTTTTAATTTTCTGTGATTATATCTAAACTCCAATTACGGAGCATTCCATAATTATCTTTTTTAAGATCCTTTACTTCTAGCGTCCAATTACCTTTAGCTTTTTCGCCATTAAAGGCTTTCAGAGCAGCTGCTGGAAAAGATTTTTTAAGATTCTTCTTTGTAGAATTTTTGTCGCTAAATAATTTTACCTTCTTTCCGGAAGGACTACATAGATGAACGACTAAATCCCCTGCCCTTTCATGAGCAATGTTTATAGAAGCTTTTAAAGACGAAATCTTCCCCTCTTCATGACAATAATGTGCTGACTTCAAAGTTTTTTTAGGATCATTTGGAACAAACAATTCAGTGGTATTTGCATTGTTTAACTTTAAATTCAGTTCCCAACTTACCAACTTACCTTTATCTCTGGCATTGCTGTCGATCACTTGTAATTTCCAATTACCCTTCGCTTTTTTACCTAACAAAGCTCCTAATTCATTTGCAGTGAAAGTCTTATCTAAGTTTTTGCCTTTTCGGTTAGACTTTTTGAGTAAGGTTGTGCTTTTACCATCAGGAGCAGTCAGCTTAATGTTTAAATCTCCGGTGTATGGGTGCTTAATGTGTACCCTTAAGTTTATATCGTCAATGGAAGCATTCTGAGAAACAGCAATTGTATCAATCAATCCTTGCTTAGAATTGTCAGGAATTACTTCATTTAGTTGTCTTTGTTTTGAATAATACATAATTCAAGTTTTAGTTTTATTATTAATTATTCATGAATTTTTCAACTTTGGATTGAGTATCTCCATCCCCAGAATTAGCTTTTCCTCCGTCTAATTCTTTTTGCAAGGTGATCAACTCTTTCCATTTTGCTTTAGAAGCTAATTTAGCTTGTTTAGGCCAAGTACTCGGATCGTGCATTTGAAATCTCGAACCAGCGTCTGCTAAAATAGCATCTAGTTTAGCTTTTTTTGCAGAAGCTAGATCGTCAAATGTTTTGATGCCTCCTTTTTGTAAAAGAGCTTCAATTTTGGGTCCGATTCCTTCAATTAATTGGAGCTTGGTTGATTTAAAATTGACTTTTACTCCTTTTGATGTAGTACTTGAAGTAGAAGTTGTTTTTGAAACTAGCGTTCTAGAACCAGGCGTGACCTCTCTTCTTTCAACAATTTTACCAGCTTTTCTATTTGTAGTCTCTCCTACAACTGTTTTAGAAACTTGTACAGTTCCCATTTTTTTCATTTGCTTCATTAAGGTTTCGAAGTCAATTTGTTTTACAACTTCTACCTCTTTAATGATTTCTACTGGTATTTCTTTGATGATTTCTACTTTCTTTATGATCTGCTTCGGTTTGATGGCTAAATCTTTTTTAAGCTTAGCAACTTCTTTTTGAAGCGTATTGATGGTTTTCTTAGAATTGTTTAAAGTAAGTGTCCATTTAGCTTCTAATTTTGAAGTATCAGCTTTCTTTTTAGAAGTAAGCTTGGTATTTTTTTCTAAAGTTTCAAACTTGGCTTTCCATTTAGCCATGTTATTACTCATTTTAACAAGAGCAGCATTTTCTTTCTCTAGTTTAGCACATTTAGCTTTCCAAGGAGACGATTGCTTTAACTCTTTATTTAATTTTTCATTTGACTTATTCAAGTTGTTCCACTTGTTTTTCCAAGAACTTGCTTCTTTTAGGTCTTTATTAAGCTTATTATTTTGATCATTTAACTTGGTCCATTTAGTTTTCCAAGCCTTAGCATCCTTACTTTCTTTAAGTAATTGTTGATTTTGATCATTCAATTTGTTCCATTTGTTCTTCCAAGCCATTAATTGAGTCTTATCAACAACTTTCTTTTCAATGAAAACTTCATTGATTACTTCGACAGGAACCTCTTTGATCACTTCCACTTCTTCTTTCGTGAAAATCTCATTGATGAATTGTATTTCTTTGACAACTTCAATAGGAACTTCCTGAACTACTTCTACCTCTTTGATTACTTCATTAGTAACAACTACTGGTTTTTCTTTAATGACTTCTACCTTCTTTAGTTGAGGAACAAGTTTCCTAGTGACAACAGGCTTTTCTTTAATGACCTGCACTTCTTTGATCACTTCTACAGGAACATACTGGATTACAGGTACTTCTTTGATAACCTGAACTTCCTTGATCACTTCTACAGGGACTTTTTTTATGACTTCCACTGTTTTAATCACCTGTACTGGTTTTTCAACAATTTTAATGATTTCAACAGGAACTTCTTTAATAACTTCCTTTTCTACAATAACTTGTACAGGAATTCTTTTAACTATTTCTATTTCCTTAACAATCTCAACAGGTACTTCCTTAATGATTTCAACAGGAACTTCTCGGATGACTTCTACCGTTTTAATGTTTTCGATTTGCTCGACAACTTTTACCACTTTTTCTTTAATGAGCTCTACCTTTTTTATTGTAGGTTTATTAGAAGCTCTAACCGCTACTTCTTTGGTGACATTCACCTTTTTTAATCCTTGTTGTCTGAAGATGCTTTTTTCTTTGAGCATGCATTGCAAAGCAGTTATTGCTTGTGCTTCAGAAATCTTAGCTTTTCTCGTGATGAGTTTTATAAGCTTTTGTTTTTCCATTTTTAGAAATTTTTAATAGTTGTTAACCAATAGTATGTACAAATTCATTTGGGCAATTCCTTGTATGAAACAAGAAGGGTGAGTTAAGGTGTGCAAAAATAGTAAAATACTTCTAAATAAAGACTTAAATTTATGACCGGTAACTACATTTCTTTAATTCATATATAAAAATAGTTTTATGTTGAGATTGGTCATTTTATCATTTTTATTTTTCTCTATTTTGACCTGTTCATCAAAAAAGAAAATACAAGAAACTAAAGTTGAAAGTTCTCAAAAAGTTGAAGATTTGGAACCTGCAAACATAGAAGGCTTGTGGAGGGTGAAGGTGGTTACTCCCGTTGGTATTCATTTCCCAGAAATGAGTTTAAGCCAAGAAGGCAATGTGGCAAAAGGCGATTTTAGTGGTAACCCTGTTGAAATTCAAATACTTGGAGACAGTGTAAGCTTTAGTTCTTTCAGAAAAACACCTCTTGGTAAGTTCAATTTTGATTATACTGGCAATTTAATTCAAGCAGATTCCATGGAAGGGAAATTCAAAATGAGGGGTGGTCCTTTTGCCAACAAAATCTATGATTGGGGAGCAAGAAAAATGGAACCTTGATTTTTTCTTAACAATGCCGTTAAAAAATGATTAAAGATTGCCATACAAGCAAATAAATTAATCCAAGTACCTTACTTTTATATAAAATCCATATCGATGAAGATTCAAACAATACTTTTTAGTTTATTATGTTTAATGGCCTTTGCAACTTGTTCAGATGATGATACACAAGACAGTGCAGATTTAAAATATGATGGTCAAAACTTCAGTGCTCCATTATTTACAGATTCTGCCATTGAAGCTGGCTGTCGTTTTCCTTCAAACCTCACCTCAAACTTTACAGGTCAAAATTTAACAGAAGTGCAATTTTATATTATGCAGGTTCCGACCACTTGTGAACTCTTGATCTATGATCAAGGAACTTCGTCTACCCCTGGTACATTGCTCTATGAAAGAGATTTAAGCAGTAGCATTCAAGCTGATGGATGGCAAAGTCACAACCTCGGTACTCCGATTGAATTAACAGGAGAAGACCTATGGATAAACATCAAAGTATCTCACACCGGAAGCCAACAAAGTATCGGCTGTGATCAAGGTCCTGCTCTACAAAATGGAGACTGGATGCGATTAGATAATGGTGGATGGCAAACGCTGAGAAACTATTCTAATAATGAGGTTAACATTAATTGGAATATAAGAGGCTTTGTAGAGTAAACTCTTTCTAAATTTAACGATATTGGGGCATTATCAACTTTTACCTTGATTATGCATTCAAAAACTGACAGCCTTCAAAATTTAGCTCAAATTTTGCGGAAAGCACAAGCAAGCAAAACACCTTGTGCGCCAATACGCCATGCCATTGGTGTAGATGATATTGACTTAGCTTACCAAATACAAGAAATTAATACCAAAGAAAGAGTAGCTGAAGGTGCAAAAATAGTTGGCTATAAAATTGGTTTGACCTCCAATGCCATCCAAAATCAATTAGGTGTGGATGCCCCAGATTTTGGAATCTTATATGATGATCGTGAAATTTTAAATGGGGGTAGTTTACCTGCTAATGAAATACTTCAACCAAGAATAGAAACAGAAATAGCTTTTGTCCTTGGGACGGATTTGAATCAAAATACTATAAACACAACAGATCTTATTTCTGCCATTGATTATGCTTTAATTTCTTTGGAAATAGTCGGTAGTAGAATTGAAAATTGGGACATCAAAATCACCGACACCGTTGCAGATAATGCTTCTGCCAGCCACTTTGTTCTTGGGCATAAGCCAATGCCACTCCATGCATTTGATGTCGTTTCTTGTGAAATGACGATGCATAAAAACGGAGAACTAGTTAGCCAAGGATCAGGAGCTGCATGTTTGGGCTCACCTATCAATGCTGCCTTATGGCTAGCCAAAAAATTTACGGGTTTAGGAAGACCATTAAAAAAAGGTGATCTAATTTTAACTGGGGCTGTCGGTCCAATGGTAGCTGTAAATGCTGGAGATCAATTTGAAGCATCGATTGATGGACTAGGAAGTGTTAGTGTTAATTTTACTTAAGGAATAAAAAAATGAACAATAAAGAAATACTAAAATTTGCTACTGTGTTGGATAAAGCAGCTGCAGAAGCTAAAGCAATCTCTCAAATCAGTAAAGAAATTCCTTTTTCAGAAGCTGAAGCTTATGCGATACAATTTGCTTCAATGCAGAAAAGATTTGAACGCGGAGAACAATTCATCGGTTTAAAAATGGGATTTACGTCTAAGGCAAAAATGGAACAAATGGGTGTCCATGATATGATATGGGGAATTCTGACAGATAAGATGTTGATTGAAGCTAATGGGTCTACAAGCATGAGTAAGTACATTCATCCTAGAGCTGAACCTGAATTGTGTTTTTTGGTCAAAGAAGACATTGAACAACAAATCGATGCAAAAGATATTACACAATACATAGAAGGAATTGCTCCAGCTTTGGAAATCATAGATTCTAGGTATGAGCAATTTAAATTTTCATTAGAAGATGTAATTGCAGATAATTGTTCTTCATCTGGATTGGTCGTTGGAGAATGGCAAGCTGTTGATACTCCTTTGAAAAACTTAAACATTAATTTAATTATTGATGACAAGCAGGTTCAAACAGGAAATTCAGATGCGATCCTTGGTAATCCATGGGAATCTGTTATTGCTGCAACTCGGCTGGCTTCAAAATATGAGTGGAAGATCCCAAAAGGATCATTGATTATGGCCGGAGCTGCAACACCTGCAGTCTATCTTGAACCGGGTAATGTCGTGAAAGTTGAAATTGAAAATTTGGGAGAAGCATCTTTTTCTATCCTTTAGGCAGGATTAGAAATCGTAGAGCTCAGCATCTTTCAAAATGAAGGTAAGCTTAGCATCATCAGTTTTGTTTAGCATTAAAGTTCCTTTGAAACCATAAGCATTACCTAATTTAAAAGTGTGGGATTCGGGATCAAATTCTACTTGAGCAACAGTCTCAGGCCCTGCCCCACCGCAGAAATAACAATTTTCAAAAGGATACTTAGAAAATACAATGCCTTCATAATCTTCTCCGGATTCCATTGAAGATACAATGTAGCCTAACAAAACAATCTCTTTTCCTTCTTGAGAAAGAATTTCTTCAGAAAAAACTGGTTTAATTAAATTGGTTTGAAACTCTTCACTAAATGTTTCTTGAAAATCTACAGATTCAAAAAGTTTCCAATCATTTCTAACTTGGGCATTTAGTCCAATCGAAAATAAAAAGGCAAGATAAAATATGATTAGCTGTTTGAACATGTTACAAAATTAATGCTTAATTAAAAACTATTCTGTTAAGATGATATTAAATGTTCATTTCTTTTCGTGGGCTGTAAAGCCAATAGATCTCTTATCTGTAATAGGTAAAACACTAATTTTATTGAGGAATAAGATATACTTTGTATATTGAAGGTGTGGAATCAATCATACAATTAATAGAGAAACTAGTTTCGAAGGTGGGCAAGCTCTCTTCTTTTCTGTGTTTCTTTTTGATCTTATTGATTTGTTTAGATGTGTTGATGCGGTATATATTCGACTTCACTCTAATATGGGTAATTGAATTAGAAATTTACTTTTTTGCCATCCTTTTTTTGATGGGAGCATCTTATGCCTTTCAAGAAGATAAACACGTTAGAGTGGATGTCTTTTATCAAAACAAAAGTCCAAAAGGCAAAGCTTGGATAAACCTAATAGGCACCATATTCTTTTTATTGCCTTGGTGTTTAATCATCATTTGGGTATCCTATAATTATGCTTGGTTTTCTTGGAAGATGAATGAAAAGTCTCCTCAACCTGGAGGCTTACCTGCCTTGTATGTCCTAAAAGGTTTTATCAGCATTTCTTTTTTCTTTTTATTGCTTCAGGCCGTGGCCAATGTTTTAAAATCCATTCAAATCATAAGAGGACAGTAATTTGGAAATATTTGCAATCATTTTATTTGGGGTAATTTTTATAGCCATTTTAAGAGGTTACCCCGTTGCATTTACATTAGCAGGAGTATCTATATTGTTTGGGATAGGCATAAGTATTTTTGCTCCAGAGTATTTCACCTTCAATGATTTCAAACTTTTGGCTCCTAGAATTATGGGCACCATGAAAAACTATGTTTTGATGGCAGTGCCCTTATTCATTTTTATGGGAATCATGCTTGAAAAATCTGGATTAGCTGAAAGCTTATTAGAAACTATGGCCATGCTCTTCGGAAGTTTAAAAGGTGGCTTAGCGATATCAGTAGTATTTGTAGGTTCTTTATTAGCAGCTTCGACGGGCATCGTTGGAGCAACAGTTGTAACTATGGGTTTGATCAGCTTACCTACCATGTTGAAGCGGGGTTATCAAGCCGAATTAGCTACTGGTACAATTTGTGCATCTGGGACTTTAGGACAAATCATCCCCCCTTCTATCGTCTTGGTACTTTTAGCAGATACCATCAGCAGTAATTCCAAAGCAAGTAATGTTGACGTTGGAACCATGTTTACAGCTGCTCTATTACCAGGGATACTTCTGGTGATTGCTTACATCATTTACATTTTTATCTATGCTAATTTAAAGAAAGGGGTTGCACCGAGTATCCATGCAGAAGAGATTAAGGCATTCAAAGGAAAGGGATTTGCAGGTCGAGTTATAAAAGCATTCCTATTGCCTTTAGTATTAATCATAACTGTATTAGGTTCTATTTTTGCGGGAATTGCTTCACCTACTGAAGCAGCAGCTGTGGGTGCAATGGGGGCTATTTTATTAACGGTCATTCAAGGAAAATTTTCTTTCAAGATATTGAAGGATGTACTTTATCAAACAAGCCATCTAACCAGCATGGTTTTTATGATACTGCTAGGTGCAACGACATTTACTTTAGTGTTTCGAATGTTGGGAGGAGATGATTATTTGGTGCAACTCATTACGAGCAGTAATCTGTCTCCGATGTTGTTTTTATTCTTGGTAATGTTGGCCATTTTCATAGCAGGTTTTTTTATTGATTTTATAGAAATCATATTTATCATTGTTCCTGTAGTCACACCAATTTTTGATGCTTTTGGAGTTGATATGTTATGGGTTGGCGTACTCATAGCTTTGAATTTACAAACGTCATTTTTAACGCCTCCTTTTGGTTTTTCATTATTTTATTTAAAAGGAGTAGCTCCAAAGAATATCCAGACAAAACAAATTTATAAAGGGATCATTCCTTTCATTCTTATCCAATTGATATTTTTAGTACTCATCGTTTTATACCCTCAGATCATCTATATATTCGTCTAATATGAACAGAAAAGAATTTCTCAAAAAATCGGCTCTTGCTGGAATCCTTGGTACAAGTGTACTAACTTCTTGTGCAGAAGATAAGGAGATTATTAATCATGGCGATAAAAAAATCAATTACGACAAAGTAGTTCGTTGGAAAATGGTGACTACCTGGCCACCAAATTTTCCTGTGCTTGGTGAGGCTGCCAATTTACTTGCAGAGATGGTTAAAAAAATGTCAGGTGGAAGGTTCATTATTAAAGTTTTTGGTGGAGGAGAATTGGTCCCTCCTTTAGAAGCGTTTGATACTGTTGCGAGCGGTACTGTCGAGATGGGTTGTGGTGCTGCTTATTATTGGGCAGGAAAAAGTACAGCTACACAGTTTTTTGCAGCGGTACCATTTGGCATGAATGCTCAAATGATGAATGCTTGGTTGTTGGTTGGAGGTGGTTATGAATTGTGGAAAGAAACCTATGCACCTTTCAATTTAATTCCATTTATGGGAGGTAATTCTGGTGTTCAAATGGGAGGCTGGTTTAATCGAGAGATAAATACTGTTGAAGATTTAAAAGGATTAAAAATGAGGATTCCTGGTCTAGGAGGAAAAGTAATCGAGAAAGCTGGTGGTGCTGCAGTTTTAGTTGCAGGAGGAGAATTATATACCAGTTTGGAAAGAGGTGTTATAGATGCAACTGAGTGGGTTGGTCCCTACCATGATTATAAAATGGGCTTTCATAAAATTGCAAAGTATTATTATTCTCCTGGTTGGCATGAACCAGGTACGGAGTTAGAGTTTTTTGCCAACAACAAAGCTTATGAAAAATTATCTTCTGATTTACAAGAAATTCTTTACACTGCTACCCTTCGAATTCAAAATTGGATGCTTGCTGAGTTTGACTATAAAAATGCTATTTATTATCAAAAGATACTAGAAGAAGGAAAAGTTGAAGTTAAAAAATTCCCTACCCAGGTAATTGAGACTTTGAGAAAGTACACCAAAGAAGCATTGCAAGAAGTCATCGAAGGTGATCCAATGAGTAAAAAAGTCTATGAGCATTATAATGACTTTAGAAAAAAGGCTTCTGCGTACAATGCCTTAAGTGAACAAGCCTATTATGATTTGATCGGATAACAATTTGTTTGGTATCGTAATTTTTTCTTTAAAGGTATTTTATTAAAAAGAATTTATTATTTTGCAGGTAACTACCTAAACAACTTTTCAAAATACCTTTCTGGATATAGTTACATTAAGGATCATCACAAAAACGTGGGGCATTGAAATGGGAAGCTCTCCTTTGAAGCAAGCTTTCCAGATTCAATTAATTTTGTCATCAGACAGATGAACAATTATTCATCAATCAATGCCAATAGTTGATTTCTAATTATTAACATATAAAACAAAGTAATTATGGCAACAACCCACAATATTTATGTAAGTATGATTGACGAGGGTCCACATTTAAGATTTAAAGAAGGAAGCGTAGAAGCTGATGGCATCAACTTTGAGACCGAAGTCCAACCCGGTGATACCATTATTTGGCATAATAATTCTCCAGACAAGATTTATTCATTTGTAGGAATCCAAATGTATGATGACCCTACTGGAACCAATATGCTAAGTATTAATTCAGCAAATCAAACTACAATGGTTGGAACAATTTCTGCTGATATACCAATCAAGCATGGCGAACTGCATGAAAATTATTTTGTACAGTACAAAACATGGGCAAATGGTCCAGTCGTACTGGAAGATCCAAAATTAAAAATGCGAAAACAAGCCTAATGAGGATTCTCCTTATAAGTGCTATTCTCAGTTTTTCATTGTCTTGCAATTGCCAAGATCAAAATTTTGCAGACAGTGTTAAATTATTGATTGGTGATAATCAGCTGCTTGATACACTTTTCTTGAGGAGACTAGAAGAAATTTCATTCCATGAAAATGATCCTCTTAAATCTGAAAGATTTGCTGATAGTCTGATAAGGTCTGCAGAGCGTATTAACAATTCAGTTTTTAGTTCAATTGGCTATTTACAGAAAGGAAATGCTTTAAGGCTTCAAGGAAACTATGAAGCTTCCTTGGAGTCTTTTTTCATTGCTTTAAAACTAGCTAAAAACGAAAAAGATCAAGTGTTTGAATCTCAATTGTATACTTCCATTGCAGATGTATATTCTGTGAGTGGTAACGAAACAAATGCCATTTTATATTATAATAAATCCATTGAAGTTCTCAAACAATCAAAGGACACACTTTCCTTAGCGAAAGCTTATTTGAATAAAGGTGATGAATTTTTAAACCAAGGAGAATATCAATTTGCTTTAAATGCCTTTGAACAAGCATCCCCTATTTTTAAGTCAATAGGAAATAGGGAAGGTATGGCATACAATTTAGGCAATCAAGGAATAGCTTTTGCCGGACTCGGCAAATCAATAATTGCAGAAGAAAAACTTAATGCTGGTATTTCAATACTAGAAGACTTAGAAGATTACTATTCAATTTCCGTTTACCTCAACTATCTGTCAGAATTATATTTTAATAAAAACGATAAAAAGAATGCACTGAAGTATGCTCACCGTAGTTTAGCATTAGCTAAAAAGTATGGGCTCAAAGCACAAATTAGTGAAGCTTCACTCCAATTATCAAGCCTTTTTAATCGTGCCCAAGAACATGACAAGGCATTTATTTATTATAAAGATCATATTCGATTTAGGGACAGCGTCACCAACATTGAAACTGTTGAACAATTAGCAAATATGCGGACAGAATATGAAGTTTCTGAAAAGCAGCTCGAAGTAGACTTGCTTGAAGTTCAGAAGAAAAATCAACGTTTAACCATTCTAGCTGTAGTGGCAGGTTTATGTGGCATGATCTTGTTTGCTTTGGGCTTGCACCGAAGAAATAAATTCATCCAAGAAACAAATAAAATCATTGAAGCAGCAAAACAAAAATCAGAAAAGTTGTTGCTTAATATCCTTCCTTCTGAGATTGCTGAAGAGTTGAAGTTGTACGGAAAAGTAACAGCAAAAAAACATAATAAAGCATCTGTCCTATTTACAGACTTTGTCGGATTTACAAAATATGCTGAACATCTAAATCCAGATGAAGTGGTTGAGGAATTGGATTATTATTTCAATAAATTCGATAGTATAGTTGAAAAACACGGAATTGAAAAAATAAAAACTATTGGAGATGGCTACATGTGTGCTGGTGGACTTCACAGTACAGAAGAAAATCACATTTACAAGATAATTGAAGTCGCCAAAGAGATCAGAGATTTTGTTGCTAAGGAAAAAAACACTTCCAGTACTGGAAATAAGTTTGACATTAGAATAGGAATCAATACAGGTCCAGTGGTAGCTGGAGTAGTTGGTCATTCTAAATTCGCTTATGACATTTGGGGAGATACAGTCAATCTTGCATCCCGGATGGAATCCAATTCTAAATTAGGTCAAATAAACATTTCAGAATTTACTTACGATTCCATAAAAGAGAAAGTACCTTGCGAATTCCACAAAAATTTCGTTACTAGAAATGGGACTAAAATCAAGATGTATTTTGTCAAAGATTAGAAAAACTTAGTTTGTTTTTCATTCTATAGCTTCCTTTAAAAACTTGTTTCTCCACTTTTTAATTGTTTTCTTAGGAGCTAAGTTTAATCTATCACCTATAAATTTTGGAAAGTCCCAACTAAAGTTTAAATTGTAAATTAAGAAATCTTCAACGTATGAAAAATTTAATATACTTCAGTTTACTTTCTTTTTTTTTACTTTGCGCTTGTGACGTCATTCAAATCGAAGAGGAAACACCTATCTTAAATCAAGCCGAATTAGAATTTGCTGCAACAGAAGATTCTTATGATGAAGAAACTTTACCAACTAAAACAACTGAAGCCAATTTTACAGTTGATAACAACCAAAATACCCTTCTCGAAAAAGAAACTTTACTCTTAACTAATAACTCCATTAATGCTGTTTCTTATCATTGGGATTTCGGTAATGGAGTAACTTCTACTGAAGCAATTCCTGAGTACAAATATCAGATCCACGGATATCGTACAGTGACATTGACTATTACGGATGCACAAGGGAACAGTCATGCTACTAGCAAGGAAATTTTAGTGCTTTGTCTCTACGGTGGTGGAGATCATGATCAATAAATTACAGCTTTAAATTTTAACTATGCCAAAATGGATTGGGAAAAATCCATTATCCGAATATCTCCCCTACTCCATCCCTTCTTTCATCGCCTGCAACTTCCCAAGCTTTTCCGGAATTGTAAATCGCATGGACGCCGCCGAAATACATGGACGTTTCATTCCAAACTTTTTTAGGTCTATCAAAAGTTAAGTTTTGTAATAAGTTTTCAGCTTCTAAATTTAGTATGTTTTCTTGATAATGCATTCTTGGTGCTTGAATGGCTTCTTTTAAAGACATTCCTTTTTGGAATAAATTTATGACCACTTGCGCTAAAGCAAAAGGAATCCTCGAAGCTCCACCAGAGCCTCCAGCGAATATTAGTTCTTTATCCAAATCGAGTATCATAGTTGGAGACATCATAGATTTTAATCTTGTATTTGTTTTCCAGTTATGAAAGCCCTCTGGTAATAAAAAAGATTCTCCTAACATGTTATTCAGTTGCATGTCAGTATTAGGAATATAGTATGCCGATCCTTCTCCTATTGAAGTGGTTAAGGCAATCGCATTTCCTTTTTTATCTTTTATGTTAAAGTGTGAAGTGCCTTTGGTACTCACATTTGATAAAGTAAAACCTGGATCAATGCCTGTTTCATTTTTAAAAGACTGTATTAATTTAGTATGATCCTGCAAAAATGCATTAGTATATACAAGCGTTTCCGCTAAACTATATTTTGAAATTCTGGATAAAACTATAGCCATTAGCATACCTCCCAAACTTGAAAGAGGAGATAAGTTTAATGTTTTATTTTGAAAAGGAATATTCAAAGTCTTCGAGACATTTACTTTATAATTTTCAAAATCCAATCGTCGTAAGAAACCACCTTGATCTATGGAATCTTTTTCTATGCTTGCTGCTATTTCTCCTTTATAAAATCCATCGTGTCCCTCCTGAGCAAGAAAATCAAGAAAGTCTACCATTTTTGGTTGCCTAATCAGGTCGCCTTTAAGTTTTAATTGACCCTCTTTATAAAAAATCTTTTTACCTTCTTGAGAAGCATTTATAATAGGTGCTAAAAGTTTTAAATCATGCGCTTGAAAATTATTTAATATAACTCCTTCCTTTGCCAATTTAGAAGGAATAACAATTAATTCACTGAAAGGCATGGAACCTAAATCTTGATGCAATTTGAAAATTCCTGCTATAGTGCCAGGAACAGCTGCTGAAGCCAAACCAATGTGAAAAACTTCTTGTTCCGTTCCGAAATCGACAGTTATGGGTTTAAAATCCAGGTTGCCAAAGTGCTTTTTTGCAGCTGGTGTCTGGCAGAAGAAATCGTAGAATCTAGTTTTTTTGTCATGATAAATCATTGCAAATCCTGCACCACCTGATGATGCCATAAATGGTTCGGTCACAAACATGCTTAAGTAAGCAGCAATAGCTGCATCAAAGGCATTGCCACCCGCTAATAAAATTTCTTTAGCAGTTTCTAAAGTTTGCTCATGTCCAGCAGCTATACAGTCATTCATCTAATAGTATTTGCTAATTTAGCATCTAAAGTAAAACCATTTTATGTTTTCTTTTCAAACTGTCAGCGAACATTTTCAAATAAACCAGTCAGAATGGGCATTAGCATTCCTTGCTGCATTTTTATTAGGCATCTCCAAATCAGGAATCAAAGGGATAACTGTACTGATCGTCACCTTGTTAGTATTAGTTTTTGGAGGCAAAACTTCAACCGGCATCTTGATGCCTTTACTTATAACCGGAGATATTTGTGCTGTCATCTATTACAACAGACATGCTGAATGGAAATATTTATTCAAGCTATTGCCTTGGATGATTATCGGTGTTATCATTGGTGCTTATGTAGGTCAAAACATTTCTGAAAGTTCCTTTAAGCTAGGAATGGCCATTATTATTTTATCTACAGTTATCATTATGTTCTGGTGGGAGCAAAAAAAAGACATTAGAGTGCCAGATTACCAATGGTTTGCCTCTATCATGGGTTTATCAGCAGGATTTACAACCATGATCGGTAATTTAGCTGGAGCCTTTTCAAATTTATACTTTTTAGCGATGAGGGTTCCAAAGAATGTTTTCATTGGAACGACAGCTTGGTTATTTTTTATCATTAATTTATTTAAGTTGCCATTTCACATCTATCAATGGAAGACAATTAATCTCCTGAGTTTTAGTGCAAATTTATACATGATACCATTAGTGCTTTTAGGGATGTTTGTAGGAATCAAAATAGTAGACAAAATTAAAGATCAAATTTATAGAAAAATGATCTTAGTTATGACTGCAATAGGAGCAATAATTATTGTCATTAAAGAAATCGCTTAAGCTCGGTCAGCTTAAACAAAACCTTATCATCTTCTTCTGACATTGGATTTATGTTGCTTAAACTATCTACTTTATCTTCAAGTACTTTTAATTTCTGTTCGAAAGATTGGATGGTCTTTTGAGTTTTCAACAACTCATAGGTAGCAGTGGCGTTTTGCTTCTTGAGATTGTTTATTTCTTCCATCAATTCCAATGGAATTTGGTTATTTATTAATTCTTTTTTTAAGGCATCTTGGTGTTCATCATCCATAAGCTCATTGCTTAATGATTAAAAAAACTGCCCATAGTGTGGATAGAAACAATTAAATATACCAAATTAGCCTTGGAATGAAGTAAATTCATTAAAAAATGTACCTATTTATTAAGAATAAGTCTTAATACAGAAGAGAATCACTTTAGGATTTTTAACGTAATACTGATTATGGATACTATCATTGATACAATTTTAAGTTTTAAGCAGTCATTTTTCACCTTATTATTCTTTATCGCCGTATTCTATTTGGCTAGTCTTCTTTTAAAAAGACAATCTAAAGGGAAGACAGATTGGGGCATAATCAAATCAATCATTCTTTTTGGAATTATAGCTATCGGTGTCATTGCATTAATCTTAGCACTCCCACTTCCTGATGACATCAGAGGTCAAATTACAAGTTTAATCGGAATTGTTATTTCTGCAGTGTTGGCATTAAGCTCAGCGACTTTTATGGGAAATGCCCTAGCCGGAATCATGTTAAGAACGATAAATAATTCTAAGCCAGGAGATTTTATTCAGGTGAATGAATTTTTCGGGAGGATCACTGAAAGAGGATTGTTCCATACAGAAATACAAACTGAAAATCGAGATTTAACTACTATACCAAACTTATACCTTGCTACAAATCCTGTAAAAGTTACAAGAGCCTCCGGAACATTCATAGCTGGTGTAGTTTCTTTAGGTTATGATGTTAACAGATTAAAAATCGAAAAAGCTTTAGTTAAAGCTGCTGAAAAAACGGGTTTAAGTCAAGCCTTCGTTCGAATTACTGAACTTGGCGATTTTTCTGTAGTCTATAAAGTCTATGGCTTAGTCGATGACATAAAAACAGTATTAAGCGCTAAATCAAGATTAAATGCTGCCATGCTTGATGTGCTGCATGATGAAAAAATAGAAATTGTATCTCCGAATTTCATGAATCAAAAACAAGTTGGGGACACTATTTTTATTCCAAAAAGAGAAAGAAACCAAGATAAGATAGTCATCAGTGAATCTCCGGAAAACATCATTTTTGACAAAGCAGAAGAAGCAGAAACTATAGAAAAAAGGAAAGAAACATTGGATACTGTCGATGAGAAGCTCAGTGAACTAAATAAAAAACTCAAAGCGGCTCCTACTGAAGAAAAAGAAATGGTAAAGGAAAAAATTGCTAAATGGACAGAGGTCAAGCAGAAAATGACCAATAAATTGAATGAACAAGTTGAAGATTTAAGTTCAAAAAAGTAAATAACTAACTATTCCTTTTTATACTTGGGTATGAAAAAAAGGATGAGGGCTTATTATATGGATTCTCGGCATAGGGATGAGCTCATTCAAAAAATTAAAAAAGAAAATTTCGACCTAATTATAATTGGTGGTGGTATAACTGGAGCCAGTATATTACTGGATGCCGTTTCAAGAGGACTAAATGCCCTACTTATAGAACGAAATGATTTTTCATCTGGAAATTCATCAAAGTCAAATAAATTTGTCCATGGTCCACTTGAGTCCTGGAAAGATATTGATTTTAGGCACCTCTTTAAAATTGGAAAGCAAAGAAAAATCATACATAGATTAGCTAGACATCTTTTTGTTCCTAAAGAGATGATGATTCCAATTACGACTTATGGAAGTTTGAATCAAAAACAGATTAAAAGAGCCTTATGGTTTTACGATCTTTTTGCAAATATATTCTTCTTAAATAAATACAAAATCCTGAACCCCAAAAAAGCCATGTGGCAGGAAAGATACTTAGAAGAAGATGACTTACTTGGAGCTGCCATGTATCGGGCATATATGGGGGATGATACCCGTCTAGGCATAGAATTAATTAAAACCGCTGCGAGAATATATAATGGACTTGCTGTTAATCATATGGAAGCAGCATCTTTTATTTATGATGGGAAAAAAATTATTGGTGTAAATGTTAGAGAAACACTTAAGGACGAAACTTTTCAGCTTCGCGCAAAAGTTGTTGTAGCTGCCTGCGGCGTTTGGAATGAAGAGGTCAAAAAATTAGATCATTTCAGCTCAGTCAAAAAA
Organism: uncultured Saprospiraceae bacterium; assembly: GCA_937941095.1. GTDB lineage: Bacteria > Bacteroidota > Bacteroidia > Chitinophagales > Saprospiraceae > JALZVN01. Next base: position 22,983 of record CALDYJ010000076.1, on the reverse strand, counting down.
CAAACCTTTGCTAAAAATGTGCAAGTTGTCATCCCTATTAGAAAATTTAAGCTTGACCAAGTTGTAAATATAGAAGCAGAAGATGGAAGAAGAGTCTTAGGGGTACCAAGCAATAGAGTTACGTACATCGGAGGCATTGATTATAAATATGATGGTAACAAAGAACATATTCCTATAAAAGTTAGTGAAGCAGAATATTTATTAAATGCTTGTAACAGATACTTTCCTTTTGTAGATATGAAATTACATCACATCGTTTCTAGTTGGTCAGGCCTCACCCCTATTATAAATGAGCAATCAAAGTCGCCATATAAGCTTCCAAAAAAAGATGAAGTAGAAATTTCCTCTTCAGGCTTAATGATTGTTTCAGGGGTGCATATCGCAAAATATAGAGTAGCCGCCAAAAGAACTGTGAATAAAATTTTAAAGCGTTTAAAGAAAAAAAGGGTTCCAACAAAGACAAAAAAGCTGCCCATTACTGTTGAAACTTTTAAAATATTTATGGACTATAAAGATAAACTTTTTGATGCTAAAAACAGTTCGAAATTCAATGGCCTATCAGAAGATTTTGCAGAATACCTCATTCATAACTATGGCAAGATAGGTCGTTACATTCCTTTCATGGGCACCTTTGAACATTTTAATCCAGAAGTAAGGCTGACCATCAACGAAACTTATCATTGCTTAAAATATGAGAACATTCAAACCCTTTGTGATTTTTTTATCAGAAGGTCTGGAAGAATATATTTTGATATTGACAGCATCAGAATGGTTAGAGTTCATGTTGCACAATTAATGGCCAAGGAACTAAATTGGAACAGAGATAGAATGAGAAAAGAACATGACGAATTAGATGCAGAAATCGAAAAAGTCACTAGATTTATAATCGATTAATCTAAGTTCGATAGTGCTTCTATACGCTTTAGAATTAACTTACTTTCTTTTACTTCTTTCTTTTGGATAAGCACATCATTTAAATTTATCAAAGCTTGCTTATAATCAGGATCTAGAGCAATCGCTTTTCTGTAATGAAGTTCTGCTTTATCCATTTCTTTACTTATGGATAATAAAAAACCATAATTATTTTGGGAAACCTTTCTTTTAGGATTTTCAGTTAAAACAAATTCAAAAATTTCTCTTGCCGTTTCTAACCTACCTAATTGAAGATTTGCCATTCCAAATTTTTCTTGAAAGTCTAAATCATAAGGTTGTAATTGGGTCGCCTTGTATAAAAAAGGCAAAGCGTTGTCATAGTCCTCATGTTTTAAAAAAGCCTCTCCTATTCTATACAAAGTCCAATGATCCTTTATGTTAGCATAACCTACTTTAGTACCGAGTCTTATTATGTCATCATAGTTTTCTTTAGCAAAATAATAATGAATCCAGGATTTGTAATGTTCTTCTTCCTTGTTAATCTTTTTCAAATAGTACAAAGCTGAATCAAGGATCACTTCTGCTTGGACATATTTATCGTGCATAGCAATGTATGCATTGGCCATTTCAAAATCACTTGCATTTTTTTTCGTTAAAATATCCAAACCTAAAAATTTAGCAATGTCCTTTTGCGACTTTTTATTAATCACAACATCTTTTTTTGAAGTAAGCTTAGAGATAAAATGATCAGTAATTTCTACATGAGGAATATCTGTACTCCCTGATTTTTGCATATGGCAAGAGATGCAATTATCACTTTCTTTTAGCCTGATTTCTTTTGGGATTGAACAATAATTTTTTTCTTTAGTATGACAAGATAAGCAAGCATTTATATATTGTGATTGATCTGTTTTTTCTATGCTGTGGTGCGGATGATGGCAAGAAAGACAAGTTAGTTCTTGAGAATTCATAAAACATGGGCTCAACTTTAAACGATCAGCTTGAGAAGCCATTATAAATTTGTCATGGCTATTTTCGTACCGTGGTAAATAAACATTAAATACAGAAGACAATTCCATTCCAGGTTTAAAATCATAAAAACTTTTGCCTTCATTTAAAACTGAAAGCCCTTGCAAATGACATCTTTGACATAGATCCATCTGAAGATTTCTCGATAAGTCTCTTGGATTTACAATGGAATAGTCAATATAATTTGCTGTATCAACCAATTTTCCTGCAAGTTTTTCTTTCACATGAATTTCCCCTGGTCCATGACATCTTTCGCACTCTATCCCAGTAGGCATTTCTTCAAATTTATGGAAAGAACCTTCTACCTTTTTAGGGAAGTGATTATGACAAGTCAGGCACTCAGCTTCTAAAGTTCTTGAGAAGCGTAAATTTATTTCTTCAAAACCTGGCGCCATATCCCATTTTTTATCTTGGGTATAGTAAGTTATAGGCGCCTGAAAAATGTATCCGTTTTCATTTAATATGTGAGAATTAGTATGTTGACCAGATCCAACAATGTAAGCTATTTTTTCTACTCTACTGTGAATGGTGTCTTTTCCAGATAATCGAAATTCCTTGATGTACATGCTTCCATTTTCAAAATATGGCTTATAATAAAAATTTGATTTTTCATCATAAACAAGATCATGAACTCCGTAAGAGGCTGCGGTTTTCTCTTGACTTGCTAGGTGGAATGATTTTCCCATACCTGTCTGCATAAAATCATTATGAATTTCTGAATGACACGATCTACAAGTTTGGCCACCCATGTATTGTACGGAGTCTTGTAAATTTAAATAGCTTGTCCTATTGTGAAGAGGATTTTCTTGGCTGCAATGAACTAATGAAAAAATAATCCCTGCTAGTAAAACAAAAATAAATGCTTTAAGCACATTAAAAGTTTATCCAAAGATATGTGATTTAAGTTGAATTTTGATGCTTTGATCAAGGACTTTAATAAAAGGAATGAAATAGTTTAGGTACCTGTGCTTGCTGGATTATTATCACTTAAATTCTTAGCAATGGTAAAATGAATGGTAGTACCAGCACCGTATGTCGATGTAGCCCATATTTTGCCTTTATGAAGTTCTACTATTTTTTTACAGGTGGCTAAACCTATTCCTGAGCCTTTCGCTTCTTGAGATAATTTTTTGAAAGGTACAAACATCTTTTCCACATTTTCGGCTTTTACACCAATACCATTATCTGAAAAATGGAAAAGAAAATTATCTTCCTTTTCATCTACTGTAATTTTCAGCTGTAAATCTTCTGCTTGTTTTTTAAACTTAAGTGCATTTGAAATGATGTTTTGAAATAATTGTTGGATCATTACTGGCAGCACTTGCATCTTTGGTAATTCCTCAGAAATAATGAAACCGTTTGCATTGTTAATTTGGGCATCGAGATCTATTAATACTTCATTTAATATTTTTGTTAATGAAGCACTTTGGTAATCGAGATCTGTATGGGAGGATCTTGCATATGCTAATAATTCATCCACTAAAGTGCCCATACGATTAGCGCTTTCGGAAATAAAATGAACAATCTGATCTGTTTGTTCTAATTGAGTTTTATTGGCTATTTGTTTTTCTAAGAGATTTGAAAAATTACTAATGGTATTAATAGGTTGTTTAAGATCATGAGAAACTGTAAAGGCAAAGCGTTCTAATTCCTTATTTGTTTCTTTTAGTTCTTCTTTAGCTTTTAAAAGTTTTTGATTTCCCAAAGCTAGGTCTTCTTTATTTTTAGCAATTTTATTAAGCATTTTTGAATTTTCATTCACCAAAAAATATTGTAAGACGCAAGGCACTATTATGTAAACGATGCCCATAAATAAATAATATTCTTTTGGGAATTGAAAGATTTGTGACCTTGACAAATCATCAGTTTGAAAATAGAAATACATCATTGTCAAAATGATCGACCCTGCCCAGAAAATTCCAGATTTTTTCCCAATTAATGTGAAAGCAGCTAAAGGAATAAAAAACAGGTTTAACATGTCAACAGAAAAGATTCCTCCCGTATTTGGAATCAAATTTAAGAATGAAAAATAAGTTATAAAACAAAGTGCATTTCCGAGATAGACTATTGAGCCCGTATACTTAAATAGTATGGAGAAACCAATAAAACATGTAGCCATCAAATCAAAAGGAAAATCAGAGTTGATCGATCCTTTAAAAGGAAGAAGGCTTAAGAAGACAAAAGAAAGGCTAAGTAAAATCCTAGACATTACCTTAGCCTTTGTAGCTTCTAATTCATTAGATGATTCTGGTAAAAACCAGTCTAAAACCATAATGATTATTGGGTTTTTTATTAACTATAATCTAAGTTCAAAATCTAAGCCAAATCCTTAAAATATCGATAGTAACGATAGGTAATTAATCTAATCGAAGTGTCAATTATTTTGTCTCCTAGTTTTTAGAAATACTAAAATGAATGCTAGTCCCAATACCAAATGTAGAGCTAAGCCAAATTTTACCATCATGCAACTCAACAATTTTTTTGCAGGTAGACAGACCAATGCCACTACCTTCCAAATCCTCCATTAATTTCTTAAAAGGTGCAAATACTTTAATTTGCTGATTGCATCAGCACAAATACTACGCTTGTCGGGGTGACAGGATTTACTTCGTGAATCGAATTACACCTTTGCTGGAAATGCAATATTTGCTTCGGCTAAAGCCAAGATTTTGCAAATCAAAAAGCCTTAAACAAGCAAGCTTGTACGCCTTTTTCATTCACAAAATTTGCTGATTGCATCAGCACAAATATTACGCTTGTCGGGGTGACAGGATTTGAACCTGCGACCGCACGGCCCCCAGCCGTGTGCGCTACCGGGCTGCGCTACACCCCGTTATGTTTTTGGTACTTTTTATTAATCCAAAAAGCATTTATATGATGAATCCATATCACTCATAAAAGTTTTCATCATTCGACTTTGAGAAACTGAAAGTTCTTTATTCAATTGTAAAGTGGCTACACTTTCAAAACATAAGATTCAAGCCATGACATGATAAGGTCTTTTATCTACTTTTGATTGCCTCCCTAATCGCTCTGCCAGTTGAAAGCAACAGACAAAGTTGATCGCTTATTGTGATCTTTTCGAAAAGGATCAAGATTCTTTACCGAAAATAGTTGGCTTAAAAGAACAATTTTTAACTGTTTACTAGGTCGATAAACAGTCAGTTTTTCAAAAACACAGCTTCGTACGAACAAAAATTGAGTCTAAGTGATCAGTTAAATATACATCTACACTTCAACTCCTTGGTGGAACATACTGGATTCGAACCAGTGACCTCTGCCCTGTCAAGGCAGCGCTCTAAACCAACTGAGCTAATATTCCTTAAATCTAATTTTAGTAATTTATCTAGATTTATACGCCTGCAAATTAAGGTAAATTTTGGAATTTTCATCATATATTAAATACTATAAATTTAGTTGTACTCAAGCATTTTATTTTCATACCTTACATTTGTAAAAAGCTACTGTAATGAAAAATTTAAAGCCTTTTTCTCTTTTTTTGATGATCCTCTTTTTTTCGAATTATTCTGGCATTGCGCAGCAGACAAAATCTCCAAATAAACAAGACAGGTTTGGAATTCAATTTGCTTCTACTATCATAGAATGGTCAGGATTTAGAAAACACCATTCTTATTTCGAAGGAGGCTTGTTTTATCAAATTCCACTATCAAAAAGATGTTGGTTGGTCACAAATGTCATTTACAATCGCTCCATTGATAAAAAAATGTTATTGACAATGGAAGATATTAATCAAAGTGATCAAGTACATCGTTACTTTCGAGATTCAAAATCAAGTAAAATAAAAATCCCACTCCAATTAAAATATGCCTTAAATAAAAAGTCTTCTATTTACATGCTTCTAGGTTTTAGTACTGGTTTCCATTTTGGCATGAGCGAAGAAATTGAATACAGAGATACGAATCCACCTGGGATTATTGTTGAAGATCCACCTCTTTATGAAGACCGAGACAATTACCCCATCTTATTAATTCAAGATACAGAGTTCTTTCATCAAAAAATAATTGAACAATTTGAACTAGCATTTGGGTTTAAATTTGGAGACCTGTATTTAGAACCAAGTTTTAAATATGAAAGAAATCATTATGGCTTCCTTCATCCTATTGAATTAAGGGTCAAATATTGTTTATTAAAACAAAAAAGTAAGACATGAAGCTTCAAATAATATTTTTATTGTTACTCTTCTCTCAAAGTGCTTACTCACAAAAAAAATCTGCGCCTGAAATTCAATTTGGTATCGTTTCACATTTTGGTGAGGCTCGACTTTCAAACAGGTTTAAGAAACCATTTCAATCTGATATTGAAGAAATTAACAGCAGGCCTAAAGGTGTTTTAATATCTTATACCTTTGCAAGTAAATCAGATTTTCATTTTACAAATGAACTACAAATTTTGAGAACAAAGTATAATGCTAGGACTACACAAGCAGAAGGAGCAATAAATTTGGAGCAAACAGCATTCGAATTAAGTAGTCCATTACTTTTTGGCTATGAAATAAAAAAAGACAAAATAAATTTAAAATTTTACACAGGCATAAACTTTAAATTTGGATTGTTTTCGAATGTGAAAAAAAATCAAAGCTCAGAAGACATGATAGGAAATTTTAATTGGACTTACTTAGCAAGATTTGCAATAAGCATTCATGCTAAAAATATCAAAATTAATCCTTTTGTAGGTATTGAAAAAAGTTTTACAAACATTACAAATACTAAAAACAATCGCTCATTAGCTTTAAGAACAATAGCCAGAATGGCTAATCTTTCAATAGGTGTTACACTTTCAACAAATAAATAAACAATTTTAAAAACACTTTCTTCGAACAGAAAAATTGGCAGAAGTCAACATGATATAGTTGGCTAATTAAACTTAATAGCTAGGCTAAGCGATTAAGTTTTAATCGACACAATAATAAAAATTAACCCTTTCCGGCCTCTTTACCTATTGGCTGAAAACCATATTCTGTGACGATCATTAAATTAACTGAATTTACTAACAAATTAGTTCATAATTCGTTAAAATAAAGTAGTAGCCCTTTTTAGCTTGTTCAATACCACTAATAAAGAAACATGAAGTCTAAAATTCACACCTTTAAGAAAATATTAGTTGCAAATAGAGGCGAAATTGCCATTCGAATTCTCCGAGCTGCATCAGAACTAAAAATAGGCACTGTTGCCATTTATACTTATGAAGATCGCTACTCTTTGCATAGATATAAAGCTGATGAAGCCTATAGAATTGGTGCAGAAGATGATCCACTTAAACCATACCTAGACATTGAAGCAATCATCAACATTGCGAAAGAGCATGAGATTGATGCGATTCATCCAGGATATGGTTTTCTTTCTGAGAATGTAAATTTCGCAATAAGGTGTCGAGAAGAAGGAATTGTTTTCATAGGACCGAGTCCAGAAGTCATGGAACGTTTAGGCGATAAAGTAAAAGCCAAAACTTTAGCACGTAGTATTGGCGTACCTTTAATTCAAGACAGTAGTAATATAGACAGCGAAAGCTTATTGATGGAAGAAGCACAACGCATTGGCTTTCCTATTATGGTAAAAGCAGCAGCGGGAGGTGGCGGAAGAGGAATGAGAGTTGTGAGAGATCCAGCTAAACTCATCCAAGAATACAGATCCGCAAAAGGAGAAGCCAAAACTGCCTTCGGAGATGATTCAATTTTTATAGAAAAATTCATAGAAAATCCGAAGCATATAGAAATTCAATTGCTTGGAGATAACTATGGAAACATCGTTCATTTATTTGAAAGAGATTGCTCCGTACAAAGGAGGTTTCAAAAGGTCGTCGAAATTGCCCCAGCAGCAACACTCAAGAAAGAAACGAAAAATCAACTTTATAAATATGCCTTAGACATTGCTAATGAAGTTGCTTATTCTAATGCTGGAACGGTAGAGTTTTTAGTGGATAAAAACGAGCAGATCTATTTTATAGAAGTAAATCCGCGTATTCAAGTGGAACATACCATCACAGAAACCATTACGGGATTAGACATTGTAAGAACTCAGATCTTGGTCGCCATGGGTTACGCTTTAAACGATGAAAAAATTGATATTCAAGATCAAAAAGACATTGCTTGTCATGGATTCGCAATCCAATGTAGGGTGACTACAGAAAATCCGAGTGATGATTTCAAACCAGATTACGGAACATTGATTGCTTATCGTAGTGCTAGTGGTTTTGGAATTAGATTGGATGCAGGATCTGCTTATGCGGGAGCAAAAATTTCTCCCTTCTTTGACAGTATGCTGGTTAAAGTTACTGGCTCTGGTCGAACTTTAGAAGATGCCGCAAATAGATTGCATAGAGCTTTGCGAGAATTTAGAGTTAGAGGTGTAAGCACAAATATTGGATTCTTATTGAGGCTTTTACAAAATGAAACATTTACAAGCGGTGCAGCTACCGTAAATTTTATCAGTGACAATCAAGACCTCTTAATTCCACCTGAATGGCAAGATAGAGGTACTAAAATGCTAAAATACCTTGCTGAAGTCATCGTCAATGGCAATCCTGATGTAAAGGCAGTGAATCCGAAACAAGTCTTTCCAAAAGCAATTGTTCCTTCATTTAATGACAAGAAGTCTTTTCCAAAAGGAAGTAAAGATAGGTTGACGGAGATGGGGAGAACTAAGTTCTTAAAATGGGTAAAGGATCAAAAAAATATCCAATATACAGATACTACTTTTCGTGATGCCCATCAATCATTGCTCGCTACTCGAATGCGTACCATAGATTTAAAAAATGTAGCTTCAAGCTATGCTCATCACCATGCAAATAGCTTATTTTCCATGGAAGTTTGGGGAGGAGCAACCTTTGATGTATCACTCAGGTTTTTAAAGGAATGTCCTTGGGAGCGTTTAGCAACATTGAGAAAAAAAATTCCAAACATTCTTTTTCAAATGTTACTACGTGGTTCAAATGCAGTTGGTTATGCTGCTTATCCAGATAACTTAATAGAAAAATTTATTGTAGAAGCATGGAATGGTGGTCAAGGTATAGATGTCTTTAGGATTTTTGATTCTTTAAATTGGGTAGAAGCTATGAAAACTAGCATCCGTACAGTGAGAGAAGAAACAGAAGGATTAGCGGAAGCATGCATATGTTACACTGGTGATGTTTCGGATAAAAGTAAAAAGAAATATACGCTTCAATATTACGTCGATCTTGCAAAACAATTAGAAGATGAAGGTGCACACATCATTGCTATAAAAGACATGGCTGGATTGCTAAAACCATTTGCAGCTGAAGAATTGATTACAAGTTTAAAAAGTTCGATAGACCTTCCCATTCATTTACACACTCATGATACTTCTTCCATTCAATCTACAACATACTTAAAAGCAATTGAAGCAGGAGTAGATGTTGTAGATGTTGCATTAAGTAGCATGTCAGGTTTAACTTCTCAACCAAACTTTAATTCCATGGTTGGGGCTTTGGAAGGGCATCCGAGAGAAAAGAAAATTGATTTAAAATCCTTGAATGAATTTTCAAATTATTGGGAGACAGTGAGAACTTATTATTATCCTTTTGAAACAGAATTAAGGGCAGGATCCGCTGAAGTGTATGATCATGAAATACCAGGTGGTCAATATTCCAACCTGAGGCCTCAAGCACGTGGTCTAGGCCTTGAAGATCAATTTGAAACCATCAAAGAAAATTATAAAATCGCTAATGATCTTTTTGGAGATTTAATCAAAGTGACTCCTTCTTCAAAAGTTGTTGGGGACATGGCTATGTTTATGACTTCAAATGGGCTTTCAAAAGAAGACGTTATGAATCAAGGAGCAAGCCTTGCATTTCCTGATAGCGTAAAGGCATTGATGAGAGGAGACCTCGGTCAAGCAATCGGAGGCTTTCCGAAGATCATACAAGAGATGGTATTGAAAGGAGAAAAACCATATACCGATAAACCTAATGCACATCTTAAGCCTATCAATTTTGAAAAAGAGATGCAGGATTTCAACGCAGCATTTAAAAATAATTCGGGCATCAAAGATTTCATATCTTACAAATTATATCCAAAGGTATTTAAAAACTACTATAATTACCATGATCAATATGGAGCTGTTACACTCTTAAATTCACCAGCTTTCTTTTTTGGTTTAAAACCAAATGAAGAAATAATGGTTAGCCTTAGTCAAGGAAAAGATATATTGATCAAATACTTATTTATGACTGAAGCTTCCGAACAAGGCATTCGGTTTGTTTTTTTTAGTTTAAATGGTCAAATCCGTTCAATCGAAGTCAAAGATAATGCTTTAGAAAGTACAGTGCCTGTCAACAGGAAAGCTGTTTCGCCAAACGAAATAGGCTCGCCATTGCAAGGAAGTCTTTCTCAAATATTGGTTAAAAATGGTGATGAAGTAGATTTGAATACTCCACTATTTATCATTGAGGCCATGAAAATGGAAAGTACGATTACATCAAATAAAAAAGGTATAGTCGCCATGGTCCACTTAAATGAAAAAACATTGGTGGAGCAAGACGACTTGGTGGTAGAGCTGCTTTGATTTAAAGACTCCATAAACTTCATATATCGTGATATATTAAACTAAATTATAATCTAAATACTCAATAGGCACCCTTTAACAAAAAGTTGAAAATAAAATAAGCGAAAACTTATGTCGCTTTTTAAAAAAAAGCTAATTTCCATAAAACTTACCAATGAGAATAATTAGCTACTTCATCCTAATTGGATTTTTCTTCAACTGTAATCCAACTAATAAAAATCAAAGCCATCAAGTCAAGGAAATTGAAGAATCCTTAGAAAGTCAAAAAGAGCGCGCAGAATGGTTTGAACTAATGCATACCTGTAAAGAAGGAACAAACTGGGTAGCAATAGAATACCAAAACAGTTTAGCTAAAGTCAAGGCAAAACAATCAAAAAAAACTAAAAATGGTTTAGAAGAGATCGTTCCAGATTTATTATATGGAAACTGGAAAGAGATTGGCTCCAACAATCAATCAGGCAGTGTACATGTCACAACCTATGATCGAGAAAAAGATGAAATTTGGTTAATCTCAGATGGAGGAACGCTTTATAAAGGTCCGCGAAGTGGGAATGACTGGGAAGTGGTCAATCAAGATTACAATTTTGGTAAATACTTATTAGAATTTATCGATGTACCAAATGCCAAAAGACTACTTGCCTCAATCTCTTCAATCCCTCATTATTCAGATGATTTAGGTTTAACTTGGCAAGTTTCCTCTGGGTTACCAAGCGTACCTTTCGACTTAGTAGAACCTCGTAATTTTGTTTTCAATCAAGCAAATGGAAAAAACTTTATCTTCTGTGAAGCGGTGACATCTTTCAATGGTCGCTCTCAAGTTTACGTTTCAAAAGATAATGGAGAGAGTTATGAATTGCTTTTATCGCATGATCATCCAGGATACAGTAGAACTCATATTACCAAGGCACATAATTCTAATCGTGTATTTTACTCAAATACTGATGACGCTGCTGAAGCATATTTATATGAGTTCAACTTTGTCACAGAAAAATTTGATGTTCTTATTTCTGAAACAAATCAAGCAGACATTAGCGCCTTTTTTACGGCCAATGTTGTCAACAATGAAGTTATTTTTTATGCAGAAGGAGCAGATTTGAATTTTTATAGATCGCTCGATTATGGAGCAAACTGGGAATTAAGAGGCAGCTTGCCAAAAGCCCCTTGGGAGGTGGAATTTTATAATTCTCCTTCTAATCCTAATCAAATTTTTATGGGCGAAATAGAATGTTACATTTCAAATGATGGAGGAAAAAATTGGACTATTGTAAATGAAACTGCATTTTATGAAGATGATAGAGCTAACAACTTACATGCTGATATCATGTATTTCAATGAATTCGAAAGAACAAATGGAGAAACATTTCAATTGATTAGTACTCATGCTGGTTTATGTATTTCATATGACTATTTAGAAAGCGTATCCAACTTAAGCTTAGAAAAATTAAACGTCAGTCAATATTATGATGTACGGACCGACCCAAATGACCCTTCTTACATTTTTGCTGGCTCACAAGATCAGGGACTCCAAAGAGTTAATTACAATGAAGACATTTCGGAGCCATTAAACTTTGACAAGCTAAGGCGGGGAGATTTTGGACACTTAACTTACTCTGGTGTAGGAGATAATTTTTGGTTTATATACCCGTGGAATAAAGTTTGGTTGTATTACAATCCAAAAGATGATAGTAGTAATCCATTTGCCTATTCACCTATTGGAATTAACGGAAGAGTGTGGCTTGCTCCCCTACATGAAATTCCTGAAACCACAGAAAATAAAATATTAATGGCAGGTGGGAATGCAGAATCTTCAGGAGGTTCGTACCTAATTGAATTATCTAGAACCCTAGGACAAATTGAAGGCAAGAATCTTCCTTTTGATTTTTATGCCGATACAGAGTCTGATCCATCTGCCATAGAAGTTTCTACCATTAATCCCGAGCTTTATTATGTCTCCACTGCCAATGGATTCTTCTACAAATCTGAAGATGCTGGCCAAAGCTGGACAACGAAGCAAACAATTGTTCCGACTGGAGACAACCTATACGGGACGAGCATTTACGCTTCAAAAAACAATGAAAACATTGTGTATGCGGCTGGCTCAGGTTATTCAAACCCTCCAGTTTTTTATTCAGAAGATCAAGGCGCAAGCTTTACTCCATTTAGTGAAGGACTGCCTCCTACTTTAGTTTATGAGCTTACTGCAAATGCAGATGAAACGATGATTTTTGCTGCAACAGAAACAGGTCCATATATTTATTTAGAGGAAACAGCTTCATGGCATGATCTAAGTGGACTAGCTGCACCAAATGTAACGTATAGATCAGTAGAATTTTTGGAAGAGAAAAACATCATAAGATTTGGTACCTATGGCCGTGGGATTTGGGATTTTGAAATTGAGGAGAATCCAACCAGTACAAAAGAAATCTCTGCTGAGCAATTAACTTTATCATTAGCTCCAAATCCGACAAATGAAGTTTTAAACATTACTTTAGAAAACTTAAAGGCAGGTGATTATGCTTTGTCTATTCTTAATGTAAATGGACAGATGATTCAAAATATAGCCATTCAACATTTGCAAAATGGAGCTTTTAAAAAACAAATTGAAGTCAATCATTTAGTAAATGGAAATTACTTCATAAGTTTGAGTAGTAAGAGTAATTTATACCACGGTCAATTTGTGAAGACAAACTAGAAAGAAGTTTTATGGTAAATAATAATTCTTCCGTTTAGTTAAGAGTTTCTTAGCTAAACGGAAGAATTAATGAAAACATTATTTTACTTTTTCTCCTTTAAGTTGGATGCCTTTCCAATCCATCAATAAGCTATATTCATTTTCTGCAGGCACAAATTCGAAAGACTCATCACTTTTGGAATCGTAGTAAAAAACATTTTCACTTTCTGCATAAAGCTTAGTCAATTTGTTACCGTTTTGATAAAGAACCAATTGGCCTTTCTCCAATTTAAATTCCAAGAGCATATGATCAGCCTCAACAATGTCATAAGTACCTTGGTATTTTTCAAGCGTCATGAGATCCAACTCTATTTCTTTTCTATTAATGGCTTTAGGTAATTCTATGTCTTCACCATTTGAAATCTTTTCCATGTTCTTCAAAATGTCTTCTAAAGGGATTTGATCAAAATTAGCTAACATCACAAATTTATGACCAGTATTCAAATCTATTTGAGCATGAGTAGCGACTCCTTCACTTCCGCCAGTCCAAGCAATGACGCCTCGCTTATTGGCAATGCTTGACGCATATGGTTCTTGCTTGCAGTGATTTAAAAACAGCATCAAGTCTTCAGCATTTGCGTAAAGCATGGATTGCTTTCTATCTTCACTTGTAATGTTTTTAACTTGTCTTATTTTACCATCTTGTGAATGGTTTTGAGCCCATTTCTTTAGGTTACTTTTTGAAGTATAAAAATGCCCTCCTGCATTTTTCATTTTTAATGAAGGAAAATAGTTGTTTTCCAAAAAAGCAGTAAAAGAAGTATTGTTCAGTTCTCCTATCAAATAGTACAACAATTCATAGCCAACATTTGAATACCTTTTAGCTGTGCCCGGTTCAAATTCCAAAGCCTGAGTCTTAACCGCATTAATGTATTGCTCAGGACTCATCTCAAGCGTATTTTCAACTCCTTGAAGCTCTCTCGGCAATCCAGACCTATTATCCATTAGCTGTTGAATCGTAATTTCTTCCCCTTTAGGAATCCCAGAAATAAACTTACTTATAGCATCGCTTCTATTAAGTAAACCATCTTGCTCCATATCAATTATGATGGCTTTTGCAATCAACTTTGAGATAGAATGTATATCAAACTGATGATCTTGACTTACATATAAAGAATGGCGATTGTGTTTCTTTATGTTATATGCCTTCTTAAAAACCGTTCCATCATTTTTCACTGCATATACTACCCCATTGAACTTCTTCAACTTTGTTAATGCATTAAAATAATCATTAAGATTTTGTTCAAACGAAGTTTTATAAACGGTATCGTCGATCAGATTTGAATAACTGCAAGAAAAGAAAGATCCTAAAAAAAAAGAAAGGATAAGAATGCGTTGGATACTCATAATTTTAAGTTTTATTGATAGCATAAAGATGAATCAAATCTTCATCCTAAAATTGGAATTATGGGACAGGCTTAAAAAATTACAAAAAAAATTTGTTTTTCAGCTTTATCTAAGGATTAAGGGGCATTTCATCAGACAAAGGTGTCCAGAAAGTACCTTTCTCCCCGAAGGCGATGAGCTCTTGGTAGAGTTCTTTCGGTGTTTTGCCCACTAAATTTTTTAAACTATTAATGTAATCGGATTGATCATAGTATCCACTTTCATAAGCTATTTCTGTAAAATTCTTATTGCTACCTTTTTGAAAGCTGTCTAAAGCATTGCGAAACTTCAATATAGCTTTAAATTGTTTTGGTGTATAAGTTATATGAGCTTTGAAAAGTCGCGTAATTGTTTTTCTATTGGTTTTTAATTTTCCCGCAATTTCAAGAATGGTAAATGTTTCATTTGGATTTAACAACAGGTTTAAAGCTGCTTCAAGAATCGGATGACTAAAGCCTTTGTATTGAGCCATAAAGAACTCATCCATCAACTTTATTTTCTCTTCCAAGTCTACCGTTTGAAGCTTATCACCTAGCTTTATAAAATCGGCTCCAAAGTAATCAAATTCACTAATGGTCCCATTTATTAAAGAATCCAGTTTAGGTTCTATAAATTGGTTAATGCCGAGTGGTTTAAAAATGATGCCCACTTTTTGTGAGACTCCTTGCATGGTCACATAGCGTGATTTATCCTTGTTGGTTGTATAGAGTACACTTGTTGAGCAACCTTCACAAGATTTAATGGTTCTACCACCATTATCCCATGTCACTTTTGCATTTTGATAAATATTTAAAGCGTGCTTGTGATGCGGGTAATAAACGATTGTAGATGAATAATCTTCACTTAAAGTATTTTGGAAGTAGTAGTAATCAATGTAGTCCTTTAGTCTTGTGTCAACAGGATTTGCAGATTCAAAATATAAATTATCTTTTACTGACATGATGATTAACTAAGCGTTTTGGTTTTTTGCTTTTTGCTTATCGAGAGATTCTTTCTACTTAAATTCGTTTCGTTTTTTTGGGACATGGCGTTCACGGCGAAACGCTGGGATCACGGTTTTTTTTCTTTTAGTTAAAATAATTTCAACATTAGCACATTTGTCTACCTAAGCTTGAGCAAAAGGGCATTAGCTAATCGCTACCTCACCACATTTTCAAATTGCCTTCCACTTTCAAAGCTAAGCTTCTTGCACTATTTAAACCAATTTTTTCTCAACATTTCTCCAATTGAAACAAAAATTTAGGGATATCTTTGATAAAAAAAATGAAAGCTATCATTTGCGAAAAGTTTGGAAATACAGAAGACTTGAAATTTGTTGAAATCGAAAAGCCAAGTTGCGGAGACCACCAAGTCTTGATAGAAGTTCATGCTTGTAGTATAAACTTTCCAGACACTTTAATCATACAAGGCAAATATCAATTCAAGCCCCCCTTCCCTTTTTCACCGGGAAGTGATCTTTCCGGAATCGTTGTAGCAAAAGGAAAAGAGGTAACTACTTATAATATAGGTGATGAAATCATCGCTATCACTTTATGTGGAGGCTTGGCAGAATATGCCGTAGTTGATGTAGACAAATGTATGCCAAAGCCAAACAAGCTAACCTTTGAAGAAGCTTCGGCTTTTCTCTATACTTATTCAACTGCATTGTATGCGCTAAAAAACAGAGGAGGCATAAGTAAAAATGACACTGTCTTAATTCTTGGAGCAGCTGGAGGGATTGGGATGGCAAGCATTCAACTGGCAAAACACTTTGGAGCAAGCGTTATTGCTGCTGCATCAACTCATGAAAAACTTGATAAATGCAAAAGTGCTGGAGCAGATTTTTTGATCAATTACACCGATGAAGATTTAAAAAATAGAAGTAAAGAAATCACTAATAAAAAAGGAGTGGATCTTGTTTTAGATGTAGTAGGAGGCAAATATGCTGAGCCGAGTTTAAGAGCCATCGCGTGGGAAGGTCGTTACCTAGTCGTAGGATTTGCAAGTGGAGAAATTCCTAAGTTTCCTTTAAACCTAGCCTTATTAAAAGGCTGTCAAATTGTAGGTGTTTTCCTTGGTGCCTTTTCTCAAAAACAAAGAGAATCATTTAAATTGCTCAATGAAGAACTTATGACTTTAGTAAGAGAAGGAAAAATAAAACCTCAAATTCAAAATACATTTCCTTTGAAAGATGCTCCAAAAGCCATTCAAATGATGGCCGATCGCAAGGCGATAGGGAAGCTGGTTATTAAAATAAAATAATCATCTTAAGCTTTTGTCATTTTTTGTTTAAGCCAGTGCCATTGTAAGTAATTGAAAAACAATAGAGTATATCTTGCCTCTTTCTACAAATTTTACCTTAACTTAGGAAAGATAAGTTTTCAAAACATTCTATAACCATTAAAATTAGAAATCTATGAGATGGCTTCTGATCATTTTATTGCTTCTAGTTGGTGTCCTCTATTGGTATATGGCCAAGGAGTATTGTTGCGAGCCTGTTGGATCTGTTTCACAAAGTGGTGCTACCGCTTTAGCCCCAGTGAAAAAGTTGCCTACTAAAATCCTACCTGTAGGATTTAATTGTTCGGATGATACGCCCAAATTATCCGATAGGTGGAAATCATTTCAGGATTCAATAATCAATAATCTGAAAGACAATCAGATTCTGCAAATCAAAGGTTTGAACTATTCAAATGAAATGAAAAGTTCAGGCAAATCTTTAGCCCTTTCAAGGGCAAACAACGTTAGAGCACTTTTCAAACTTGGGGACGAGCGAATAAAAATTGTGGAAGCAAGTAAAACAGGAAATTGTGAGCATGACCGTCAACATGAAATGGTCACCTTCAAAGCATTGATCAATACTGTAAAAATCAAAGAAGTAGACGATCGAACTTCTATTTATTTTCCATTTAATTCAACCAATAAACTGAATGATGGAGAAGTGGAAGCCTACTTAAATGATGTAATAGAAAGAGTAAAGAAAAGTGGCGAGCGCATAAAACTTACTGGACACACTGATGATGTAGGCGAAGCAGCCTCTAATCTTGCCTTAGGTCAAAGAAGGGCTGATGTTATCAAAAACTATTTGCTTTCAAAAGGGCTTCCGGCTAACCAAGTTGTTTCAACTTCTGCCGGAGAATCTTCACCTGTTGCAACGAATGCAACAGAAAAAGGCAAGGCTGATAACAGAAGAACAGAACTTCAAATCATTAAATAAATAAAACTAAATATCATGTTGTTTTTATCAATATTAAATTTTTGTAAGTGGTGGTGGCTTTGGTGGATTTTACCAGCAATTTTAGGCTGGTTTTTGGGACGTCAGATGATGATGAAATGGAAAAGAAGAACCGAAGAACTAGAACAGGAAGTAAAAGACCTCAAAGCTAAAATTTCTGGTTTAGAAGAAGACTTAGATGCTTGCCGCAAAAGAGGTGATCAATTAGAAAGCGATTTAGAAAGAGAAAGAAAAGCTCATGCCGATCTCCAAAGAAGGTTTAGTTCACTACAAGGAAAATACAATGACCTTGAAACGGAGCATACTATATTAAAAACCAAAGAAGCTAAGATGGAAGTAAAGGAAACTCCACCGCCAATTGCTGAAATAAAGTCTACTCCAACAATTGAAACCAAATCTACACCTCCCCCACCAATACAACAAGCTGCTGGTATTGTGGCAGGAACTGCAGGCAGTGGAAAGTGGGCAAAATTAAAAACAGACAATCTTCAAATCATCGAAGGCATAGGCCCAAAGATGAATGCTGTATTAAACGAAAATGGCATCTCCTCATGGTCTGTTCTGGCTGAAGCTGGCATTGATCAATTAAAGGACATCTTAAATAAGTATGGAGACAAATACAAAATCATTGATCCAAGTGATTGGTCTCGACAAGCTCGCTATGCAGCAAAGGGAGATTGGGATGGATTAATGAAGCATCAAAGTGATGATGGATCGCCATCAAAAGCTAGAAACTTGTTAATCAAATTAGGCATCATCGATGAAAAAGCCTAAATGAATTAATTTAGAAAAGCCTTGCAAGAGTACTTGTGGGGCTTTTTTTATTGCCTCTTTTTTTAAAAATGACTTATGCTATTTATTTCCATTTACCCCTCTTAAAATAATTTTAAATTCTCTGCAACGTTTGGACTAACTCAGACATCCTATGGGTATAAAATAATGGATGCATCCCTTATTATTTTAGTAACACGAAAAATAAATAAAATGATGAAGCTTAGAATATGTCTGTTTTTAGCAATGCTGGGATTGCTATCCAATTGTAGAAAAGATGAAATTGTAGTAGATCCACCTAGAGAAGTTATTGAAGAAACCATCGTCTTGGATGGTTACGAACCTGACCAACAAACCGTTAAAGCCTCTGTCTTCGGACAAATCCTAAATGAAAATGGAGACCCATTAGAAGGGGTAAAAATAGAGGTTGAAGAGGCTGATGACCTAACAGATGAAAACGGTTATTTCTACCTCAAAGGAATCGATATGAATGCTTTAGGAACCTTACTTATGGCCAAAAAAGATGGCTATGTAAATGGAAGTAGAGTATTTTATCCTACAGAAAGTAGTAAGGAACAAATAGAAATCAAATTGATCCCTAGAAATTTTATTGATGATTTTAATGCTGCAGATGGTGGCATCGTCCAAGTAGAAGGCGGTGCAGAAATTTTATTTGAAAGTAATTCTTTTGTGCTTGCCTCTGATGGTACTGAGCATATTGGGAGTGTAAATGTAGTAGCAAAGTATTTAGACCCTACAGATGTAGATAATTTTTCGGAAATACCAGGTGACTTGACAGGAATTCGTCCTTCAGCTTTGTATGAAGAAGTTGGATTATTAAGCTATGGAATGTTGATGGTAGAATTGTATAGTGATGAAGGTAGGAAGTTGCAATTAGCAGAAGGTACTAGTGCAGAATTGACTGTGCCTATTCCTCCTTCAATGCTTGCAAATGCACCTACTAATATGCCCCTTTGGTATTTTAATGAATCAGTAGGAAAATGGGTAGAAGACGGTGAAGCAACATTGGTGAATGGAGTTTACAAAGGAAATGTTACCCATTTTACAACTTGGAATTGTGACTACCCAATTGAAATAAGACATAAACTCACTACTATTTTTAAAGATCATAATAAAGTACCAATTTCTAGCATGAGGGTACAGATATTGTTTGAAGGTTCAGTTATTGGATCAAGGTTTACAAATCCTGCTGGGGAAGCTTACTTTAATCTCCCAGAAAATATAGACGTAAGCATTCAAGCTTCTGTGACAACAAACGGTGAAAAGTGGCAGGAAGAAATCATGGGATTAACAGAGGCTACTACTAAAACTTATATTATCGGGAAAGAATATGAAAACAGGACACTAGTAAGTGGTCATATCAAATGCAATGATCAAGATGTAAATGATGCAGTCTTAACTGTAGAGAATAATGATGGCATCAATTTTTATCCAATCACTGGACAGCCATTTGAAGTACTGATAGAAGCTTCAGATCTTCAAGGAAGCACTCGAATGTATATTACTGATGTAAGCAGTAAGAATGCAACGCAAACGGTTTATTATGAAGGCGCCCTTCCAAATTTCTATTTTAATGAATTGGACATGTGTGGTCACGAATTAGATGAATACACTATTATGAATCTCGGGCCATCACAATTTGTTGATGATGATGTGACTATGTGGGTATCTGATGAAGTAAATCCACCTGTCACTGTAATTGGTGGAAGATACAGTCAAAGTGTCAACCCAGAAAATAGATTTTGTTTTTACTTACACGGTGATTTCCTTGCAGGTGATTTTAGCAAAGAAATGGAAGTGGACGGTAAGACATTTATTCAAAATTATTTGAGGTTTAAATTTACTGATTTGGACGATTTGTATTTTGGTACAAACATCATTTGCGAAGTTACAAAATACGATGTTGGCGGTTATATAGAGGTAGAATTTGCCACTATGTTTGAGTACTATGACAACATCAACGTAGAATACCAAAGAGGGCCAATATTCGGTAGCATTAAAGTAAAGTATGAAAATGACCCAACGCAAGATGAAAGCTATTTTGAATTAGTCACTGATAAGAAAAGAATTGTAACTAGAGGTTTAAGCGGAAGCAGTTCAACAGATGGATCTTTTGCAATAAATGCTGATCCACAAGAAGAACTGTACTTCCATTTTGTTGGAGATAAAGCTGGTGATTATTCCGCAAGTACTGCTAGTCCATCAAATCCATTTCCAAATAGATTTTTAGGGATAGAGAAAGAACTGCCATTTAAATTCAATCTTACAACTATGGAATCTTTTATGGTAAATGATTTTGGGGAAGCAGGAAACTATGTCAAAGGTTCTTTTTCTGGAGAAGCAAAAAATGGCTTATGGCATCCAGACTGGGGTCCGCATCAAGTAAGTGGAAGCTTTTCAATTTTGCATGAGTAAACTTTAAATCATTAGTGAATATAAATCAAATCATAAAAGGCTGCCAGCAATACGACGAAAGAAGTCAGTTTGAATTGGTCAAGAGATTTACAGGAAAACTGAAATCTGTGTGCTACTTCTATGTCAAAAATGAAGAAACGGCTAAAGATGTTTTGCAGGAGTCTTTTATGATTATTTTCACAAAAATTAATACCTACAGTGGAGAAGGTGCCTTCGAAGGATGGATGAGAAGTATTGCTGTAAGATGCTCATTGCAACATTTACGAAAAGTAAAATTGATCAATAAAGTAGAAGATCACAACAGAACTTCTCAGATTTTTTCTCCGAGAATTTACGATGAATTAAGTAAGCAAGAAATCATGAAATTGATCCAATCTTTGCCGGAAATAAACAGGCTGGTTTTTTCCTTAAACATAATTGAAGGTTATAGCCACACCGAAATAAGTGAGTTATTAGACATCAATGTTTCTACTTCACGCAGTTACTTACTAAGGGCAAGAAAAGCTTTACAAAAAAAATTAATCTTGAATGACATTAAATTAGATCAGGCGATATGAAATGGAATGAATTTACAAAAAGGGTGAAAAAAGACATGTCAGAAATGGAGATGAAGGATGACTATCTAGAAATGTGGGGAAGGTTGAAACCAGAATTAGCCATTGTCAATAAGGCACAGAAAAAAAAGAATAGAGGATTGTTTTGGATCTTCCCAATTGGGATAATCTGTCTGAGCGGATTACTCTATTTTTTAATTATTCCAGGAGAACAGCATCTTGATAATAAGATTGCAACCGAAAACAGTAAAAAGGAATCTGTTTTAACCACTCAAGATAAAAAAGAAGAAACTAAAATCAAGGAGACTGCTAGCTCAATAAGGGAAGAGGCCAATGATACAAAAAACAAGACAACTAACAATATAATTAGTAGTACAAACAAATCAGTAAGCCACATTATTAGTCATAAAAAATCAAGCAAGCAAGAAATTTATACATCTTTAAATGTAAAAAAAGAGCACTCTCCTATTCCCCCTAAAAAACATTTTTCTGGCAATCCAATTCCATTAAAGCAAATAGCTACCCAGCAAACAACAACTAAGAAGTCTGGAGCAATTACTGGTTTTCAAAATCCATTAGAAAAGACTCAAAGTCTAGCAGGTTTAGATTTATTAAATCTGTTGAGTTTAAAACCATTGGTAAATAATGAAGCATTTACAAACAAAACCATTCACGAATTTTATGCCATAGATGCTAATCTTTTAAACACAAAAGATAAGTTCAGTATAGGCTTCAGATTCAATGCAGGTGTTTTCAACAATTTCAAAACCCTCACAAATAAAACACTTGATGATAAAGATTGGCAAGTTTTAAGAAATCAATCTGAGACACCTTTAGAAACCAAAAAAATTGAAGGCCTGATTGAAATCGGAAACTTAAAAGGCTTTCACTTAGCCAGTGGAATATCAATTAGAAGTATAGCAGAAAGAACGGATTATACTTCAAGTGATGTGACACTCTCCCAGGTAAATGGTCTTAAGTATAAGGTCTCAAACTTAGCAGGAAGCTACGAAGACATCAATGGGGACTTAGTCAAGATGACGATTGTTGATACTCATTACAAGTTTTTCAATCAATATAACTTCATAGATATTCCTTTGCTTATTGGTTACACTTATAAAACTAAGAACTGGAACTTGATGATTGAAGGAGGCCCATATTTTAATGTAAAAACATTTGGAAAGGGAACCATCTTAGCTAATGATGGCTCTTTCCTTGAATGGGAAGACGAAGCCTTTCTGAAAGAAAAAATTAGTACTTCATTTGGAGCTCGTCTGCTGATGGAAAAAAGAATCTCATCAAGGTTGATGCTGCAATTTGGACCAAGCCTTAGCATAATGCCTGATAATGTATTAAGAGAAGACAATGCTCTCAAACAAAATTATAAGATGTTTGGTGCTACTGTAGGTATTAAATATAGGTGGAGATAAGTAATTAATGCTTACAAAT
>CALDYJ010000075.1 GCA_937941095.1 uncultured Saprospiraceae bacterium | reverse complement strand
TTCCACCGAGAATCATTCCAAAAGGAATGGTGGATGAATCAGTAATAGCACATCTTATAAATGAAAAGATCCAACACCACACGCCATTATACAGGCAAACAAAAAAGCTAAAGCAACAAGGTTTGTCTTTTGTAAAGAAGTCAAATGTAGAAAGTTGGTTCAATAGAGGAGTTGATGCACTAGTGCCTTTGTACCATATTCACGAAGAACAAATCTTAAGCCGAGATTACCTTCAAGTGGATGAAAGCGGTATAAAAGTTTTAAGTAAAAACAAACCTGGTAGTACACATCGAGGCCAGATGTGGGTAGCTCATGCTCCATTAAGCAATGCAGTGCTGTTTAAATATGATCCATCCCGTTCTAATGAAGCAGGATTAAATTTTCTGGAAACTTTTGCAGGAAATTATTTGCAAAGCGATGGCTACAGTGTTTATGAAACTATTGCAAAGCAAAAACAAATCAATTTAATTTATTGTGCAGCCCATGCTAGGAGAAAATTTAAAGAGGCCCTTGACAAGAAAGAGCATCCAAAACTGTGCGAACAAGGATTGGCTTTTTATCAACAACTTTATGGTCTGGAAAGATCATTCAGAGAAGAACATTTAAATCATGAACAACGATTAAAAAAACGAAAAGAATTAGCAATACCTATTTTAGTGCTGTTCAAAAAATGGTTAGACAAGCATATAAATAACCCAATCATATTGCCTGATGATCGGTTAGCAAAAGCGATCGGCTACACCTATAAAAGATGGAAAGGTTTGATTAAGTATTGCGAAGATGGTCGACTGGAAATTGACAACAACCTTGTAGAAAACACTATTCGTCCTCTAGCTTTGGGGAGGAAAAATTATTTATTCGCTGGAAGTGATTACGGCGCTCAAAATCTAGCTATCTGCTATTCACTAGTAAATACTTGTGTGAAAAACAATGTCAATCCTTCGAAATATTTATGCTGGGTTCTTAAAAAGATTGCTATCACCAAAGTAAATCAAGATGCTATCAACTGGTTACCTCAGTATCTAAGCAAAGATAATTATGAATTGTTGAAAATCTGACACGGTGTGCATTGGGCGGATACGCTGGATTAGGAAAAATCAAAATTTCATGATTTTCTAATGTCATGTCTTTCTCCTTTCTGAAAAGGGTCGGAACATCTTGAGATGTATCATAATGCCTATAATCTTCGTTAAAAAAGTAATTTAATATATTTGCTGAATGCAAGCCTGAATAGCCTTTAAAGTTTACTGCTTTGTTTATCAGATCTTCTTTTATTGATACATCTAAATTAACGTAGTAGCTATATTCTGAATTCGCTTGTTTTTCAATTTCTTTCAATTCAATAAAAGACTGCCATTCAATAGAGGTAGGCCCTTCTGCGTAATCATTTACATTAATACTTGACATGAGAGATTCAGCTTCATTATATTTTTTTTGTACAAACAATTGTTGGATCCGCTTTACTTCATTCCTATATCTTTTATCTAGGCTTAACCAAAAATCTATCTCATCGTGGTTTACTTCCTCTGAGATCAATAGTTTATTTACAACAATTCTTCTTAACTCAATAATTTCATTTTCAATTGCAGCAAGTGCTCTAAGAGCTAAAGTTCTTTCAGTTGTCTGTCCTATTACATTATTAATCAAATTTATACTGTGGCTTGACAAATTTTCTTCTTCAAATATTTTCCTATAGATAACATTACTCAACATTAATTCTGGATTGTATTCGATAATATTAACAATATCTGATTCTGAATATTTTATTTCTTTTAATTTGAATATCTCTAATGCTGCAGATTTTGATAAATAAGGAGATATTCCTTGAATACTTGCTAATACTTCTTGAGGATTCGCATTTAATATCATTTGAACTAGATTGTCAGTATCTCCTCCATCAATCAAACTATTGTAATTGCTCAATAACAAATTTCTTTGGTCTAAAATAGAATTCATTCTGGAACTCAAACAATTTATTTCAAAACCTGGACATGGATTTGGAGGTTCAGGATTATCTGGCTCATCAGGATTATTAGGGATTAATTTACACTCATCTTCTTGATCTAATAAAACATGAGGGGTTACTCCTGAAATAAACTGAGGTCCTTTACATTGTAATTCGGTATGATAATAATTAATAAAAGGCAAGACTTCATTCAACAAGTTTGTATTACTACCCCCAAAACAATTACCGGCAGGTGTTGGAGGGACAGCTTTTCCTTGGTCCATTGCAATTCCTTGCTCATCAGTAGAAAACTTATCCAAAGAAACTACTATATCAATTTCATTACTTTCAAATTCATTACAAAGATATTGCAACCCTTGATCTTGAAGAAATGAACTTCTGTTTTGTCCGTAAGCACGATTTCCTCTTTCTAATATTTCAAAGTAATTTCCTAGTATCGAATTCGGTTCTTCCCCAGAGTCGATGATATTTGTACCTAGATTATCACAGTAAGTATATTCAGTCCCTTCAGGTGTTATTATCCCAACAGATGAGCGACATTTTAGAAAATCGTTTTGAATTATATTATACCCACTACATTTAATCATCTTAAGGCCTTCAAATTCATCTGATAAATTTAAATTTTCTTCATAACTTCCAATTACAAACTCACTTTCTTTAATGGTCAAACCATCAACACAACTTGATAATACTCCTTTTTTGTTTTCATGAAAATCTGTTCTTTCGACAACAAAAGTCCTTATGGAAGAACTATTTGATGCATCAATCCCATTATTTAATCGCTCAAATTTAGATCGTACATTCTCAAAATTTTCCCCTTTAAAATGTTCTTTAACAGTGAAATTAGCATCTAAACTTTTTATTCCATCTCCTCGAGTAGTATAAGGATCTTCATTTGAAATGTAATTCGAAAATTTACAACCCTCAATGTTAATTCCTTCTACAGCCCACATTGATATATGTGCATCTAAACTTGGTTTTAAAAAATTTTCATCTACTACAAAGTCACACTTTATGAATTTACTGAAATTCCTATAGCCTTCTCCAATAAATTCAACAGCTTTTCTATTGTTGTTAAACTCAGTTGAAGTAGCCGTAATAATTGCATCATGCCATAGTTTAACTCCAATGTTGGAATGCTCCAAATTAGAGTTGCTGATCTTCACAGTTCCCCCTCCCCAAACTTGTATTCCTCCCCACATTTTATCAGGTTGTCCTAAGCAATATTCTGTTGTATTAGTCAAAACTGCCTCTACAAGACCATCATTTGTTTGCACCCCTCTAATTATTAATTCTGATCCTTCCCCTACTATTATCCTTACACCTTCTTCTATAAACACATTGACACCATCAATAATTAAGGTAGATTCGTCTTCGATATATAAGTCACATGCTAAATAATGATCTTGTTCCCAAATTCTTACTTCTCCATTTGTAATTGGATCAAACTCTCCTTTTGCGCCTCTAACAGCAGCTTCTGCATCGATTAGCTTTGCTGTGAGAATTCCATAAAATTCGTCACCTGGATCATCTGCATTACTTGCTAATTTAGTTGCTGTTTCTTTTATCAATCCTTCCACTTGAGCTGGTGTTAAACAATTATTGACTGAGTACATTAGTCCGACAATTCCCGTCACAAAACCAGCTCCCAAAGATGAATTCCCTGCTCCAACTGAGCACAATCCTTCATTTGCATTCAGTCTATTTGCTCTGGAGCAAGTCCTACAAGATGCAAGAATATCTATGTTTTGATCAACAATAAAATTATCGTCGTACACGATATAACTTAAATCAGCATTTAAATGACCGACATTTATTACCCCTGGAATATTTGCAATATTTGAATGGCCAGCTCCATGAGCTGCAGTGATTATTGATGTGGCTACACCACCTCCTCTAGGACTTAAAATTTCATTTATCACGGCAGGAGCAATATTTGTACTAGCATAACTTATGTTTAAAGCTCGATTTCCATCTATGTGCGCTTGCCAAGCTGGTCCTCCATTCGCATTACCACTCTCAAAATCTATCATAGAATTATGAGTACAGGTCATTCCTATTGAATAACCATTCAAAGAACAACCTGAGCAGGTACCTTCAATACAAAAACCATTTTTCACACCATTTATTCCAGAAGCAATTCCAAAACCATGGTTACAATCTTGAGGATTTCCAACAGTCATAAAGTCATTATTAATAGAACTCAGATTTAGATCCGGGTGAGCATTATCAAAAAACTGGTCCATAATTGCAATATTAACGGATTTATCTCCGTAAGTATGCCCCCATGCACAAGGAATATTCATGTTTTCATAATGTTGTGAAAGGGTATTACTTGGTTCTGTAACTTCAATTTCGTTTAAGCATTTTCCGCAATTCTGGGCTACTGGATAACTCGTTTCTACTTCTACAGATACAAACAATCCAGTTGAAATTAAGATTTGTTTCAAAATATATAGATCATGATTAGATTTAATGTATTCGTACTTATTTATTTCCTCAATAGATTTACCAGGGAAAGCCTTTTCAAAATAAGTAATATTATAATCAGAGATTATTTGTGATAATGGAACGGTTTGTTTATTGTAGTTAAGAGTTTTAAACTGCACTAATATTCCAAGCGGTTCCTGGCAAAATATTTGAAGATTTAGAATTAAAAATAAAAATATGAAGGTGTAGTTTTTGGTATTCATAATAAAATTTATTGAGTGGTTTTGAATTGATTGATGGTTTGTAGCCTATTCACGAGTCGAGCTTCTAATGTTTCACAATTTTTTCTACCCAAATAAGCTTAGACTTGTCATATACTTTTAAGTAATAAACTCCATTCGGAAATTGGGACAAATTAATTTGATTTTGATTTTGGGATTCGTAAATCCTTTTTCCAAGTTTATCATAAATCTCAATGTTCGAATAATTGGAGTACTGTGACTTTAGGTGTATAACTTCATCAAAAGGATTTGGGAATAAAATAATTTCTGATTCAGACTTTTTTAATTCTTTGGTGTCCACAAGAGAGGATATATGCATGTATTGGCAATCTTCATAAATACCAACATCATTGTTTGCATCAGAGTAGCATCGAAAAAAAATAAAGTTATAATTATTGAGATCTTCGCATCCAATGAACCAAAAATCAGGGAAGAAAAAAAAACCTCCTATTCCCTCATAGGCAGTAATTTCAATTTCAATAATTTCGTTTTCCTCATTCAAATATGGAAACGAAAAGTCAAAAGTTTTTAATTTCTGCCCATCAACAAGATCTGTGTAATAAATAGAATCAATATTAAAGGTGACTGAATCTATTTGTAAATCATCATTAATATAATAAGACTGGTAAGAATCTAATCCACTAAAATCAAATACCTTTAATTCTATTGATTCATCATATAAAAAATACATTTTATCATTTTCATACCTTACATAATCATAGCTTGCGAATAAAGAACATAGGTCGGGTCCTTCTGCTTCAATTTTATAATAAGCATTACCATTTACAATTTTTGTGTCAATAATTTCGATGTTTTTTGGATAGTCCGTAACCAAGCCTCCTGAAGAAGTAATAATCTCGCTAAAAACCCATTTGGTGCCAATGTCATAATTGATTTGAGCATTTGAAGTATGCAAACAAAATACCAGTAGAAAATTTATTAGAGCTGATAATTTCAAAATTAAGCTGTTTTTGATATGAATAAATGAACTAATAGATTAATCGCATGCAAAAATAAAAGATCGTACTTTTAAATAAGCATACCATTAATTCTAGAAGAATTAACTGTTCTTAAAATTATATTTTACCTGAATAAACATCCCGAATCAGGATGAAGGGAGCTGGCTATGAAAAAATTTCCAAAAAGTTTTAGTTACATAACACATACTCACTTATTAAACTTAGTGAAAAATTTTAATATTTTAAAATTAATATTCCATAGTGCTATTTTTTGTCATTTAGGATACTCAGCTACTTTTAGAATTAAAATCAAACTGAAGGATTGAAGTGCACCATTTAGATTAAGCTATCTTAATTGAAAATCCCCTACATAATCCCTTTCGGGTTTTTAGGCTTTCGATCCATGCTGTATTTTAAAGAGATGACGTGGCTGAAAGTTGAATTTCTTTGTTCGCCTACATCGGTGAATGCGTAGTCGATGGTTAATCTTTTGAAACCAAGTCCTATTCCTATAGAAGGATCTAAAGTCCAAAATGGATTACTTCCAAGGTCGGTATCCTGCTGGATATTGCTGAAGCCTAGTCTGGCAAAAATAAATTTATTGTAGTTTAATTCGAAACCTAGTGTTGGTGCGACACTAATTGCGGAACTGCTGATTAGGGTATTTCTCTTTCCATCTATGGTGGCTTCCAAGTTTAGTTCAGCGTAGAGCTCGAATTCTCCTTTTAAAGGAAAGAATCTTCCTGCTCCTAAGATGGCTTGTGGCTTAGTCACCTCTATTGAATTTTCTGGGATTTCATTTTCAGTCAAGGAAAGAACATTAATCTCTTCATCAGTGAAGGTAAAATTCCAAGCATTAAAGGTTCCTGTAAGATCTTTTACTGCTAAGCCCAAATTCCATTTATCTGTTTGATACTGTATTCCAGCGTCCAGACCAAAACCAAAGGCTCTGGCAAATGGGCCTATGTTTCTATAAATTAATTTGAGGTTTCCTCCTACAGTCCATTGATCATTATCTTCCAATAAATTTTGTCCCATGCTAGCGATTAAGGCATAATCTGCAGCTGAAAATGGAACGACGTTGTCGTAATTAATGGTGCCATCTTCTTCAAATAAGTTTAAAGTATTAGGTATACCGTCTATGCCAAAGCGTATGAGGGATAAGCCTAATCTTCTGTTTTTGTTGCCTACATTAATGGTTCCAGAAAGGTAATCAAACTTCCCTACTCCAGCGAACCATTCTGCGTGCATCGCCGCAAATTGCCAGCCGTCGTGGTCTAATCTTGCTAGTCCTGCTGGGTTCCAGTAACCTGCAGTAACGTCATCTACACTGGCTATGATTGAATTACCCATTCCTTGTGCTTTGGCTCCAATTCCGATGGATAGAAATTCATTGGAGAAGCTTTGTGCGCTTAAATTAAAGGATAGCAGGAAGCTTACTAGGTAAAAGAATATTCTTTTAAATGGCATGTGCGTTTGATCTTTGCTTTTTCTAACGCCTAATTTAGGGATTTATTTAAAGGGGAAGAGGGATTTGAGGGAGAAAGTCATGAGGTGTCAATTAGTTGATGTATAATTAGTTAATTAGCTGATGTGATGATTTGCTGATGTGATGATTTGTTGATTAGCTGTTTATATTTGATTCATCTTGCGATTTTTTAAACCACAATAGGTACAAAAGTTTTGTCAAAAGACACAAAAGGTTTTTTATGGTATGCGGTCTCAAGACTAAAATAAAAAAAGATCATCCTAGGAGTGAAAGGATGATCTTAAACATAACCATGAAAAACTTTACCAAATATTCTCAAAATTTGTGTATCGAGATTTGGATTCAAATAAAACGGGGGGCATTCTATCTGACAAGTTTTAATCTTTGACTACGTAGTCAATTTTAGGCATTTTGTCCCTTGGGACTTTGCTAATATTGACGTGCTCTAGTTCGTTATTCTTGAACAATAAAATGGTATAATCACCATTTGTCAATTCTTTTAAATTTATGTTTACTGTGTTTATGTCTTTTTTTATCAAAAACTTTCCTTTAAGCATTTTGGCTTTTTCTGCAGAAAGTAC
Source organism: uncultured Saprospiraceae bacterium (assembly GCA_937941095.1). Classification (GTDB taxonomy): domain Bacteria; phylum Bacteroidota; class Bacteroidia; order Chitinophagales; family Saprospiraceae; genus JALZVN01. Next base: position 2,252 of record CALDYJ010000075.1, on the reverse strand, counting down.
TTGATAATTTAAGGATCCAGCTTTTAAAGACTTTACTTCGAAAGTGAAGATCCCATCTGTCATTGTTGAATTCATAGAAGATATCATAAACGTATTTTCAGTGGCACGATTCATCAAGACTGTATGACTTAATGAAAAAGCCCCTGTATAATCAATCTGCATAAGTCTATAAAAAACTTTCTGTACACCTATGGCTATGTCAAGAAATCTATAATCTGCGATCTCTTCGTTTTCGCCCATGGCTTTAACTTCTCCTATGTTTTCAAAAAGTTTTCCATCCATTGATTTTTGGATGGCAAACTTCATGTTGTTGTTTTCAGAGGACGTTTCCCAAGACAACATATTTCCTATTTCAACTTCTTTTACTGTTAGTGGTTTGGTGTAAATACAACCTGCAAATGAACTAATAGTAAAAAATACAAGGTATATTAATGTAATAATTCCCTTTTTCATCAGGCAAAATTTTGAGTGTTCATTAATCCTTATTAATTAAGGTTTGTTTTGAAAGGTTAAATCAAAATCAATGCCAATTATATATAATTAATCATAATACATGCTAACAAATTGCTCAATGCTAGTGTTTTATGAATAAATTTTTTAGCAATGACGATATTTCGAACTATTCGAGCTGTTCGAGCAATCGAGTTATTCGAACAAGCGAACTATTCGAACTATTCGAGCTGTTCGAGCAATCGAACAATCGAACAATCGAACAAGCGAGCTATTCGAACAAGCGAGCTATTCGAACATTCGAACCATTCGAACATTCGAACCATTCGAACCATTCGAGCATTCGAACCATTCGAACATTCGAACCATTCGAGCAAGCGAGCTATTCGAATTATTCGAACAATCGATCAAATTATGTAAATTGAAAACAAAAAAATGAATATTAATGATGAGACAGCTTTAGCTTCCATGATGATTCGAAAACCTGCGAATGAAGTATTTAATGCATTCAATGACCCAAGCATTACCACAAACTTTTGGTTTACTGGAGGATCGGGTAAATTGACGAGCAACGAAAAAGTAATTTGGGAATGGTCAATGTATGACTTAAGTGTGGACGTAGTCGTTAAGGACATAAAGGAAAATGAATCCATTCAATTTGTCTGGGGATCCGGAATACAGGAATCAAATGTTGAAATAACTTTCAAAGAATTTAATAAAGAGAGTACATATGTCAGTATAAAAAATGATAATTTCAAAGGGGATAGAGAAAGCGCCATTAATGCTGCCAAAGATTCAATCGGAGGCTTCACCCTGGTTTTAGCAGGTTTAAAAGCATATTTGGAACATGGTATAAGTTTAAAATTAATTGAAGATAAATGGCCGAAAGAGATGAGGGAATAGTAAAATCCTTGAAAGTAGTAATTATAGGTGGAGGTCCTGCAGGACTGGCTGTAGCGGGACGATTAAGTAAAAAAGGAATCCCATTTGTTTTGCTTGAACAAAGTGGAGCAATTGCGAACTCTTGGATACAACATTATGATCGATTGCATTTGCATACAGTCAAACATTTATCCAGTCTTCCACATAAAGAATTTCCTGCGGCCTATCCTACCTATGTTCCCAAAGATTTACTTGTAAAATATTATAAGAACTATGCAAAAGAATATGGCATCAAGCCAGTTTATCATTCGCAAGTGGTTTCAATAGAGAGATCAGCTAAAAACAAATGGTCGTTATTTACAAAAGAAGGTAAAACTTATCAATCATCATATGTTGTTGTAGCTACCGGTACTAATCGTAAAGTAAATATACCAACTTTTAAGAATCAAAATTCTTTCGCAGGCCAAATCATTCACAGTCGTGAATACAAAAACCCTTCACCCTTTGTCAATAAAAAAGTTTTGGTAGTAGGTATGGGAAACACCGGAGCTGAAATCAGCTTAGACCTATCCAATCATAAGATTGAAACATTCTTATCGCTTAGGTCTGAAATAAATGTCATCCCAAGAGATCTAAATGGTAGGCCAGTTCAGGTAACAGCAAAATTACTTGACAAACTACCTTTTGGTATAGGCAATTGGCTTGGAGCAAGAATAAGAGATTTCTATTTTGGAGACTTGTCAAAATATGGAATAAAAAGATCAAAACTTCATCCTATAGAACAATTAAAGACAACTGGAAAAACACCTGTTATTGATATAGGAACCATAAGTCAAATTAAAAAAGGTAAGATAAAGGTTGTGCCGGAAATTGATTATTTAATGGAAGGCGCAGCTCACTTTAAAGATGGCAGCCAAGAA
>CALDYJ010000074.1 GCA_937941095.1 uncultured Saprospiraceae bacterium | reverse complement strand
CTTTTCCAATACTCACACCACTGATGTTGGCCATTTCCTCCATCGTGATTGGGTAGTTGGTAGCCATGTCTTCTAAAGAAGGATCTTGAAGGATTACATATGGAGGTATGTTTTTTTCTTTTGCTACTTGCCTTCTTAGATCTTGAAGCATTTTAAATAAAGTAGAATCTAATGAAGCAGTTTTTCCAGCATTTGATTCAAACTCGATCACATCTTTGTATTCATGATTTAAGGTCATAAAAAAGGTACTTGGAGCATTGATGAATGCTTTTCCTTTTTCTGTTAATCTTAAAAGGCCATAATTTTCAATGTCCTTGTACAAGTGACTTTGTAGTAGTGCTTGTCTCAATAGAGAATTCCAAAAATGAAGATCCTTATCTTTACCTACACCAAATAATTCCAATTCGTTAAATTTAAAATCTTTCATCTCTTTGGTTTCACTCCCGATTAGGAATTCTGAGATGGGTTTGATTTTAAAGTTTTCATTTAATGCTTGAACTGCACTAAGGGCTTGGTGCAAATATTCTTGCGATTCTATTCGTTCTTTAGGCTGCTTACAATTATCACACATTTTCTCGCACCTTTCTTCTCCAAATTCTTCTCCAAAATAATGCAGTAAGAACTTTCTTCTGCAAGAAGCTGTCTCTGAGAAAGCCATGATCTCTTGAAGCAGTTGTGCCCCCATTTCTCTTTCTGAAACAGGTTTGTCTCTCAAGAATTTTTCCAACTTTAAAATGTCCTTATATCTATAAAAAGAAATACATCTTCCTTCGAGGCCATCACGACCTGCCCGACCTGTTTCTTGGTAGTAATTTTCTATGCTCTTTGGGATATCATAATGGATTACGAATCTTACGTCTGGTTTATCAATTCCCATTCCAAATGCGATGGTCGCAACAATGACATCGACTTCTTCCATGAGAAAGTCGTCTTGAGCTTTAGTCCTTGTTTTTGCATCTAGGCCAGCATGATATGCAGATGCTTTAATGCCATTGACTTGAAGTACTTTAGCAATCTCTTCTGTGGATTTTCTACTTTGCACATAGATGATCCCAGACTTGCCTTCCATTCCTTTTATGATCTGGACTATGCTTTTAAAAGTTTGTTCTTTCTTTCCTTTTTGTCTTACTTCATAAAATAAATTTGAACGGTTGAATGAGTCTACATACTCATCAACTTCATTCATGTTTAAGTTTTTGACAATATCTGTTCTAACTTTTGGAGTGGCAGTTGCAGTTAAAGCAATGATAGGAATGTCTTTATTGATCTCATTGATCATATGTCTGATCCTTCTATACTCAGGTCTAAAGTCATGACCCCATTCTGAAATACAATGAGCTTCATCAACAGCCACAAAAGAAATATTTACACCTTTAAAGAAGGCTATGTTTTCATCTTTTGTTAAAGTCTCTGGTGCAATAAATAAAAGTTTCGTTTTTCCGTTGGTGATGTCTTCTTTAACTTTTTTCATCTGAGATTTATTCAGAGATGAATTTAAAAAAGAAGCGATATCATCTGATTGTGAATAACCTCGTATAGAGTCAACTTGATTTTTCATCAAAGCGATTAGCGGAGAAATGATTATCGCAGTACCTTCCATCATCATCGCTGGAAGCTGATAGCATAATGATTTGCCACCACCGGTGGGCATAATAACAAATGTGTCTTTTTTGTTTAAAACACTGTTTATAATATCTTCTTGCTTACCCTTAAATTTGTCAAAGCCAAAAAAATTCTTTAGTGCTTCATGTAAAAGCTCCTTAGTCTCTACCATCTTCTAATAATATCTATATTAATTCACTAGTAACGTAGGGTGATTATTCGTTATAGTTTTAATTGATTTGCAATCTTTATCTAAATATAAGTATTTTTTTATTGCTTTGCCCTACAAATATGAATCAATTTTCTAATCCTTACTTTTGCGAATTAATCCTTAAAATGATTGAATAATTTATGATAAGTAATAAAGAGAATCAAAGAGATTTAATTTTAAAAACTGCTTTAAATACCATAGAAATAGAGGCTGAAGCTTTATATGCATTGAAAACCTCACTTGACGATAATTTTGTTAATGCTGTGCTTGAAATTTACAATTGTAAAGGAAGAATTGTCATTACAGGAATTGGTAAAAGTGCGCTCATTGCCAAAAAAATAGTAGCCACCTTAAACTCTACAGGTAGTCCTTCTTTGTTTATGCACGCTGCAGATGCTATACACGGTGACCTTGGGATGATACAAAAAGAGGACATTGTAATTTGTTTGTCAAAAAGTGGAGAAACACCCGAAATAAAAGTTTTAGTTCCTTTAGTTAAAACCCTTGGTTCGAAGTTGATTGCCTTAGTATCTTATTCGGATTCTTACCTAGCAAAAAGGGCGGATCATTTTATCCTTATTCCAATTACAAAAGAAGCTGATCCAAATAATTTAGCACCTACTGCAAGCACTGCCTCACAAATGTCTGCAGGTGATGCTATAGCAACCGCTCTATTGGCCCTAAAAGGTTTTGGTGCTGGAGATTTCGCACAATTTCATCCTGGTGGATCCATAGGAAAACAATTATACCTTCGAGTAAGTGACCTCTATCCAAACAATTCTAAGCCATTAGTCTATGAAGAAAGTTCTCTAAGAGAAACCATTTTAGAAATGACTTCTAAAAGACTAGGAGTAACCATTGTGTTAAATCAAGATCAAAAAATTACGGGTATTATAACAGATGGAGATTTACGAAGAATGCTTGAATCCGAAAAAGACCTCACTAATATTTTAGCCAAAGACATCATGTCTGCTTCACCAGTAACCATAGATTCAAATGCAATGGCCGTAGATGCCTTAAATACTATGCGCGAAAACTCTATAACCCAATTAGCAGTTGTAGTAGATGAAGCTTATGCAGGTGTTATTCATTTGCATGATTTAATCAATGAAGGGCTTATTTAAATGCAGTTAAATAAGCATAAAAGTTTACTTTATGAAAGCACATATTTTAACCATTGGAGACGAGATTCTAATTGGACAAATTATTGATACAAATGCAGCTTGGATGGGAGAATATTTAAGCTTGAATGGAGTCGAGGTCACAGGAATGAGCACTACATCAGATACTAAAGATTCTATTGTTGAATCCTTAGAACAAGCTTTGAAAAGGGTAGATGTTGTTCTGATGTCCGGTGGACTCGGACCTACAAAAGATGATGTCACAAAAAAGACACTTGCTGATTATTTTCAACAAGAATTATTATATCACGAAAAAACCTTTCAAAACTTAAAACGAATTCTAGAAAAATTCGGCCGGAGTCCAAATGATTCTCATAAGGCACAATGCTATTTGCCGGAAGGAGCGATTATCCTGAACAATAAAATGGGAACTGCCCCTGGAATGTGGTTTGAAAAAAATGGAAAAGTTATTATTTCAATGCCAGGAGTGCCATATGAAATGAAGTACTTGGTTAAACAGGAAGTTGTGCCGAAATTGCTCAATAAATTTGAGACTTCTCCTTTCTTATTTAAAACCATACAAACAGCTGGAGAAGGTGAATCTCGAATAGCAGAAAAGATTTCATCTTACTTAGAAGGAGTACCAAAAAACTTTTCCATGGCATATTTACCCAGTCTTGGAAAGGTAAGGTTGCGATTAGGAGTAAAAGGAGATGACCTCGTGAAAATGAAAAAAGATCTAGACCATCATGTTTCTAAACTCGTTGACTTACTTCCAAATTTAGTATTTGGTTATGATAAAGATACTTTAGCTTCCACCTTAGGAGAAAAACTTAAAGCGTCAAAATTAACTTTAAGTTGCGCAGAAAGCTGTACAGGAGGGTTTGTTTCTCATAAAATCACCTCCGTCCCGGGATCTTCAGCTTACTTTAAAGGTAGCATCATAGCCTATTCCAACGATGTCAAAAATGCAGATCTAAATGTTAATAAGGAAACATTAGATAAATTTGGAGCAGTTAGTGAAGAAACAGTACAGGAAATGGTACTTGGAGCCTTAAGAGCTTTTGATACAGATTTAGGGGTTTCCATATCAGGAATTGCTGGTCCAAGTGGAGGAACAGCCTCAAAACCGGTTGGAACAATATGGATTGCTATTGGAAATAATGAAAATATAGAAACTTTTAAACTTAATTTGGGGAAAGATAGGCTCAAAAACATAGAGTATACTGCTAATTTTGCCTTAAATAAGTTAAGACTTTTCATTTTATCGAATTATTCTCAAGAAGTAGTAGCATAAAAGCGCAAAATGCGTACAAAGTCTATTATTTTTGTGTCTTAAAATTTAGAAGTATGGCTCAGATTGAACTAATAATGCCTAAGATGGGTGAAAGTATAATGGAAGCAACCATTTTGAAATGGGTGAAAAATGTAGGAGATTCAGTAGAAGCAGATGAAACCATATTAGAAATTGCTACTGATAAGGTAGATTCTGAAGTACCTTCTCCAAGTGCTGGAGTGATCGCTCAAATTTTATTTCAAGAGAATGATGTCGTTGAAATTGGTAAGGTAATAGCCATTATTGCTACCGAAGGAGAATCTGTGGCGCCAGTAACTAGCCCAAAAGTAGAAAGTAATCTTTCTTCAACAAATGGGCATAATGTTTCAGAGCCAGCTGTAATAAAAGCTTCAGAGCCAGCACCTCAAACTGTAAAAAGTGCTCCTGTTGCTGCACAAATGTTAAGTTCTAATAGCAATAAATTCTATTCGCCTTTAGTGAAGAATATCGCACTAACCGAAAACATTAACGTTCAAGAATTAGATAGGATAGCAGGGTCAGGAAAAGATGGACGAGTAACTAAAACGGATATTCTAAATTATGTATCCCAAAAACAGCAAGGTAAGGTCCAAGCAGTTCAATCCATTCCTGCAGTTCAAAATCAAACAAGTGCACCAGTTCAAACCAAAGTCGAATCAAAGGCACCAGTTGCTAAGAAAGAAACTTACGCTACAGATGGAAATGTAGAAATAGTAGAGATGGATAGAATGCGAAAGCTGATAGCTGATCATATGGTCATGTCAAAAAGAACATCTCCTCATGTCACTTCTTTTATTGAAGCTGATGTTACAGACATTGTAGAATGGAGAAACAGCATCAAAGTTGATTTTCAGAAAAAATATGGAGAGAAGATTACTTATACACCGATATTTATAGAAGCTGTTGTAAAAGCACTTAATGATTTTCCAATGGTTAACGTTTCTGTAGATGGAGACAAGATTATCGTAAAAAAAGACCTTAACATTGGAATGGCTACAGCACTTCCTTCTGGAAATTTGATTGTTCCAGTTATAAAAAATGCTGATCGCTTAAATTTAATGGGCCTCACAAAATCTGTAAATGATTTGGCAGGAAGAGCGAGAGCAAACAAATTAAAACCAGAAGATATCCAAGGAGGAACTTTTACCCTAACGAATGTAGGAACATTCGGAAACGTAATGGGCACACCTATTATCAATCAACCGCAAGCCGCGATTATGGCAGTAGGGGCAATTAGGAAAAAGCCAGCAGTTATGGAAACGGAATTTGGTGATGTGATAGCAATAAGACATCTAATGTTTTTATCTTTATCTTATGACCATAGAGTAGTAGATGGGTTTTTAGGTGGATCTTTCTTGAGAAAAGTTGGAGATTACTTAGAGGCATTTGATAAGTCAAGGTCTATTTAATTAGAATAAATAAATGAGAATTTACCGTTTACTAATTTTAGTTATGATTCTTTTTCCTTTGGGTTTGCAAGCCCAAGCGGACTCTGTAGCTAAGATAAAAAAGCAAGCAGAAACTTATTTTGAAAAAGGTAAGTATTCTAAAGCCTTGTTTTATTTCAACAGGTACATCAAGGTTAAAAAAGCCGATGACCAAACCTTGTCTAAAATTGCAATCGCTTCCTTTCACACAAATGATTTAAATAATAGCGCAAAAATATTAAAAGATTTAGCTGCCAATGAAAAAAATAATGATTCAAATGTGATTCTTTACACTGCAAAATTATTGCATGCTCAACAAAGATTCCAAGATGCAATTCTATATTATAAAAAATACTTAGCTGCTGTTAAAGAAAACGATAGCTCCAAAAGAAAAATCAGAGACGAGATTCGTAGATGTGCAGTTGGAAAAAAACTTTTGCTAAGTGGGGATCTTGCCCTAGTTGAAAATTTAGGCCAAAATGTAAATACTTCCTACGATGAATTTGCACCAGTGCAAAGTCCAAATTATAGCCAGAAGATTTATTTTTCTTCAGCAAGATCAGGATCAAAAGGAGGTTTAAGAAACAATGAAGGCATGAAAGATAATGAATATGGATTTTATAATTCAGATATGTATTCATGTGTTCAAGAACAAGGAGCTTGGAGTGTAGCAGAGCCGATGGGTGGCGCTTTAAATACAAACAAAAATGAAAGATTAATAGATTTCAATGTGGATGGATCAGCTTTGTATTTCTTTAAAGGCTCGAAAAAAAATAGAGGGGATATTTTTATTGATACTTTTTCAAACAACTCTGAAGAGTTGAAAATGCCTGTAGTTTATCAAACGGCTATCAATACAGAAAAAGGAGATAAGATGGCTTACTTTTATAACGATAGTCTTGTGATATTTTCAAGTCATCGAAAAGGTGGTTTTGGTGGGTATGATTTATATGCGATGGTCAAACAAAACGATGAATGGTTAACACCATTTAATCTAGGTCCCAAGATTAATTCAAGCTATGATGAAGTATCTCCATTTCTATCATACAACGGCAGGGTCTTGTATTTCAGTTCAAATGACTCTAGAAAAAGCTGTGGAGGTTTAGACGTTTTTACAGCTACTTATGATGAGCTTTTAAATGAATGGTCAATGCCTAAAAATTTAGGATTAGCAATAAATTCCTCCGAAGACGATGATTATTTTAGGTTAACAAAGGATGGCAAACGTGCTTATTTTTCCTCTAAAAGGAAAAGTGGTTTTGGTGCGGCAGATTTATACGTTGCCTACTTTAAAGCAGAAAGAAAAGAACAAGCCAAAGCTTCTTTTCCACTCACCTTCATTCAGTTGGAAAATATTGAAGAGCGCCTTGCAATTGCACATTCATTTGGAGACATAAAGAAGAGAACTGGAGGAGTTGGCGCACCTACTGATGAAGAATCATCTAGTGAACAAACCATTACCATAAAACCTATTTATTATGATGATGACAGAGATGTTCTTAACCCTGAAAACAAAAAGAAGATTGCAGTAGCTACAGAACTACTTAAAAGATACCCAAACATAAAATTATTGCTTTACAGTCATTCTGACAAAGAAGGAACTTTACCTTTCAATATGTATTTTTCCATTAAAAGAGCAGAAAAAGTAGCTAATGATATTGTTGCTGCAGGTCTTGATCCTAAAAGAATTGTAGTCATGGGCTTAGGGCCTTTATACCCAGTTGCACTTGATGAAATTAATGGAGCACCAAATCCTATGGGAAGAAAATTAAACAGAAGAATTGAATTCAAATTTGTTGAAACAGATAAACAAGAACTCAGTTTAGAGTATGAAGAACCTATAGTAAGTAAATTTCAAGCAGTAGATAAAGGAGAATATTTTAAGAGGGCTACAAAAAAACTTTTTTACAAGATTCAAATTGCCTCCACCACTCAGATGTTTGATGATCCAGTATTGGATACTCAACCTGATCCTATGGTTGAGAAAAGAATAGATAAAACAAAATACCATTATACAATTGGTTTGTACAGGTCTTTTTCAACAGCAGTACAGTTTCAAAATGAACTTAATAGAGCTGGCTTTGTAAACAGTAAAATCATTCCTTATTTGGATGGTTATCGTGTTCCTAGGTTTAAAATAGAAGAGTACATTGAATCTTATCCTGACTTACAAAAGTACCTAGATTACATCAGTGAATACTAGACACCTATCCAAGTGATTTTTTCTTTTATATCTTGAAGCTCTTTTTGGGTAGCCTCTTTGTTGTCGCAAAACCCTAAAATAAAACCTCCTCCTCCTGCTCCGCACAATTTTAATTTAAAGTGATGAGAAGATAATGAAGATAACCATAGTGCTCTGTGTTCCTCTAAAATCATTTCATTGAAAAACCTAAATTGAAAATTGGAAATTTCATGCACAGTTTTAAATAGAAGACTTTCTTCTTTTTCCAAATAAGCCTTGATGGCTACATCAACCAATTCTAATAATTGATTTTCTATAGTTTTTATAAAGTATTGATCCTTAAGTTTTTCTTTGTAAAGCTTTACGAGAGGTGCAGTGCTCCTTGACTTGCCGGTATCTATTAAAAACAATTTAATTTTGTCTAATTTGATTTTATCTTCATGAACAAAAATTTCATCATCCGAACTTAAAAGAATCTGCTTATTAAGATAGCTGACTAATGGATCCAAGCCAGAGCTTTTTCCATGGAAGTGGTTTTCTATTCTTTGGAGTTTTGTCCTTAAAGAAGCTAAGTCTTCATTTTCTTGAGGATTACGCTTGTACTTTTTAAAAATGGCAGCACTGACAGCTCCAGAACTTCCTAGTCCATAACCGACAGGAATGTTTGTTTTAAAATTCAATCCTTCTTTTAATTCTTCTCTAAATCTAGTTAAGGAAATAAAGTTAAATTTCATTTCCTCTAAGTAAGCTAAAATTTTAAGCAGGGATGTTATGTTTTCTGGAGGGCCTTCATTTTTTACCCACCTTCCAAAATAAGTTTGATTTGGAATAGCCAAGGCTGAAGATCCATTTAATATAGTATACTCTCCAAAGAGCAAGATTTTTGCAAAAAATTTATCCTCCATGTTGAGCTGAAAGTAAAAGATCTGAATAAGAACAATCGATTAGGTCTGCCGGCTTGATCGAAAAAAGCTCCATGTAATGTTCGCATTGTGCTAACAACGAATCGTAATCCTTTTCACCAATGGCTTCAATTTCAATATAATCCCCAAGGCCAAAAACTTTATCGATGTGGAACTTTACATTGTCAATAAAATAAATTTCTCTTTTTTTATCAACTACAGTTAAGACGCCATTTGCTGCTGTCAATACTTTTTTTAATGCAGCATCTTTTGACGTTTTATATAAATTCACCTTTGACTTCTTAGGGCCACTTTTGTTTTCTCTATTGTATTGGATCAAGTTATTTTCTAAGCCACCTTCTCTCAATTTCAACCTGCCTTCATTTACTTTAAAGTAAGTATCAATTTGATGATCGGTTCCTTTGCAGATTGCTCGATGCTTTTTTAGAATGTTTCGAATGGCTTCTTGATTGCTACATTTAGCCTTTATTTCCGCAATTATTATCATTAATTCGTCTACTTTTTATCATTTAAGATTCTTTTTGAAACATTAACCTTTTAAGGAATGTTAAAATATGCATAAAAATCTTAATATATTAAAGGTTTAAATATCAAGAAGTCTTAGCTTGAGCGTTAAATATCAAAATAAAAAACAACACAATGAAATACTTTAGCAGATCCTTTGTGGTAATGATGATGATGACATTTTCATTTACCTTTTTTGGCCAAAATGGTACTGATTCCTACTTTGTTATCAAACTAGGTAAATTTTCAGAACCTAAAGCTGAAGATTTCTCAGATTTGAAGAATTTAGGATACATCTATGCAGATGAATTAGAAAACAATGAATTTTACGTTTATGTAGGAGGATTTGGAAATATGTTGGATGCACAATCAAAAGTAGATGAAATAAAAAAGTTAAATTTTAAAAATGCAGTTGTAGAACCTCGCCCTTCAAATAAAGGGAAAGATGTTTCAGTAGTACAATTAGCAATCTTTGGAGCACAGGAAAGCATTGATTGGTCTCAACTTGAAGCAGCTGGTAAATTATACACAGCGACGGAAGATGAAAACGTTAGAGTTATAACAGGGATTTACAAGGATGCTGTTTCTGCCACTAAAAGAGCTGAAGCCCTTCATGCAAATGGTTTTCATAATGCCTATGTAATAAACTTAAACAGTAGTAAACTTCATTTTGTATCTAGTTTTGACAAAGCAGCTTCTGCGATCAAGCCAGCTGCAATCGTTTCGGGTTTAAGTCCTGAAAAAGATGTATTTACTGCTAAAGGCGGACCGGCATTAGAATCAACAACTGCTCCTCCAGCGGCTAGATTGATTCCAAGATCGGATCCACCTAGCATTAATCAAAACATTAAAAGACAATCAGTAAAATTGCTTCAAAAGGTCTTGAATTCTCTTAAAGCTTACCCTTCTGAAGCTGATGGAGTTTACTCAGCTGAAACAGCAAATGCTTATAATGGTCAATTTGTTGAAAATGCAAAACTTAAAAACTATCAAACCATCACCAACTCAACAAGTGATAAGATTACTGGTTATTACATGGATTGGAAAGAGGTTAAGTTGTTAAAAACAATTGCAAATGACCTGAGCCCAAATGACATTTCTTATAATGATGAAGATCTCCAAAGTTTAGTTTGGTATCATAAAAGAGCATCGGTTCTATCTAAAGAAGATGTTCAAAAAGTTGAAAACTGGGATTTTAAAATTCGAAAAGGACTTGATGCTTTAGAATTGAAAGATGATTTATATAAAGAAATGGCTACTGCTTTTAAATTAACTTACTTTCAAACTCAAGTTCTCTTAGAGGATTACTTTATGAATAAAGGGTTCAATTTAAACCAATCTAGGATTTTGGCTCTTGGTGCTTTGAATGCCATTTTAGATGGGAGTATGGATGTGTTTCTTTAAAGGAATCATTCAAGATTAGGTGCTTGATGAGTGTTTCTGCTTTTAAAGTAGCCTAACAAAAAAGGGTCTTCGAAAATTTTCGAAGACCCTTTTTTATATATTAAAGTTTGGCTTATAAATTTTGTGAAAATTCTTTAATGCGCTTGCCATAATATCCTTTTACATAATTAAAAAAGAAAAAGTAAAATAAAGCAAAGCAAATAAATGCTAACAATAACCATAATTTGTAGCCTGGTGCATCTCCGTATAATAGGAAACATACTACGCCAACAATGATTGCAATAATAGGTACAAGCCAAGAAAGCATTCCAGCTCTTTTTTCTCTTGATCTTAAATCATTGACTATACCTTTGATAGATTCGTCCATAAAATATTTTTTTTGATTACGAATAATATTGAAATCTCTTTGGCTAATTGAAGAATTCTCAGTAAGAGAAACAGTCAAAAGTAACAAATAAAGGCCTTTTTTCAAAGCTTAAAAGCGCTAAATTCCTTTATTCCATTACAAAACCATTAAATTTGCATAGAAACCATACTGAAAATGTCATTATTCTTTGCTGTATTCATTGTTTTAATAGCTTTTCTAAGCATTTTCTACTTTTCTCTGCGCAATGGGCTTGTAAAAAAGTTCAATCGAGTAGAGCAAGCCTATGCTAATCTATCAGCTGCCTTAGAGCAGAGAACCTATACACTCAAAAGTATAGCCCAAAGCAATGAACTGTTTAATAAACAAGATAGCTTTTTAAGGGAGATAGAAGGATTGCTTTCGAAAACCGAATCAAATCACAGAGACAAAAAGAAAGTCATCAGTAATGGCAAAGAATTAGATAAATTAACAAGATCCATAAAAACTTACCTTAACAAAAATGATGATGCTAAGATTGAGCAAAAGGTAATCAGACTACAAGCAAGCTTAAATGAAGTTGAAGAACAATTAAGCGCTAGCAAAAGAAGTTACAATGCAGCAGTTTTCGATTATAATAATGCCATAGAATCATTTCCTTCTAACTTAATCGCTAATAGTTTAGCTTATGACTTAGCTTATACTTACCAAGAATTAAAAGAAGAAGAGATAGAAAAACTGGAACTAAAAGACCTTGAAAAGCAAAAACAACATGAAAAGCTTGGCAGAAATGATCAAGAGCGTAATAGTTGATGTTTCCAGTTTAGAAGCATTAAGAGTAGAAGCTTTAAAAAAAGTTAGTAAGATTTGGCGCCTGGCGATCCTAGCAGTATTAGTAATCTTACCGATATCTTTAAGCCTCCTATTTACTTTTGGTTTTGATTACTTTCCAATACCAATTGTTTTGATAACCATTGCCTTGGCCGGTGCCAGTCAATTAGCTAAGGACGCAAAAAAAGAGTTCAAAAGTAATTTTAAAAGTCAAATGATTGAAAAGGTGGTCAAAGCTTTTAATCCAGCTTTGATTTACCATTCAGATCGAAAAATTTCAAAAGGAGACTTTGATGTATCTAAACTGTTTAAAAAAGACGCTGATAGAATTTTAGGAGAAGATTACCTTGAAGGCATGCATGGAGATACTAGATTTCGATTGTCTGAATTAAATCCTCAATTCAAAGTAAAAACTAAGAACGGTACCCGATGGGTGGATATTTTTAAAGGACTATTTGTCGTTGCAGATTTTCATAAGTATTTTCATAGCGAGACTTATATATTACCTGAAACCGCTTGGAAAAAAATTGGCATGAATAAGAAAAAGTTTCAAGGTGCTGATTTGATACAGTTGGAAAATCAAAATTTCGAAAAAAAATTTAGAGTATTTTCTACTAACGATACCGACGCAAGGTACATCTTAAGCCCACTCATGATGGAAAGAATAACCGAGCTTCATGATAAATATGGCGATGATTTACACATATCTTTTAGAGGCCAAAACATTTATATCGCTTTAAGTACTGATTATGATTTTTTTGAACACAACATTAATGATCCTGTCAATAAAGAAACAGTGATTAAAGGACATTTAAATGAGCTTGAAAGTTTAATGGCTATCATAGATGACCTTAATCTTAATACCAGAATTTGGTCTAAAATTCCTGTCAAAATATCAAGAGAGTATAATGGAAGAAAAGACTAAAGATAAATTAGACATCATATTTGATTCCATCAGTCAAGAAGTATTGAGTCTAGAGTCCGAAAGATTGGCTCATAAAAGCCAATACCTTAATACATGGGTCTTTGGGATTTGCATTACTGTCATGGCTTTATTCTTAAGTTTTGTTATAACTAACCCCTCCTCGAAAGCTCAAGCAGTTATGCCGTTTTTTATTTTACTTGCGGGTTTAGGCTTAACCTTCGAATATTCTCGAAGCGTTAAAAAATCTTTTAAACTTAGCTTCAAAAATAAAATCATTTCAAAATTAATCTACGCTTATAATCCGGCATTAGGCTACTTTCCAGAAAAACGTATTTCAGATGCTACCTTTGCCATTTCAAAGTTGTTTAAAAAAACGCCTCACGATATTAAAGGAGAGGATTTTATTGAAGGCAAGTATGGTGATACAGATTTTAGACTTTCAGAGCTACATGCAACCTATGAATCTTCTGACGGTGATGGTGATTCTTCCACGCATGATATTTTTAAAGGGCTATTTTTGGTAGCAGATTTCCATAAATATTTCCATAGTGAAACTTTCATTCTTCCAGAAACAGGATGGAAAGCATTAGGCTTAAATAAAAAAAAGTTTCAAGGAGCAGCTTTGATAGAAATGGAAGATCAAGAATTTGAGGATCAATTTAGGGTGTTTACAACAAACGACCAAGACGCTAGGTATATCCTTAGCCCTTCTATGTTGCAAAGGATAAAAGACTTACGCAAGAGATTCGGAGATGATCTATGGATTTCTTTTAGAGGGGAAAGCATGTATGTTGCTTTAAAAACTCAGTATAATTTTTTTGAACATGACATCAAATTACCAATAGAAAAGAACAGTCTCGTTGAAGAGCATATAAAAGACTTGAAATCCATCCTGGGGATTATGGATGACCTAAACTTAAATACTAGAATTTGGTCTAAAATACCGCAGCGCTTACTTGCTGATGAGGAAGAAGATAAGTTGATTGAAAAATAAATTAATTCAAACTCTACCTAATTTTATAATAAGCACATTTCAAATAAGCCGCCTCCGGAATTAAGATAGGATGATCAATGTCGTGCTGTGTTTGCTTCAAGCAAGTAAAATCTTTTCCTGCATTCAGCAAGGTTTTTTCAATCAATTTATAAAAAATGGAAGCCTTCACTCTTGAAGAACAGGAAGCCATTACTAAGATTCCAGATTGGTTTAACAGCGGCAAAGCAAGTTTTACCAATCTTTCGTATTGAAATAAAGCCCGCTCTACTTCAATCGCACTTTTAGCAAAAGAGGGTGGATCGATTACTATGAGGTCAAACTTGTTTTTATCATTATTAAGTTCATTTAAAATTTCAAAGGCATCTCCAGCTAGGGTTTTAAATTTTGCACTTAATTGATTTAATGCTATGTTTTGTTTGGCTACAGCCAATGCTTTCTCACTAATGTCAATACAACATGCTGATTTTGCACCACCAGCTAAAGCATGTAATGAAAATCCACCTGCATAAGAAAAAACATCTAAGACATTTAATCCTTTTGCTAAACGGCCAACTTCAATTCTATTTTGTCTGTGGTCCAGAAAGAATCCTGTTTTGTGACCTTTTATGACATTGGCATTAAATTTTAATCCCTCTTCCAAAAACTCAATCTCTTCTTTCTCATTTCCATAGATGAATTGGCCATCGTATAGTTTATTTGTTGTAGCAGATTTTGCTACTTTTCTGCTGAACCTAAGAACAATTCTTTCGCATTGAGTTTTGTCAATGAGGATCTTAACTATGATTTCTAAATAAGGAAACCATATTTCCGAATAAATTTTCATGACCAAAGTATCCGCGTATTTGTCAAGTATTATGCCTGGGAGACCATCGTTTTCTCCATAAATGATTCTATAAGCATTGTGCTGACTTTCGTCAAATGATTTTCTAAGCTCGATTGCTTTTTCAATAGTATCTTCAAACCAGCTTTCATCAATGGAAGATTGTTTATTAAACTGGAGTAGTTTTATTCGAATGGGAGAATGAGGATCGTAAAGACCACAGGCCAAAAATTTGTTTTTCTTTTGATCAAAAATGATGGCTAGGTCTCCTGCTTTTCCTTCTTTTGATTGTTTTAAAATGGATTGATCAAATACCCAAGGATGCTTCGAACGAATCATTCTTTCTGCGCTAGGTTTAACTTTGAAGGCTATGCGATTGATTTTATCAGACATCAATGATTACGATCGTTTTAAATTATAATTCGTGAAGGTAAACAATTGCTTATTGTTGATTCAAATTCAATAAAAGATAAATCTAATTTTATTATTTTGGTGAAAATTTTAAATGAGTGAAAATATAAAGGCATCTGCCTTAATAGAAACAGCTGAAAGAATTGCTCCGTTCATCCATCGGACGCCAGTGTTAAAATCCACAGCGATTAACGAAATAAGTGGTGCTCAAATCTTTTTCAAATGTGAAAACTTTCAGAAGATGGGCGCTTTCAAAATGCGTGGTGCCGCTAATGCGATTTTAAATTTAAAGGACGAACAAAAGACAAGAGGAGTCGTCACTCATTCTTCTGGAAATTTTGCACAAGCAGTTTCTTTGGCAGCGAAATCAATTGGAATCAAAGCTTACATAGTCATGCCTTCTAATGCACCAACAGTAAAGCAGGCAGCTGTGAGGTCTTATGGTGGAGAAATTCTGTTAGTTAAACCAACATTGGCCGAAAGGCAAGCTAATGCAGATCGGATTTCTAAAGAAAAAGGTGCAACTTTTCTTCACCCTTCAAATGATTTGGACGTAATCCTAGGAAATAGTACTGCTGCAAAAGAATTATTGGAGGATTATCCTAAGCTGGAGGTTTTGATGTCTCCAATCGGAGGGGGAGGGCTGGTGGCTGGCACTGCCTTAGCGGCAAATTACTTTGGAACCAATTGCATAACCATCGGAGGAGAACCAATGAATGCTGATGATGCCTACCGTTCTTTACAAAGTGGTAAGATAGAGCAGAATGTATCAGCCAATACCATAGCTGATGGCTTAAGGACAACACTGGGCAGCATTAACTTTCCAATCATTCAAAAATACGTCAACAGCATTATTAGGGTCGAAGAAGAAGAAATTATTGCAGCCATGCGATTGATCTGGGAAAGGATGAAAATTATCATTGAACCTTCTTGTGCTGTACCACTTGCAGCCGTCTTGAAAGAAAGGAAACAGTTTGAAGGTAAAAAAGTAGGAATCATATTGTCAGGTGGAAATGTTGACTTAGAGCGCCTTCCTTTTACTCAACAATAAAATCAAATTCTATTTTGATGTCTATAAAAGTAGGAGTAGGTTCCCAAAATTCTAATCGAATGGATAAGTTGTAATTATCCTCTAGTAAATACCTTTTTACATCCGGTAATGTTGGGATGAGGTCTACAAAATCTCTGGTATTTCTAGGAATGTTGTCCCTAAAAAATATTTCCGTCCCATTTGGATTATCACTATTAAAAGCCCTAATGGAAATCTCGCGAATGAAATCAAGATCTTCGGCTGCAAAGAGACTGCTAAATCGGGCACTCTTGGGTAATATTTTCTCTATTTCTGAGTCTACGAGATTATTGGTCTGCAAAAGATTGCTTGCATTAGTTTGGATGTTAAACAATTCAAAATAGTGAGTTTCAAAGGTGTTTAAACCAGCTTGTAGGTTGAAGTCTGTCCGATACGACATTTCAAACAAAGTTTCAGGCTCATCTTTACAAGACAACAAACTAATTACACAGCATAAAAATAAAAAATACCTCATAGGGCTAATTTAAAAACATTACTACAAGAGAAACGTAAAAAATGATGTTTCTACTATATTTCAGTATATTTATTTAGCAAATGTCTTAAATAATCTCAATATTCTAAAATGGGCGAACAACGAGTTTCATTATTATCTGACAAGTCCCAGATGCACCGATTTGTAAAACAACTCCTTACAGATATTCGATCTCTTGAATATATGCTGGAGAACGATTGGTTTGAATCAGGAATAACCAGAATCGGAGCAGAGCAAGAAATGTGCTTGGTGGATAATAAATCTTTCAAACCTGCTGCTATAGCAACAGATGTTTTGAAAAAAATGAAAAAGGACACCTGGTGTGAAACAGAGTTGGCTCAATTTAATTTAGAGACAACCCAAGAACCAAGAGAGCTTACTGAAAAGTGCTTTAGTTTAATGGAACAAGAGATTACCGGTAAGCTAGACAAAATCAGGAAAAAGCTGGAAAGCTTTGATTCGGACCTAGTACTTTGTGGAATCCTACCTACCTTGAGAAAATTTCATTTGGAAATGAAATACCTCACACCTGTTAAAAGGTACCATGCATTGATGGAAGCAATTAATGCACAATTAGAAGGACAAGCATATGAGCTTAGGCTTATGGGCATAGATGAATTGTTGGTTAAACACGATTCTCCATTAATTGAAGCTTGCAATACGAGCTTTCAAGTGCACCTGCAGGTAGATCCAAAGGAATTTGTGAAGATGTATAACATTGCTCAGACATTAGCTGGCCCTGTCATGGCAATAGGTTCCAATTCTCCAATTGTTTTTGGAAAAAGACTCTGGCATGAATCGAGGATCGCACTATTCCAGCAATCTTTAGATACAAGATCTTCGAGGTATTTTATGAGAGAGAAAAGCCCAAGAGTGAATTTTGGAAATGGGTGGTTGCAAAATTCAATTTTAGAAATTTATAAAGAAGATATTTCTCGTTTTAGAGTGTTGATCGCAAGTGATGTTGAAGAGGACTCTGGAAAGATGATTACAAAAAATAAAGTTCCAAAATTAAGAGCATTACAAGTTCATAATGGGACAGTATATCGTTGGAATCGTCCTTGCTATGGTATAAGTCCAAATGGGCAGCCGCATTTGAGGATTGAAAATCGGGTATTGCCATCAGGGCCTACAGTAGTTGATGAAATCGCAAATGCAGCTTTTTGGTTGGGAACTATGGTCGGCATGGCTGATGAAGTTGATGACATTAGGGATCTGATTTCTTGGGAAGATGTCAGAGACAATTTTGGAAAGTCAGCTAAATTTGGAATTGATTCTCACTTCACTTGGTTTAAAGATCAGAAAATTTCAGCTTGTGACCTCATCTTAAAAAAATTAATCCCAATCGCACGAAAAGGATTAAAGAAAAGAAAAGTCAATCAAAAAGATATAGATAAATACCTAGGCATTATTGAAGCACGTGCTGAACTTCATATGAATGGATCACGGTGGCAATTGAGAGCCTACACCAACTTGATTAAGCAAACTAATAGAGATGAAGCTCTGACTTGTTTGACAGCTGCCATCGTAAAAAATCAAAGAAAAGGAATCCCTGTCCACAAATGGAAAATGCCAAAACTGACAGACCTAAAATCCTATAGTCCACATAAAATGTTGGTGGAAGAATTCATGATCACTGATTTGTTTACTGTTCGAAAAGATGACATTATTGAATTAGTAGCGGACATGATGGATTGGAAAAACATTCGCTATACGCCTGTCGAAAATAGTAAAGGAGAATTAGTAGGGATGATTACCTCTCAACAGATTCTTAATTTTTACGTGAATCATGGGAAGAATAATGGAAAACAAAAAACATTGGTAAAAGACATTATGATTAAAAGTCCAGTGACCATTGATGCAAAGGCTAATGTAAAAAGCGCTATGAAACTGATGAAAAAACACGAAGTAGGGTTCTTACCTGTGGTAGTAGATAAAGAGTTGGTAGGATTAATTACAGAAAATGATTTTTTAAGAATTTCTAATCGACTAATTGAAAGAAAAAAATAACCTTTAAGTAAAAACGCCGTCTCCATCACCTGCTTGAAGTTTTAAAGCATTTGATTTTGTCGGCTTAGGAATTCCTTCAAAGGCCATAAATCGCTTTACAAATTTCTTAGCATGAATCGCTTTGTTAGCAGTGTTCTGAAAATAATCAACAAGGTTTTTATCAAAAATTGTTAAAAGAGCAATCTCATCTTCCAAAACAAAATTTTCAATATACTTGGCTACTTTTGATGTAAATGCTTTGTCGAAATAAGCATAAGGAATCATGAGGTGATCATTGACTAATGAACTCATGATTACAGCCCTTAGTTTTCCTTGATATGAAATTTTATGTACAAGTTGCGAAAATATTTTAGCTTGTGAAGAAAAATGAAAACGGTGATCATCAACACTAGGCTTTTCTCTTTGTATGATCCAAGGCGTACTCATTGCCCAATCCAATTCTTTTTGGCTTCTTCTGAAATATTCATTTATGCTATACGGTTTCAGGAAGTCATAACTTTCTTGATCAAAAGCTGGAATGATTTGAATGTTGATTCCTTGACCTTTCAAGGGATGTTGAGCAGGGCTTTTTTTAAGTTTGTTTAAAAGAAGGTCTCCCAGTTTGAAGACAGGTTTAATGGTTTTAAAGAATTGATTTCTATTTCCAAGTAGATCGGCAGCTTTAGATTGGTAATGTAGTCTTAAGCCATTGATAATTGAAAATGGATATAAGCCGCCTAGGCTTTTATATAAAGCTAATGAAGCGGGAGCAAAATTAGTGCCCATCACTCTTTGATCCCACGCATCTAGAGCTGGAAGGGTAACTTTTTTTCCATAGCCTTTGCCTCGATGTTTTGGGTCGACCCATAAGCAACTAACCCAAGCCATTTTTACTTTTTTGTCATTAATGTAAATGTGATCTGGCATCATTAAGCGGTATGCAATCAATTGATCTTTATCGCTCAAGCACCATAGCACTTTGTCATTTAGATCAGCCCTAGGGTTCTTAAAGTGAGAGTCGGCTCTTTGCTGACTTATCGGAATGGACTTGCTTTTTTTAAAAAAGTTCTTTTCTAATAATTGGGGCAATTCAGCAAGAGTGTAGACGGCTAAATTCATTTTCTTTGAATGCTGTTTTTCCCAAAAGGAACTTTTAGTAAATAATATAAGTACTCTGCTTTTATAATGGTCTTAGCGTCTAGTTCATTATTTTCCATGGCGATGCGATGGTAATGAAAGCCGTATTCTCTCTTTTTTAATCCAGCTGTTCCAAAACTGATGTCAATTTTATTTTTTACTTCTTCAAAATATTTGCCACTAACTTTGTGATCAGTAAAAGGAAAAGCAAATGCCTTATACTTTAAATTGAATTGTTCGGCGATAGTAACTGTACTGGAAAGTGTTTCTTTTATCTGTTCTTCTGTATTCAAGAATTGATAATCTTGATGCCTGCGACTATGTCCGCCAAAAGTAAAGCCTTGATTTTTTAAACATAAGATTTCTTCTTCGTTCATATAAGGCGACGTATTTGATAAAAAGGCGTCTACATCTAAATTTATTTTAGACAAGATCTCATCTATCAATAGGGTGTCTTTATATTTTAAAGATTTTAAATAACTTTTATTTGCATCAAAGCCATCTTTGGCTGTGATTTTTTCAAGGGATTTTAAAGCTTGTCGGTCAGTAGAGACTCTGTCGATGATCAATCCAACTTTGTATCTGTAAAAAAGGCCTTTGTTTCCCACAAAATCATTGTTTAAAAAACAAGTGGCACTGATGCCTTTTTCTTTTAAGATTGGTGCTGCCAAGTTATAAAAACTTTTTAGGCCATCGTCAAAGGTGATGTGGAAGCATTTTTCTTTCGGGCTTTTTCCCGATTTGTTTAAGTTGATTAGCTCTTCTAAGCTTATGAATGTAAAGTTGTCTAAAAAATAATCTAAGTCAGCTCTAAACTGTTTGACAGTACGAGCTGAATATAAAGGGTCAATGTAAGGAATACTTTCGGCTGTTTTTAAAGTGTGGTAGAGTGGGATTATGAGATTTTGCTTGCTCATGTCCGA
The DNA here is from genome assembly GCA_937941095.1 of uncultured Saprospiraceae bacterium. Taxonomy (GTDB): domain Bacteria; phylum Bacteroidota; class Bacteroidia; order Chitinophagales; family Saprospiraceae; genus JALZVN01. Next base: position 3,833 of record CALDYJ010000074.1, on the reverse strand, counting down.
CATGGGCTTCAAAGGAAGATTGTTTTTAAAATTGAATGCTTTCCTTTTCATTTTTTAATGGCCATTAATAATCCATCTCTAATTGGGAGTAAAATGTTTTCTACCCTTTGATCGTTTTGAATTTTTTCATTGAATTCATGGATGATTCCTGTGTCTTTATCGTGTTTATTTTGAACTACTTTTCCACTCCAAAGCACATTATCTGCAATGATGACTCCTCCTGGGTTTACTTTGTCTATGATCATATCATAAAAACGGGCATAAAATCTTTTTCCAGCGTCAATAAAAACAAAATCAAAGTTGGTAGCTAAACTAGGAATTATGTCGTGCGCATCTCCATAATGCCTTCTGATTCGTTCTTCAAAGCCTGAAGCAGAAACATACTTTTCTATTATATTCTTCAGTTCTTTATTAGCTTCAATGGTATGCAATATTCCTTCAGGGTGCAATCCTTCGGCGATGTGTAATGTAGCATATGAGGTAAAGGTGCCTATTTCGAGAGCAACTTTCGGTTTTTTAAGCTGACAAAGCATGCTTAAAAGTCTTCCTTGGTAGCTACCAGAAATCATTTGAGGAGCAAGGGTCTTTAAATTTGTTTCCCTTTCAAGACTTAAGGCTAAAGGTTTTTGGGCTGTAGTGTGCTCCTCACAATATTTAAGGATCTTACTTAAGGCAAAGTTCATTTAAATACAATTCAAAATAAAAAAATCAAAGGTATGCCTTTATCCTTATAAATAAGAATGAGCATTATTGAGTAATCAGGCTAAAAGGAGCTTTGTCAAAAGAGATTTTATCTAGATCAGATAAACTACCATTGAAGACATTAAAGTCTACGTCACCTTTAATTCCTTTTATTCTTCCCTTGTTTCCATATTGCCAAAACGCCCAGCTGTCTCCGTAATTTAGTACAGGTTCGGTGTAGGAATACCTAGCGATCCAAATAGGATAATCATCAAATTGACCTGCTATAATGGAATTGTAAAATTTGAAATTAGAATAGATAATGGGTTTGATTTGATATTCTTTTTCAGCAAGTTGTAACCAATGCTTAACGTATGCAATAATTTCTTCTTGTGTTTTACCATCCGTTACTTCAACATCAAGTACTGGAGGTAGATCGCCATTGGCTAAACTTAAGGTACTCTTGAAATTATCAAATTGACTTTGAACATCCGTTCCTGGTCGAAAAAAATGATAGGCTCCACGTTTTATTTTATATTTTTTTAATGCCTTCCAGTTTCTTTGAAAAAGAGAGTCTCTGATGCTTTCTCCCTCGCTTGCTTTTACAAAAACAAATTTAATGTCTTGTTGAGCGATAGAATCCCAGTGGATGTGTTGTTGATAGTGTGAGACATCAAGTCCATGGACAGCAAAACCTTTTAGTCTTTTAGTTTCTTTGTCGCAAGAAACCAAAAACAGTAAGCTTAAGCTAAGTGTAAAGACTATGATTCTTAAATACTTCATTCTGCTAATAGGTGAAGAATGATTTAATTTATTATTTATTAGATAAAAACGCAAAAAAAAGTGAAAGAGTCACCTAAAGTGTCTCCTTCACTTAAAATTGCTTGTAATTATTGGTCAAGTTTAGACCAAATTTTTTTAAAGTTCTTTTCTTAATCTTGCAACAGGGATACTAAGCTGTTCTCTATATTTAGCTACTGTTCTTCTTGCAATGTTATAACCTTTATCCTGTAAAGTGTTTTTCAATTTTTCATCGGATAAAGGTTTTCTTTTATTTTCTTCAGAAATAATATCTGTCAAGATCTTTTTAACTTCTAAAGTTGATACTTCTTCTCCATCACTAGTTTGTAGAGATTCTGAAAAGAAATCCTTAAGTCTTTTTGTACCGAATTCAGTTTGTACAAATTTGCTATTAGCAACTCTCGAAACAGTTGAGATGTCTAAACCAGTAATGTCTGCAATGTCTTTTAAGATCATTGGTCTTAATCTTTTCTGGTCACCAGTTAAGAAAAAGTCATATTGGTATTGCATGATAGCATACATGGTTTTATACATGGTTTGTTGCCTTTGCTTAATCGCGTCAATAAACCATTTAGCTGAATCTATTTTTTGCTTTATAAATAGAATGGCTTCTTTTTCTTTCTTTGAAGTCCTTCTATCCTTTTTATTTATTTTGTATGCTTTAAGCATATCTCTGTAATGGTCATTGATTCTTAAGTCAGGCGCATTCCTGGTATTTAAATTAAGCTCAAGTTCACCATCTCTATTAGTTATAATAAAGTCAGGTACGATGTAATAGGTTCCTCTACTGCTGTTGGTTGCATGTCCACTTGCAGGTTTAGGATTAAGCTTCAAGATTTCATCAATGGCATCTTTGAGTTGCTCTTCGTTAGCATTGATGTGTCTTTGTAATTTTTGATAATGTTTTTTAGAAAATTCATTAAAGTACTGTTCAATGATCTTTTTTGCTTTGATCAGTGAGTCGTCAATGTCTTGATATTCTTTTAATGACTTATCAATTTTATTGTTGATTTGTATTAGAAGACACTCTTGAAGATCTCTTGCCCCTGTACCAGGAGGGTCAAATTTTTGAATTCTCCTAAGGGTGTTTACCACTTCTTCAGGTGTAGCGATAACGTTATGAGCAAACATTAAGTCGTCGATGATAGAAATAGGGTCTCTTCTGAGGTATCCGTCATCATCTATGCTACCGACAATTTGTAAAGCGATGATTTCTTCTCTTTTGCTTTTGAAATCGAGCATGCCCAATTGTTGTTCAAGATATTCGTGAAAAGTATCTTCAACCGCAATAGTGATGTGTTTCTCTTCTTCATCAGCTGATTGGTTTACTATATTGGTTTTATAGTAAGTTGGATCATCTTCGATGTATTCGTTTAGATAATCATCTAGTTCGAATTCATCTGTTTTTTCAGGACGCTCTTCATCAGAAGTGATGGAGTCATCTTTGTCTTCACTTGGAGTTCCGAAATTGGGATCATCCAATTCCTCAGTAGAAGGTGCTTCGTTGTCCTCGGCTTCTTCTCCCTCATCAAGTGCAGGGTTAGCTTCAAGTTCTTCCTTCACTCTCTGGTCAAGGGTTGCTGTTGGAATTTGCAGAAGCTTCATTAACTGAATCTGTTGAGGAGACAGTTTTTGGAGCATTTTCTGACTTAGTTTCTGCTTTAGCATTTGTATAATTCTTCTTTATTCAACAAAATTTAAATGAAATAATGTTTTAGTGTTCACAAACAATTAAGTTGATCTAGACGAATTAAGCGTCTCTAAAAACTGTAGTATTTGTGACATAGAATTTTGGTAAAAAACTGCTTAAGCTTTAGCTTATAAGATTCAATTTATGCAAAATTGATCGTAATTCCGAGCAAAAAAGCAGAATTCTTATCAAATAACATGCCAAACATTAAGAATGTTCTTTATATCAGGCAGCAGATTAAAAATATTGTATGAAAATTGAGTGGAAAATTTGCTTTAGCCCTAGTTTAGCGAAAAGCTTAAAGCAAAATTGTAAGCACTTAAGATTATACAATATTGAGTGCTATTTGTTTCAAGAAATTTTCAGTAAATTCTCAGCAAATTTTTTAAATCCTTTATTATGCAGAGTATCAATTTGTTAGAAGAAATTAGAAATAAAATGAAATTAGAAAAAATAGATGTTTTTCTAATTCCTTCTAATGATCCACACCAAAGCGAATATGTCGCAAATCACTGGAAAACAGTCACTTGGATAAGTAACTTTACTGGATCAGCAGCAAACATTGCCATTAGTCAAAATCATGCTGGTCTGTGGACAGATAGTAGGTATTTTATCCAAGCTGCTAAAGAACTAGAAGGAGGTGCCTTCGAACTGCATAAGC
>CALDYJ010000073.1 GCA_937941095.1 uncultured Saprospiraceae bacterium | reverse complement strand
TTCTGCATTCTGGATAAAAAACGTCCAGATCAAACCTGAGGCTAAAAAACCATTATACAATCCTTGATTTGCTGCCATTTCCTTTGTTTGACCAAATAAGTCCTTTGGAAATTTTTTAAATACCTTTCTTCCTCTAGTCTCCCAAGCAAACATTTCAAACCATAAAAAGTAAAGATGAAGGAATGCGACTAGGCCTATTAGTACTTTTAAAATTACATCAATTATCATTTTAGCGTTTTTTGAATTTGAAATCTTGTTAATTTTCACTTATGAATTTGCAGCATAAAAGAAATTAGGAGCTACTAAATAGCTGCTCTAAATTTAAAGTAAGGAATTATTTTTACATTAGCTTAGCTATTCAATCAAATACTTTAATCCTTGAAAACCATTTTCCAATATCTAAAATCTTACGTTTCTGAAAACTTTAATTGGAGACTATATTCACTCTTTGGAATTTGGCTCTTCATTTTATTTGTGTTTAATTATTCCTTAGATTTTGAAGATGGATACGTTGATAGAATTAAAAATTTCCCAGGTAGGTTTTTAGGTCATTTCTTATTAATGATTGTTCCTTACCTAGGTGCATGTTTATTGTTAGTTAGCTTTGAGAAAAGCGACTTTCTAAAATCAAAGGAGTTTTGGCTGAAACTAATCTTAGCTTTTTCTTTACTTGCTTTTTACCGCTCTGCTTATTTTCAAAAGCTATTTTGTTCTTTTTTTGACATCAAAGCGTGCATATTTCTTTATAAAATAGCCATAAAGTTTTTCCGACTATTCATTTTGCTTTTACCTCTTTTAATCTTTTATAAAATGGATAAAAAGGACATGGTTGGATTTTATGGGTTAACTTTTTCTCCGAAGCATCTTAAAATATATGTACCATTATTGTTGATTATGGCAGTGCTTATTTTTCTGTCTACCTTTTTGCAAAGCATTCAAGATTTTTATCCCATGTATTTCAAAAGTGGAGGAATTGCTTTTGCGAAGTTCAATAATTGGCCTAATTGGGCTACCATAGCAGCTTTTGAAGTATCTTATTTAAGTAATTTTATCAGTATTGAGTTTTTCTTCAGAGGTTTCTTAATTTTTTCTTTTGTTAGATTATTAGGACCTCAGGTTGTTTTACCGGCTGTTTGTTGCTATGCTGTACTCCATTTTGGGAAACCTTTTGTTGAAGCATTTTCAAGTATTTTTGGCGGATACATTTTGTCAATCCTAGCCCTAAAAACAAAAAATATTTGGGGTGGCATCTTCTTACATGTTGGAATAGCCGGGTTAATGGAGCTATTCGCATGGATCACTTAACAGACCATCTTATCAGCTATCTACTGAATATCATTTAACAGTTTTTCTATCCTTGTTTTAGGATAAAAATCCTACATTAGATTACATAAACTGATAATATGAAGCCCTTCATTTACGTATTCATCTGTCTTATACCCCTATTTTATTGTGTTTCTGGTCAAGCTCAGGTTACTTATACTGCTAATACTCAAGTGGAACCATTGAATGATGATTTCAGGTATGGAGTGAATCCTGGTTGGTTTGCAAACTGGGGAAATCTAGATACAACCTTAGCCAATATTTCTGCAGGAGTCCCTGCCCAAGGCATAGAAGGTGCAGGTACCAATGCTTGGCGGGCTGCATTGTTTGAGCATTTTGTTAATAAATTCGGTTACGACATTCGTGATTATGCCTTTGATCATTACGAGACATTAGGCATGACAAACCACACAGTGTTTGTAGAAGGAGCGTCTTCAGCTTCTTCCGATCCAACAATGTATTGTGCAAACGATACTACGGTGCTGTTTGACAATTTATACCTTGATATTTGGGATGGTGGTGCAAATGGTACTCCATACAATGACAGTAATAATTTTGCAAAATACATCTATGAAACCGTGAGTGAATATAAAGACCATGTGAAAATTTGGGAGATTTATAATGAACCAGATTTTTCATATTCGGCCAATGCTTATGATCCTCCAAGTGCTCCCGGGAGTTGGTGGAATGTAGATCCCGATCCATGCGAAATGAAAATTAAGGCACCAATTTATCGATACATTAGAACCTTGCGAATTGCCTATGATGTCATCAAAACAGTAGACCCTGATGCTTATGTTGCCATAGGAGGTCTAGGCTATCCAAGTTTTCTTGATGCTGTTTTAAGAAATACCGATAATCCCACCGATGGTTCAGTAGAGGCAAATGATTACCCTTTAAAAGGAGGTGCTTATTTTGATGTGATGAGTTATCATATCTATCCACATAATGCTGGATGCTATAGAGCTGGTTGGAATAATGCAACTCAGCAATTTGATTACCAAAGACATTCTGATGCTGGAGCAAATTGCTTGGCAGAATATAAAGATCAATTCGAAACAGTTTTGACTGATCACGATTATGATGGGACGACCTATCCCAAAAAACATTTCATCATCACTGAAACCAATGTGCCTAGAGATGGCCCTAATTTTAGTATGCCGTGGGCAGGAGACAATTATGGAAATGATGAGATACAAAGAAATTGGGTGATCAAAGCTTTAGTGATCGCTCAAAAAAATGATTTGAAACAAGTTCATATTTATAAACTTGGTGAGCATGAAAATGCAGGAACTCCAGGTTCTGAATTTGGGAGAATGGGTTTGTTTAAAAACTTAAACAACACCAATCCATACACTCAAATTTTCACAGATGAAGGTAAAGCCTTCAAGACTACTGTTGAAGAACTAGAAGGTTGGGCTTTCGATGCCACAAAAACAGCTGCTATGAATTTACCATCTGATGTAAATGGGGCAGCATTCAAAGATTTAGCCGGGACTTACAAGTATGTATTGTGGGCTATCACTCAAACTGATGCGAGTGAAGTAGCCAGTGCCAATTATAGTTTTCCAAGTTCTTTCGGTTTAGGAAACTTAAATCAAAAAGAATGGGACGCTTCTATAACTGGGATCAGTTCTACAGTTTCTTCTTCTGGAATGACTTTATCTGGGGCACCAGTCTTTTTAAGCGAGGCTAATTGTCCACCAACTTTGACGGTTGTGCAAGATTATGATAATGAAGAGGTAGAACTGTTACAAGCAGGAACAGTTTTAGATGCCTCAAATACAATATATGCAGGTGCAGATATCATTTACCAAGCAGGTAATTGCATCGAATTAGATCCTGGTTTTGAAGTGAAAGTCAATGCAGTTTTTGAAGCTACAATAAGTGGTTGTAATTAAAATCCTCATAGCTATTAAAGCTAAAAGATTCATCAGGATAATAACCTGATGTATCTTATTTGTTTATTGAGATTTTAGTAAATTTTTGTTCTATGGTGTATACGGAAGCCACTAATCCAAAGTCTGCAAGAAAATTCATCCTTTAAAATTTTACGCCAAATAGTAAATTAGATTGAATGAATAAAAAGTCTTGAGCAGCAGAATCATTTTTAGATAAGCTGGTGCGTACAGATGGCATATTTATGTAACCAGTTTTAATTTCTGTTTGAATAAATATTCTATCCCAAAGCAATGCTCTTAATCCAAAGCTAAGGTCTAATCCAAAACCTGAGAGATCAAAGTCATCTCTTTTTTGAAGCCCCAATAATGTAGCATTTGTTTTTGGTAAGGCTGCACCGATTGCAAAAGCTTCACTGATGCTAAATTTGAAAATGCCTTTTTCGAAAATATCATCAGATCTTCTAAGAGAACAAAAGATATAATTTAAGCCATCAGAATGTTCATAAAGGAGAAAATCTTTTGCCAGTATAATTTTTTCATTATCGTAAATACCATTGTAAAATGTTTCGGTATTTTCAATAAAGCCATCAATAATTACCTCTTGTCCATTTTGGGCTACATATTTCATATGATCAATACCAAGGGAAAGATCATACTTCTCTTTGATTTGATAACCAAACCTGAAGTTGTACTGGGGTACAGTAAATAATTTTGGGCTAAAGTAATTTTTTATGGTAAAGGCGGATTGCCTATCTTTTGCAACTACATCTTTTAGAATAAAATCATAATTGTCTCCTTTAAATGTAATACTGGATTTTGTATACCAACTTCTATTCCATCCCCAATAGGCATAAAACTTTTTTGTTTTTTTATCATTCGCTAAATCTGCGATTTGAGTTTGACATTGGATCTTGTTTATACCAAAAAGTAAGGTTAAAGTCAATAATAGTCTAAATATCATCAACGAAAGTAGACTAATTCGCAATCTTTGCAAAAAAATAAAAGTTTATTTTAATGCTAAACAAATTATTTAACATGCCGATTCCACCAAGTGCTTCAGTTTGCTTTTTGCACGGCTAAATTGGCTCTTAGAAGTGGAAACACTTATTCCTAAGATCTCACTTATTTCTTTATGATCGTATCCTTCAAAAAGATATAAAGACAAGATGTTTTTAAAGCCTGGAGCTAACTTTTCGATGGAATTTCTCAGCTTAGTTAGCGCATCAGATTTTCGAGTATTATCTTCATATGAAACTTCCAGACTTATAATTTTAGCTTCATTGAATGTTTTAGCTGCTCGTGTTTTACGCTTTTTCAAGGCATTTATACTGGCATTAAAAACAATCCTTTTTAACCATGCACCAAATGTACTTCTGTATTGAAAAGTATCAATGGATCTAAAGGCACAGACAAAAGCCTCTTGCAAAACATCTTCTGTATCTTCGTGATTTAGAAGTACATTATAACTTACTGCATACATGGCTTCCACATAGAGCAAGTATAGTTCATGTTGAGCTTTTCTTTCGTCTTGTTTACATCGCTCGATGAGCTCTTTATGAATTAGTAAATTAATCTCTTTCATGTTAATTTATTTTAGCTTTATTTTTAATTTATACCGTATTCTTCAAATAAGAATTGCATTGCTCTATCTAATACAATGTCTTTGCCTGCTAGGACATCTTCCATGTCGTTTTTTACACTGATGGCAGGGATGTGACCGATGCCATCGATGTGCGAACCATCAGGAAGAAGCGTCAACTGAGTTGAATACCTATATTCCCAACCATTGGGTAGAAATCGATGCATGCTAGTATTTGAAAAATCACCAGCTGTAGTGTCTCCGATGTGAGTAACATGTGCAAAAGTATTCATAGCAAGTAAGAAATCTTCTCCTGCACTTATAGTAGCTCGGTTGCTAATAACAACGACAGGTTTTGTAAATTGAATAGGTCCTCTCTTAGCAGTAAACCATTCTGTTTTTTCAGAAAAGTCATTTCTTGCAGGCCCTATTTTGTCTTCAGTAGTATTAGTAAAGTGCACACCGTCAGCAAATCTATCTGCTATATATCTTGCTATGTTTCCATCTCCTCCTTTATTGCTTCGGATGTCTACAATGATTGCGTCTAAATCTTTTTGATTTTCAATGATGTCATCTATCTTAGTTTCGTCAAAATCATCCATGGCACCAATGTAGATGTAACCTATTTCTTTGTCTTTTATCTTTGCTGATTCAAAAAAACCGTTTTCATCCCATGCTTTAAAGTTTTCCAAATAGTTGTCTCTAAAATTATTCGCTCTATAAACTTCATGAGCGGTCTTGTTTAATTCGTAACCTGATATTTCAAGCTTGTTTGCTGCTCTATCAAATAGAAATATATGGCTATCATCTAAGTAGTCTAACATTTCTGTAAAAATGTCCCATAATTCTACGTCTGTAGTTAAATCAGAAACAAGCGGTCTGTATGTCGTATAAATACTGTCCCAGTCCAAACTTCGAACTTCAAAAAGTGCGTAGTGTTCATTGAAGTCCGTCCAGAGTAATTCAAATTTTTCTTCTGGGCTGTTTTGGACCTCTTCTCCTAAGATTGCTTTTTCACAAGAAGTGAATAATAAAAGACAAGCTAGGAATGCGATAATATAAGCTAGATATTTCATATTTTTATTTTTGATTAATTGGGCTTAAAATTTGTAATTTAAACCTACACTGAATTGGTTTTGAAATTGCTTGAATTGATTATTTGTTTGGGTATGAAATTCATACCTAATTTGAGTTCCTAATCTTTCGTTCATTTGATATTTGTGTATGAGTTCAAATTTCAATGCCCGATGTTTGTCTATGCTTACAAAGTCTCCATTTGTAATTAGTTTTAAGGGCTTTTCTGTATTCTCATTTAATTCTTCGTCGTAACCACTGTAAGGAGGTCTAACCAAAAGACTTAAAACAGGCAATGATAAATTAGTACTGAAAGCATGTTTTTCATTTAATTGGTAATCTAATCTTGTACTTAATTCAAACTGATGTGCGATGTTGAACGTAAAAGACTCAAACACATTATTGAAAATTATTTCACTGAAGTCTAAATGGTATTTACCTCCTAGGTAAAATTTCATTTTGTCATTTTTGGTGTTTAATTGTCTATAATATCCAAGTTCAATGTCACCATAGATGTACCTCGATTCTAAAGAGTCAGAAGCTGTAGTTTTTGCAGAACCATTCGAGAAGGATAAATTGGTATAAAATAAATTTCTGCTGTTTGGTTTTTTGAATTCATAATTAAGTTTTGATACCTGCCCAAACTCATCATAATGTAATGGAGAGAAATTTGTGTCTTTTACTTTACCGGTATTGATTCCAAATGCAAGTCCAATGCCGTGGTTTTTAGTTTTAGTTTCCGCAGTATTTTTTGTCAGATCTTGTCCGCTTAAAAATGTCGTTATAAGCAATAGGGTACTTAAGATGATAAACTTTTTCATATTCTGATTTTTAATAAATTTCAATATTTATACTACAATGATAAGGGGCTTTTAGCTGATCTAAAGCCAGTATGAACAATCTGGCAGCTTAAATGAATAATCTGACTTCAATTGTTAATGACTATGAATTGGATGATAAATAGAGAGCTGAAAGCCCTTTAAAATCAATACTTTGAAAGACATAAGCCCTTTGTTTAGTTTATCCAATGAATAATGTGGCAGCTTTATTGAATATCTTGGCAAGCCGTTAATTTACTGTCCTTTATCTTTGTTATAAATATCAAAAGATGCATATTACGTTGATGATCTTCAATAATTATTGGACCTTGTTTATTCTTTTGTTTTGTTCATACCAGTCTTTTTCGCAAGAGTCTAGTAAAAGTGAATCTTATTATGTGCAAAAATTGGAGGAACTCCTTAATAATAAAGAAGAAGTTGGATTTGGAAAAACCCTTGCTGATTTGATACTCATTAATGAAGAAGAATTTGAGCATTATACCGATACCAAATTGGATTACTTATTTGCCATTCAAGATTTATCATTAAACATTGGCAACAGAGATAATGTATTTGCTTACCTCGAAAAAGCAGAAAAGATTATTAAAAAGGAAGAGCCTGGTAGGTATTGGGAGTATTTTACAAATCTTGCAAATTTTTATATTGAAACGGTTGATTATACAAGAGCAAAAGAGAATAACCTTAAAGCTTTAGCTGAATTAGATCGTTTAAGATTAGTAAAAGAGAGAAGATTTGTTCTTAGAGATTTTGCTAAAAATTTAATGTACTTAAATGAATATGATGCAGCCATACAAGCCGCGGAAGATTGCATTGGAATTTGCGAAAGAGTAGGCGATGAAAAAATTAAAATGAATGCATTGTCTACTATAGGCAGTATATATTTTAAACTACAAAAATATCCTAAAGCAGCTGATTATTTTAATCAGGCTTACCTTTATGCAAAAAGAAATGACCACAAAAAAGATTTAATTCTATATGCAAATAAAATGGCTAACTTATACATGGCATTAGGGCAATACCAAGAATCTATCAAGTATACTAAAGAAGGATTGAAAATAGCCGATGAATTAAACATGTACAAGTATTCTTCTCAATGTTATTTATCCATCGCAAAAAGTGAATTCCTGTTAAACAAGTTTGTAGATGCAGATAATACCTTGAAGAGATTCATGGAAAGAAAATTTGTTTTTAAAGCCATCAGGTTGCATTGTGAAGTAACCATTTTAAGAGCTAAGATTCAATGGGCTAAAGGAGATAAAGAAAGAGCAAGAGTCCTTTATAATATAGCAGAAAATGAATGCATAAAAGATGATTTATCCAGCTTAATGCCAGAAATCTTTCTAGGAAAAGCATACTATTATTATAATGAAAACCAATTTAGCCCTGCCCTTCAGGAGATAGATAATGCATTAAGAAGATCTCCGGAGGATTTGAATGTTTCTTTAGAATTAATGAATTTAAGATCAGAGGTTTTAGAAAAACAAGGGGCCTTTAAACAAGCATTTTATGCCAACAAAGAAAAAGAAATTGTATTTGATTCTTTGGTAAGTATGAACAAAGTTGGTTTGGTATTAACTGAACAAGCCAAACAAGAAATAGAAAAAGGCAAATTTGCTATTGAAAAATTAGAAACTGAAAAGGCAGAACTTGGGATTCAAGTTACCCAAAGAAGGAACATAATATTTGGTTTACTCTTTGGAATCTTAACCCTTGGGATATCAGCTTATTATTATTCTAGGAATAGAAAACTTACCATTGAAAAAGAATTAGCTGAGGTAAAACAAAACCTGTTAAGGATCCAGATTAATCCACACTTTATCTTTAATACACTAAATTCTATCCAATCATCCTTTTTATTGGAAGATCAAGAAAAGACTATTCATTTATTCAATAAGTTTTCAAGTTTGATGCGTCAAGTTTTAGAAAATTCAGAAAAAGCATTTATTCCTTTGAACGAGGAAATGGAAATGTTAATCAATTACCTAGAACTTGAAAAGGTAAGAACGAATAATAAATTCGATTATGCCATCAACATTGGGGAAGGGATCGATATTTACAACGAGGAAATCCCAAGTATGATTCTTCAGATTTTCATAGAAAATTCTATTTGGCATGGAATAATTCCAAAAGAAGAAAGAGGTCTTATCAGCATTGATGTAAGTAAATGGAATCAGAAATTAAGTATTTCTGTGCTCGATGATGGAGTAGGAAGAGCTTTCTCTCTAAATAGAAAATCTAATGATCAGAGAAAGAAAAAATCTTTAGGGACAAAGTTGGTTTCTCAAAGAGTAAATCTTTTAAACCGAAAATTTGGAAAACAATTAAGCTTAGATATCTTAGATGGAGATAATGCTAAAGGAACTAAAGTCGTCTTAGCGATTTAATAAAACAAAAATAAAATGCTTAAAGTACTTATAATAGATGATGAAAAAGATGCTAGAGCTGCATTAGAAGTATTGCTACATAAATTTGTAAAGGATGTAGAAGTCTTAGGACACGGGACTGGTGTTAAAGATGGGCTAAAGCAAATTGCTGCCCTAAAACCTGAAGTTGTTTTTTTGGACATTAACATGGAAGACGGTACGGGCTTTGATCTTTTGGATGAATTGGAAGATTTTAATTTTCACTTAGTTTTTGTAACTGCATTTAATCAATACGCCATTAAGGCTTTTAAATATGCAGCTTTTGATTACTTACTTAAGCCAGTAGACTTGCAAGAATTAAGAAAATGTGTCGACAGAATCAGAAATGAAAATAAAGATTCTAATGAGACAAGGATTAAACAATTGAGAGAGTCTCATAAACAAGGTAGTAATTCAAAACTCACTTTACCAAATTTAGGTGGTTTTGATCTAGTTGAAATCCAAGACATCATAAGGTGTGAAGGTCAAAAAAACTATACGACCTTTCACATGAGAAGTGGTAAAAAAATTGTCGTTAGTCAAACCTTAAAAGAGTATGAATTGCTTTTGGAAGAACACAATTTTATGAGGGTTTTTCAATCTCATCTCATAAACTTAAACTGCATCCAAAAATACATTAAAGGGAGAGGTGGAATGTTGGTTATGGATGATGGATCTAATATTCCTGTATCTCGAGATAAAAAAGACGAACTCTTAGGAAAGTTGAAAGCTCAATAATTT
>CALDYJ010000072.1 GCA_937941095.1 uncultured Saprospiraceae bacterium | reverse complement strand
TATATTTCCCATTCTTATTTTGTCCCAGATTTAAATCTATCTCTCCCCATTTAAAACGATAAGCATCAGGGGAATACGTAATGGCATCGACAGCCATTGCATTTGCATTAATGTTTAATACCTTCTCTAATATTAAAGGGTCTAATAATTGAAAGTCTTGTTTTTTTCCAATTGTAAATATTGCAGAATAAAAACTGCTGTTCTTTTTCCTTATGCTCAGATAAAAGCTAGTACTAAAGTTTGAATTTTTCCATTTTTTAAAAACCTCTGGAAGTTTTTCGAAGGAAGTTTTAAGCTGATCTATTTTGTAATTTTCGTTTTTAGCGAATAAATAAACGGTATCTGTATTGGAAAATACTTTTTTAGAAGATGCAGTATTAAGCAATTGTTCAAAAGTTTTCCAATTGAAATGCATGATCTTTTGATTACTTCTATCCATGCTAAAAAGATCTGAAAAGTATGCTATGTCATCTGAATGAATAATTGAAGCTGCTCCTTTTTTATTTTGATAGTTGATTGTTATACCGTTTGGAAAAAAACCACTTTTTATAGCTCTTGCTATGCTAAGTTTCGATTTTTCATAAAAGTTAATGCTTGCAAATTCGAAACTTTGATTATTCCCTTTCTTTATGTGGATGGTACTTAATCTATCTACACTAAAATTGTTTTCCAAGTAGGCTTTAAGCTCAATGATAGAAGTATAGTACATTGTTTTGCCTAGTTCTTTATCTAAGAAAAATTCGAATTTCAGGTCTTTATCAAGCCAATTTGTAAGAAGTTCGACAAACTCATCTTTACTAAGTATATGATTATCAATAGATAATGAATTGTTTTCAATTTTAGAAAATTGAATTGAGCTAAGATTTTGCTCATTTAATGAAGGAATAATACTGTACATTAAGCTTGATGCAAAGCTTATAAAGACCAATAAGACTTGTAGGGTATATTTTTTATATGTATACTTTTTAGTTGCTTTCATAAAGCTATAAGGAACAGTGATATATGTAACAGCATATCTTTAAAATTAATTCCAAATTTTGAAAGTCCGTGTTAACAAAAATCAAATATTTTCATATTAACAATAATTAACATTTTATTAGTGATTTTTCTAATAAGATTACTACAATTAGTTACTTTTGCGCCATTAAGTACGTCTTAACGTTAACTTTTTCTTAATTGAGAAAAGTTCTTGTCTCAGGAACAATCAATAGAAACAATTTACATAATTAATTTTTTAACTAAAATCGAACACAAACATGCCGGATTTTTCAAATTTATTAGATGGCCTTCAAAGTACCTTAGGAACTCGTCTTCCTGGCATTATTGGTGCCATAGTTGTCCTCATCATTGGGTGGTTAATCGCTAAAGCATTAAGTGGAACAACCAGAAAAGTTTTAAAGAAAACTGATTTAGATAACAGAATCTTTAAAAGTTCTCCAGGTTCTATGAGCATTGAGCGCTTTATCTCAAAGTTGGTCTACTATATCCTCATGCTAATCGTACTTTTAATAGTATTAGATATGCTGGGTGTACAACAAGTACTTGATCCTTTAAAAGATATGGTGAACCAATTCTTATCAGCTATTCCAAATTTAATTAAAGCAGGTATAATTGGTTTTGCAGGTTACATCATTGCAACGATAGTATCAGAACTTCTTGGTTTCGCAGGAGAATCTTTAAACAAGTTTTCATCAAGAATGGGCATGTCAAGTGACTTCAATCTTGGAAAATTAGTAAAGCAATTAGTATTCTTAATCGTTTTTATTCCATTAGCAATTTTAGCATTGGACGAATTAGGTATGAAAGCTATTTCTGATCCTGCAAAGAATTTACTTAATACTATGATGGGTTCAATTCCTAAAATAATTACAGCTGCAATCATTGTTGGTGTATTCTATTTTATTGGAAAATTTGTAACTGGAATTTTAAGAGACTTATTGAATAACCTTGGCGTTAATGAAATGGGTACAAAAATGGGACTTTCTAGCATTGTTGGAAAGAGCAACCTATCTTCTTTAGTTGCAAATGTATTGTTCGCGTTTTTAATGTTCACAGGTGTTATTCAAGCAGTAGAAGTGCTTGAATTCGGTCAAATGTCAGGTGTCTTAAGAAACTTACTAGACATGACAGGTGGTATCTTCTTTGGATTAGTCATCATGGCTGTTGGAAACTGGATTTCTACTATGGCAGCAGGAGCTGTTAACGATTCATTTATGAAGACAGTAGTTAGAGTAGCAACAATGGCTTTGTTCATGGCAATCGCATTAAGAACAATGGGTATTGCAAATGATATTGTAAACTTAGCATTCGGATTGATCTTAGGAGCAGTTGCAGTAGCTGTAGCACTTTCTTTCGGTTTAGGTGGAAGAGAAGCAGCAGGCAAGCAAATGGAACATATTCTAGGCAAATTCAGAAAAAACTAATAAACACAAACTTTTTACGTTATTTTAGAGAGCCTCCTGTGAAAGCAGAAGGCTTTCTTCTTTATTACAAGTTAATATTGGTAAATTACATCTTAACAGCATAACACTAACTATAAAATGGATAGACTTAAAGTAAGATTCAATACGAAAGAGCAGCCAGAGTTTTTCAGGATTCTATCAAAGAGAGTTAATCTTCACTTTACAGACAATAATATTTCAAAGCATGCTGACAACAGAATGATCTTTAAGACCATTTTTATGCTGCTTTTATATTTCATACCACTAACCTTTTTAATCTTTCTACCCATTACCAATTTTGGTCCCATGATGTTGTGTTGGATAATTATGGGCTTTGGAATGGCAGGTATAGGCTTGTCAGTTATGCACGATGCTAATCATGGTTCATATTCTAGTAATCCAAAAATCAATCAGCGCATCGGTTTTGTCATTAATTTTATAGGTGGTTATCACCATAATTGGAAAATACAGCATAATGTCTTACATCATTCATTTACCAATATTGATGGCCATGATGATGACATCAATAAGAAATTAGTGTTTCGAATGTCTCCTGATCAAGAGCGAAAAAGCATTTTTAGGTTTCAAGCTTTTTACGCACCATTTTTATATGGAATGATTACCATCTACTGGTTTTTAGGGAAGGATTTTGAACAGTTAGTGAAATACAACAAACAAAATCTTCTAAATACACAAGGCGTAACTTTCTCGAAAGCTCTGGTCCAAATTATTTTCAATAAAGCATGGTACCTCCTTTTAACTATAGGCTTGCCATTAATAATTTTACCTCTACCTGTTTGGCAGATACTAATTGGATTCTTTTTAATGCATTTTATCTGTGGAATAATACTAGGCTTGATTTTTCAACCAGCTCACGTTATTGAAGAAACTGACTTTTTCAAACCTGATGCAGAAGGAAATGTAGAAAACAATTGGGCAATACATCAATTAAAAACTACTGCTAACTTTGCAAATAAAAGTAAATTCTTTTCATGGTTTATCGGTGGATTAAATTATCAAATTGAGCATCATCTTTTCCCAAACATCTGCCACATCCACTACAAAGCTATTTCTAAAATTGTTAAGCAAACAGCATTGGAATACGAACTACCTTATCATCATCATGAAACTTTTTACGGTGCTGTGAGAAGCCATTTTGCAATTATGAATAAACTCGGAAATGGCAGATACGATGCTGAGTTAGCACTTAAAAATGCACCTGCATAATTGAGCATTGAAACTTTAGTTCTTTTATTCTTAGATTTATTCAAAAGCCATTAAACGTTTTTCAAAGTCCTAAGGTTTTTTTTGTTCTGTTTATATACGCTACCCGCTGAACAGCCGAAGTACAATCATCGATCAGCCGACAACAAACACCTAATTATTCCACCATACTTTTATTGATTCAGAATCTTCTCCCATTTTTGCAACTTGTGCTGCCCAATTATCAGGATTATTTATTGCTTCTGAAGGAGGGTAAGAAAATCTATTATGATTTTCTAAAACACCTTCATGTGGTGTAGCTCCATTTGTTCTTCTCATTAAGGCATAAGCTTCCCATGGTTGTCTAAAGGCATCTATGAATCTTTGTTTGTAGATTAAGGCCAATTTGTTGTTACTATCATTGATAAAATTAAAAGGATGATTTGCAACAGCAAAGGAGTTTTGATTAGCCAACAAAGTTGGTCCATTAAGCCAAATTGCTGAACCTTGTTCTATGCCTTTCCAGAAATCCACAGATTCCACAACAGCCAAAGTATATGCTGATTGTGCCTGGGCTTCATCTTCGCTCACTCCTATTCCTCTGAGGTAAATTTCTGCTTTGACAAATCCAATTTCTGCTGCCGTCATGATTATTTCCGGGATACCTATTTCATCTCTAACCAAATAGTAATTAAAAGGAGAATATATATTATCGGCACCTTTTATAGGATAATTTTGATCTCTATGTTGTTGATAAGGGATTCCTCCAGATTGTACGGTATTTGCACTTGGGTTTTGAGGAAATGGTACCCATTTGTTTTCATTGTTTGTTTCAAAAAATAGTTCAGCTCTCACATCATAAATGCCGCTGCCATCATCTTCTAGGTTTTCTGCCATTTGATTCCAAATATTCGTACCCATTCTCAGCTTTTTGTGTTCTCTGAAAGACCAGTTTAAGCCCTCATTTCTCCAACTTTGAAGGTCTGGGTCCATTACCACATTTTCTCCTTTCTCAAGCAGTGGGAGTTGATTATTCAATATGTCTGCGATAATTGGATTCGCAAAGTCAGGATCTGCTTCATACATCCTCAAAGTATGTTTAAGTCTTAATGAATTCGCAAACTTTCTCCAAGTCAATAAATTTTCAAAAAACAGTTTATCATATCCACTAAAACTTATGGCACCTTCAGGAAAGGTATTTTCAAAAATAAGATCAGCCTCACCTAAATCATTCAATAAAGATTTATAAATGGATTCTTGTGTATCATAAATAGGACGTAGACTTTCATTGCCTTCAAAGCCTAGCCCTGCCTCCGAAAAAGGAATGTCCCCAAAAAGGTCTGTTAGCTTAAAGGTTTTATAAGCTTTGATGACATTTAATTGCGCTTGAGCATGCTCTAAAAGAGAAGGATCCATTTCACTTGCCAAAGCTTCTAAACGCCGCTCTATTTCTTTAATATGGGCTAATGCAGTGTAATAGTTTGTCCATAATTCTTCTGTGCCTATGCTAACATTATCAAAACCTGTTGCTGTTTTGGCAGCCAACTGAGTGATCCCGTAGAGTTTTTCATTGTACAAATAAAACTGTTCGTTCCAACCTAGCTTTAATGTGCTTACCACATTATTAAAAAGCGGACCAATATCTGTTTGCGTTGGAGAAAAAGGATTTCTATTTAAATCTTCAAAATCATCTGTACAAGCAGAACTTAAAAACATGAGGCTTAATAAAAAGAAACTTATTTTATTTTTCATTTTTTTGAATTGTAAAGTCATCATTCAATAGCTTAAAAATTAGCATTCAGACCAATGCTAAAACTTCGAGTTCCAGGATAAGATGCCCATTCTAAACCTTGTGCATTGCCACTGCCATTAGCACCTTCTGGATTTATTCTATCAGGCAAACTTGTGTAGATGTAAAATAAATTTCTACCAGTAACATTCAAACTCAATTCTTGAAAGACTTTAGTTTTTCTGGCGATGGATTCGGGAATTTGATAGCTTAAAGCAATCTCTCTCATCTTGATCCAAGAGTTTTCAAGAATTCCTGGTTTAGAATTGAATCTTCCCCAACCACCTGTATTGCCAATGTATTTAAAATAGTAATGGACAACATTGGTATTGACAGAACCATCTGGTAAAATGCCGTCTAAAACAACCCCAACATTTCTGGTTTCCCCTGAAGGATCAGTATATGGTAATCCATTTCCTTGTCGCTCTGGCAAAGTTTCTTGACTTTGACCCGTTTGTAAACCGATAACATAAGAACCTGCATAAATATCGCCCCCCCATTTGGTGTCAACCAGTGTAGAAAGTTTAAGACCTTTCCATCCCAATTGCATCGTCCATCCTCCGGTGAAAAATGGGTTAGCATTCCCAATAGGAACCCTGTCTTGCGTAATTTGATAAGTAGTGCCACCTTCATTTAGGAGAGGTTTTCCAGTCGCATCATCGTAAATGTAATCCCATCCTACAATTGTACCAAATTCGTCACCTTCTCTAACAGCGATTGCAGGGCCATTCAGCTCCCAAATATTTGCCAATTCTAGAATCTCAGCTCCATTGCCTAAGCTAACTACCTTATTTCGATTCCTAGCAAAATTGAATCCTGTCCTCCAAAAGAAATCTTTTGATTGCATGATGGTTACCTCTAAACTTGCTTCAATACCTTTGTTCTCTAATATTCCAGAATTGATTCTTACTTCTTCAGCCCCAGCTGAATTAGGGATTGGCGAATTTAATATTTGATCAAAGGATTTTATATAGTAATAAGTAAAATCTAGGTTTATTTTATCATCTAAAAAACCTAGCGTTGCCCCCACTTCGTAAGAGTTTGCTCTTTGAGGTTTTAAATCAATTGGAGGGATAGTTGATGGGAGACTAGCCGTTTGAGTACCTCCAAATGAACCTGTTTTGTAAACAAAATCTATAAGATATGGGTCACTGGCATCTGTTCCAGTTTGAGCAAAAGCCCCTCTTAGCTTTAAGAAACTTAACCATTTATACTTTGACATGTCAAATGCAGTAGTTGGAATGAAACTTAGTGAAGCCGATGGATAGAAATATGAATTATTATCTAAGGGCAGCGTAGATGACCAATCGTTTCTTCCAGAAGCTTCTAAAAATAGATATTGGCCATAAGAAAGGTTTAAAAATCCATACAACGAATTAATTCGCTTTGTAAATCTATATTCTGTTGGTACATCCACTGTCAATTGATCTTCAAAATTTTCTAAAGTGTACAGCCATGGATTCACCCAATCTCCAGATTGCGCTTTTAACCCGTACTGATCTCTATTATACCTGTTTCCTCCAAATGAAATGCTTGCATTTATTTGAGGATGAAAGATTTTATCCTTGTATGCTGTAAGTAGAAAATCACTATTTTGTACAATGTCTCTGCCTAATTCATTGGAATAAAAGCCTTCTGTAATTCCTGTGTTGTCTATAGGTTTTTCTCTCGATTCAAACTGATTTAAGGTAAAGTCAGTTCCGATTCGTCCGCTTGCATTTAACCAGGGCAGAATATCATAAGTCAAGCCTATCGAACCGATTAATTTATTTCTATCAAGTGTTGTATTGTTGTTAAAAGTATTCCACCATAAATGAGGTGGCGAAAAAGTAAAAGGATAGCCTCCAGCAAACTCATAATTATTCCTAGTTCCATCAGGATTAATGTTGGATTCCTTTTCTAAACCTTTGTAGGACCTTGGCCAACTGTATAGTATTCCTTTGCCGAAGGATGCATCGTTGTCATCACCTAAAGTAGGACTATTTAATCGATGAAAATTGATGTATGATACTGAAACATTGGCTTTAATTTTTGAAGAAACGTTTAAAGTTGAGCCTATATTTATCGTGTTTTGATGATAGTTACTATTAGGAATGATGGCATTGTGATCTTGCCTCGTTAAAGAAACTCTAACGGTTCCCATTTTTGATCCGCCAGAGAAAGATAGGTTATGAGAAGAGGTATTTCCATCAGAGAAAAACAATTTAAGATTATCGGGTTGGGGTGTAAATGCTCTGGTTTCTCCATCCCACCATTCAATCATTTGACCTTCCATTCTCGGGCCCCAAGACATAGCGGAAGAATAGTATCCGAATAATTCAGTGGTTGGTCTGCCAAAAGGTCCATTATTCCTATAAATTTCTCGAGGGTAAGCTGGATTCCCATCTGCATTTGTTTGAAAGCCTGGTTCTAATAAATCTAAAGGGTAGCCTACGCCAAATTCGTTTTGAACTTCTCTGTAATAAAACGGATGTATGGTTTTATAACTAGTATTGTAAGAAATTCCAAGTCCCTTGGTTACTTTTCCTTTTTTAGTTGTGATAAGGACTACCCCATTAGCTCCCCTTGATCCATATAGCGCCGAAGCCGTTGGACCTTTCAAAATATTCATTTCTTCAATGTCATTGGGATTAATGTTGTTGATGGCAGATCCCCAATCTACGCCTCTTCCCACGTCTGTTAAACCAGGATCATTTTCAATAGGCACCCCATCTACTACTATTAAAGGTTGATTATTCCCAGTAATGTTATTATTCCCGCGAATAACAAAACGAGTTGTGCCTCCATCTACTCCGTTCGCGTCAATCACTTGAACACCTGCAGATTTACCACTAAGTGCATTTACTAAATTTGGTGTATTTGATGCTAAGAGTTCATCGCCACCGAATGTTTCTGTGGAATAACCAAGTTCCCGTTTTTGCCTTTTTATTCCTAAGGCTGTCACGACTACTTCTTCGAGTTGGGTTGTGTTTTCTATTAAAACTATTTCAACATAACTTTTGCCTTCCAGAGGAACCAGTTGATCAAGGTATCCAACATAAGAAAAGAGCAACACATCTGAAGTACTTGCTTTTAACTCAAAAGTTCCGTCAAAATCAGAGGCTGTCCCTTCGTTTGAATCTTTAACACTAATGGTGACACCTATGAGTTCTTCACCTTCTTCGGATACAACTTTTCCTTTTATATTTTGCTGATCTTGCGAAAAGCCCATCGTAGAAAAAACAAAGATTAGGCAAATCGATAATATTACTTTCAAATTCATACTTGATTTTATTCAACTTCAAGCACAAGGTAAGGAATTCGATAAAAATGAAAGTTTTAAAGATGGAAAGTGTCAGCTAAAGTCTATAACACTAAAAGCTTGAAAAACTCGGACTAAAGTGGAGAATCCGAGTTTTTCTAAATGAATGAATTAAAACTATTTTACTTTACTGTATTAATCTCTAAGGTGTATTTGCCTTCTAATACATCTTTTGCTCCGGCAATGCCGATTACAATTGTATATGAATGTTGAATGGCAGTAAACTCAATGCTTTTAGGCCCATTAGCTTTGTTCAAATTTGGTTGGCCTGCATAAATTTCATAGTCAGATTCGCAGACTCCTCTTGCAATTTCTGGAGGCAAACTGGTATTTCCTTGAGGCAATCTAATTCCATAGATGTTAATTCTATCTTTAGAATTTTTAGGTGATACTGTAAAAGTCGTAATCGAATGTGGAGGAATATCAATTCTATAAAAGACATGATTACCTTGAAATTCTCTAAACCTTGTACCAGGAAAACAAGCTACATTACTTTTTTGTGCCCAATCAAGCGGTATCGTAGTTCCATTATTTAAGTTGCCAGTTTCTATTACATGCGCAGAAGCAGCAAGGTCGATGACTTTAATGTCCTTAATTGTTTGAGCCTGACAAGATAGTAAGCCAACAAATAAAATTGATAGTTGAATGCAATGATAAATTATTTTCATAATGATTTATTGAGTATAAATAATAATGAATTTAGTGAATCCCATTAGATTTACAGTTCACTTAAAATTGGCATTTTTTAGATATCACTGTTTTCAGTGAACTAATAAAATCTAGCTCTTAGAGAAAAGAACACTAAAACTTGTCCATTTAGATTGCGGATCAGTTTTTAGAGAAAATTTTGTTTTATGACTTTGCAAAATGTCTCGAACTAACATCAAACCTACTCCTTGTCCAGAAGGTTTGGTACTAAAAAATGGTGTGAATAATTTTGCTTCGTTTTTAGCAGATATGCCTATTCCATTATCAGTGATAACAAATCCTTTTGGATTTTTTGTGCACTTTATAATGATGTCACCATCTTGAACAATTGATTCAATCGCATTTTTCAGGATATTTGAGATTGCTTGCTCTAACAAAACTTCATCCCCTGAGATCCATGGTCCATCTTCAGGCAAATCAAATTCGATTGAAATGTCATTCTCATTTGCAAATGGTAAAAATAGTTGTCCAGACTTTTTTAATAATTTTGAAAGCTCCAACTGTTGAAAATTTGGTTCAGGCAACCTCAAGATGGAAGCATAATTCGCCATAAATTTACTCAAGCCTTTGTTTCTTTCTTTAGCGATGATCAAAGACTTTTTCAATTCTTCATCCTTTTCTTCAGACAAACCAAATTCTACTACGGTATCTAATATTGAATTTATTGCGCCCATACTGTTGTTTACTTCATGAGCCATCATTCTTATTATCCTGTCATATGCATCTTTTTCAGATTCTAATAATTGTTTAGATAAATCATCTATCAAGATTATTTTTCTTTTGAAACCTTGGTGGATGACTTCATTCATTTGGCACTTGTATTTATCAATGCCATTTATGACAATCAATTTTACTTCTCCAATGTTCAGTAAACTCAATTCTTTGGCCAAATCTATATTTAAATCTGAAAGTTTCTTTTCTTTTTCAAAATTAGACATCTGTAAAATGTCTTTTGCTGAAGGATTTATACTTGAAATTTCTTCATCAAAATTTAAAATTATAATCCCTAAGGGTGTAGCATTGATAAGATTTTGCATGAAGTAAGACTGCTGAGACATAGAAGTTCTCTCTTCTCGCAACTGATCGATCATGTCATTAAACACATGAACCAGTTTATCCATTTCTTTAGATCCAGTGTCTAAGTATTTAATGCTAAAGTCCTTATCAGCTATAGCATCTGTCCCAGACTGCATGAGAGAAATAGGCTTTATTAAAGCTTTGTACAAAAGATAACTAAAATAAATACTCAGTAATATTAATAGTTCAGAAAGGATGAAGATGCCTTTGCTTTCTTTTAAAACATAATAAATCAATACAATAAGCACCAAATGTAGTACTCCAATAAAAAAAATGTATTTAGATTTTAGGCTCATGCGGAATGCCATATTTTTCTAACCTTCTATAAAGCGAGCTTCGAGTAATTCCCAAGGCTTTTGCTGAAGAACTTATAGAATGATCATGTTTGGCTAAGGCTTTTTTTATGGTTTCAATCTCTAAATTTTGCAAATTTAAACTATTTGAACTAGAGATCACTGTTTCATTCAAATCCATGGCTTTTAGAAAATCATCTTTATTTAATTCTTTTTTACTCAAATTCAATAAAAATGTTCTTTCTACAATGTTTTTTAATTGTCGAATGTTTCCTTTGTATTCTTGATTAGCCAACCATTCTAAACAATTTTTATTGAGGTAAGGGCTGTCGGAAGCATAAATAGTTGACACATTTTGAATGAAGTACTTTGTTAAAGCTGGAATGTCATCTCTCCGATCTTTTAAAGGAGGCAGATGGATATTTACTAGGTTAAGTCTATAAAACAAATCTTCTCTGAATTCTTTTTTATTACACAAGTCTATTAAGTTCTTATTGGTTGCGCTGATCACTCTTACATCAGCTCTTAGCGTTTTATTTGAACCTAGTTGCTCATAAGTCTTTTCTTGAAGAACTCTTAACAATTTTACTTGGCTGTTTAAAGCTAACTCCCCTACTTCATCTAGGAAAATGGTTCCATTATTTGCTATAGTAAAACGACCATCTCTATCAACATCAGCTCCTGTAAAAGCCCCTTTTTTATGTCCAAACATTTCACTTTCGAATAAAGAGTTTGGAATACCACCTAAATTAACTTTTACAAAAGCTTCTTTTTTTCTAGTACTGAATTGATGGACTGCTTCTGCAATTAATTCTTTGCCTGTACCAGATTCTCCTGTTATTAAAATATTTGCTTGTGTAGGCGCGACCTTTTTAACCATACTCAAGACTGTTTTTAAAGATTTGCTAGCCCCAATTATGTTATCAAAACTATTGCTTGACTGTTCACCAGTAGAATGGTCATCATTTTTATGATGCAATTGATAAATGCTTTCTATAGAATTTAATAAGTCTTTATTATCCCAGGGTTTGGTCATAAAATCTTTAGCGCCTAATTTCATCCCTTGGACTGCAAGTTGTACAGTGGCCCATCCAGTCATCAAAATGATGGAGATATCTGGGTGAGATTCTCTAATCATAGTCAATAAACGCAATCCTTGTTTCCCTGAAGTATCAATTGTAAAATTCATATCCAGTATAATAAAAATAGGCTTAAAAGTAGCTATGGTGTCCAAAGCTATATTTGGCTGATGGATGGCCTCAACTTCATGCCCTCTTTTAGTAAGGAGCAATTTCAAACTTGAACAAACAGTTCTATCATCTTCTATTAATAATATTTTCATTGGAAGCTTAAGTTAATGTTTTTTTTAATCCTCGTGTAATGAATTTGCAGGAGTAATTTTTGCAGCTTGGACACTTGGAAAAAGAGCACATATGGTTACAAGTATTAGAATAATAAGCGTTGAAAAACCAATCGATTTGTAAAACAATGAATTTGGGTATTCAGTTACCTTTAATAAAGGAATTTGTATGGTGAAAAAGATGGCTATTAGTATTGCAATGCCAGTGAGTACTAATATTTCTAAAATAAATTGTTTGGTAATATCAAAGCCATTTGCCCCTAAAGCTTGTCTCAATCCTATTTCAGCTTTTCTTTTATTGATGTTATACCATAAGACCCCAAACAAGCCTAAGGCTACATTTAAACATAAAAATCCACAGATTGCTAATAAGGCGATAATCAGCACCCAACTTTCTCTGCTGTTTTCAATTCTTTCTTTTTCTAAATCAACAATTACATTGCCTGTACTTTTTGTAGTATTTGCTATCCTCTGAGAAAGTTTTTCTTCAAATGCAGTTGGTGTATTTCCCTTCATTTTAAGCAAAACAGCAGACATGTTTTGAAAATAAGGTGCAATGCTTAAAACAGTGGGATGGTTTTCCTCAAACTCACCTATGTATCTATATTGATCTATTACACCTATAATTTTTCTATCACCATTTAATATGAAAGTAGAATCTACCATCGATTTATTAGGGTAATATCGGTCTATAAATTCCTGATTAACAATCAATGGTTTCATTGATGAGTTAAGATCATCTTCATTAAACCATCTCCCTTCAGTTATATTCAAGCCCATCACTTTTTTCAAATCTTCATCAACAGGTACCAATAAAGTAGTCATTTGAAATCCATTATCAGCAGATCCAGTTCTCCACTGACTATTCTGAAAAGGAACAATCGATTCAGTAAAACTCACGGCTTCGATTTCTTCCATGCTTAATAATTCAGTTTTAAGATTCTGTAAAGTAGTAACGGCTTCCAAAGAATCTCTTTGTTCTACACCATCTAATTGAATCTTCCAAATGTCAATGGTTTCAAAACCAAGTGGTTGATTCACCTTTCCTAAATTGAAAAATACATAAGACAAGACAAAAAACAATACGATGAAAGAAAGAAATATTTCCAAAATCATTAAAGCATTGCTTGCTTTTTTATTCCAAAGAAGTTTTAATACATGTTTAATCATAATTTATTTTCTTTTAATGCATTAACAATTTGAAGCTTGGACATTTTATAGGCTGGTAACAAGCCCGAGAGAATTCCAAAAAGTATGGTTACTAAAAAACTATACATAAAAAACTTAGGACTTAATTCTAACCTTGCATTCATCAAATAGCCTCCTTTATTTATCATGTTTATTAAGGCAAGAGCTAAACCAAATCCTATCAGGCCTCCTAGTATTGTTTGCACAATATTTTCAATTATAAACTGAGAAATAATATTGCCTCTATGTGCACCAAAGGCTTTTCTAACTCCTATTTCGGAGGAGCGATCCATGATCCTACTTACGTTTAAATTGATAAGATTAAGAGTAGGTAGAATGACAAAAAAAGCAATCAGAGATATAATTATCCATTTCATTATGCTATAGCTTTTACTAGCTTCTCGTTCGTAGTATATTGCTTGCGCATAATCTTCATCATAGGTATTTGGTCTAAAAACAATGTCTTCATAGCCCTCAGGTTTTGAAGGGTGATCCATGGGTATCCTTGTAGCAGCATATACAATTTCTTCTTTTAATTTATCAGCACTCACTCCTTTCTTCTTTTTGTATAAAACATTGAAAAATCCATGGTAAAAACTATCCTGATTGTCTAGATTGGCATTAGTATACGGGATCACAATGTCTGGAGAAACGTAAGGCATAATTTTACCTGTATGAGCATACATTCCAATGACTTTATAATTTGTTCCATCAATGAACATTTCTTTACCCAGTACGCCTTCTTTTGTCCCAAAATAATTTTCTGCAGACTTATCAGAGACTACAAGAACTTTTGCAACAGCATCCATTTCTTTTTGGTCAAATACTCTTCCTTCAAGCATTTGATGATCAATAATGTTCCAATAACTGGGATCACCATACAGAGCAGAAAAGGTTTGCTTAACGCCATTTACATAAACATCGTGTTCAGAACTAGGGATAAATATGCTTACTTCTTCTGCTGATTCTAAATCACTCAAATATTCTTCTGCGATGCCATTATTAAGTTCACTGTTCCAATTCATTGAACCAGTTCCTTTGATCTCAAAAGAAGAATCAAGAACCATTTCATCGTTTAAAAATGTTGTATCAATGCTTACTATTGTATCGAAAAAATCAGTTTTTAAAGAAAGGGTATTGAGGTAAACAAAATCATTTTTATAAGTTAGTGGTTTGTCGGTGCCTAGTTCACTTTGTAGAAAAGATAGGATAACCATTAGTATGCCTAGTGTAAAACTTATACCGAAGAGACTTATAAAAGTAAAGAACTTCTTTCTTCCCAAAATTCTCCACGCGAGTTTTATATAATTTGATATCATTGTTTTTTTGTTTTAAATATTACGCAACTTGCGAACCATCATAAAGACGTATTAAACGATCTGTTTTTTTGGCCATTCGTTCATCATGAGTTACCATCACGATAGTGGTTCCTTCTTCCTTATTCAGTTTGGTCAAAATGCCCATTATTTCATCACCCATCACAGAATCTAAGTTTCCTGTAGGTTCATCCGCTAAGATTATTTCAGGATTACCCACAATAGCTCTTGCAATGGCCACTCTTTGTTTTTGTCCTCCTGATAATTGAGAAGGGAAATGTGACTTTCTATTCGCAAGACCAACACTGGCCAAAGCTTCTTCAGCAAGGGTTCTTCTTTCTTTTGAAGAAATAGATCTATAAAGCAAAGGAAGTTCGACATTATCAAGCACGCTTAAATCTGGTATCAAATGAAAACTTTGAAAAATAAATCCTAGCTTTTCATTTCTAAATCGAGAGGTTTCTTTACTTGCATAATTTTTAATTGATTTTCCTGCAACAAGGATATTGCCATCACTTGGTGCATCAAGCAATCCGATAATGTTGAGGAGTGTACTTTTCCCACAACCTGATGGGCCCATAATACTTAGAAATTCTCCTTTGGGCACATGAAGATCAATGTCATTCAAGGCCGTTGTTTCAATAGTTTTGGTCCGGTATACCTTTTTTATGTTTTTTAATTTGATCATGCTTATTATTTATTTAATTGTAAATTATTTTTTCATTTTTGAATACATCGTATCCACTTATAGCGCGGAGTTCATAATAGTTTAGCCAGTAAAATCTTAATGCATTTACATAGTTTCTTTTTGCTTGGTCTTTATCACGTTGAGCAAAAGTCAAGTTAGTAATGTCTAGATCTCCAAGTACATAGCGTTCATTGGATATTCTAAATCGCTCTTCAGCTTGAGTCATTATTTCTTTAAGTATTTTTAGTTCATTTTGAAGCCTAAGTATAGCATTTCCTTTTTGCAATAAATCATTTTCTAATTCGAGCACTTGCTGTTGAAAAGAATCTTTTAGGTTTTCTTTTCTCAATTCTATTTGTTTTAAAGCTGCCTTTCTTCTACCCCAATCCAAAACAGGAACTGAAACAGAAACATTAAATTGCTGCTCATCAAAAGGGTCTGTATAGATAGGAGAAATCTTCTCTGCTCCTCTTGCTAATCCTATCGAAGCTTGCAGTTGTGCTTGAAAGCCATACTCGACTTTAGTTTTGCTCATTTCATCTTCTAATTCTTTTAAGGCTATTTCATTTTCTAGTAACTCTGGTCTAATGCTTTTAAATGAGTTTATCAATGCATCATAGTTTATTGTACTGGCTTCTTTATCTTCTGGAATGATAAAATCTTTTGAGCTTAAGGCTACCTCTTTTCCTAAGAACACTTCGAGGTTATTTTGAGCCTGCTCTACTTGTAATGTCGCTTGAGATAATGCTAATTTTGCAGAATTTAATTCAATTTCTAATTGTATTTTTTCATCTCTTGAAACTTTTCCCAGCTTTAATCTCTCTTCTGTGATGACTAATAGTTTTTCATTACTTTCTTTGTTTACTTTTGCAATTTCCAAGTTTTCATTCGCAATAATGATATTGAAATAAAGACTTGTTGCTTCTACAAAAGCTGTTTCTAAAATCAAATTGTATTGTTTTTGAGCCAATGCTAACCTTAGAGGTTGAATTGCTTTTTGAAATTTCCAAGGGTTATAAGTAAACAAAGGTTGTTGTATTCCGAGTCGAATTGGGATGCCGTTATGTTGTCTTAGTGAAGAAGAAAAATCATCAAATCTTCTAAGGTTACTTTCTACGAATATCAAGCCTCCTGTTGAAGCAACTACTTGTGAAGCATAGGCTGAAATTGCACTATTAGCTTGACGAATAGATTGAAAAGAAATGGTACCATCTGGCTGAATAATTGGTGAGGATGTCTTAATGTACTGAGGTAGGTTTGCTGATAAGCTAACAAAAGGTTTTAATTGACTTTCGAAAAGTTTATTTTCCCAGAGACTTATTTCGACAAGATTATCTGCCTGCTTTTTAGCAAAACTATTTTTTAATACCAAATCCAATACTTGGTCCAAGCTAATATTATCTTGAAGACATGCTTCATTTGGTTTCAAGAGAAAAAGTAAAAATGTAAGTACCAAAATTTTATTCATAGCTTCCATTATTTTTCGATGATAAATCTATCCATGTGATCAAATTCACTTACATCTGAAACAATGATTCTGTCTCCTACTTGAAGTCCAGATTCGATTTCAAAAAATTCAGAGCTCACTAATCCTTTGGTAACTCTAGTTTTAATGGCTTCATTACCAACTACTTTATAAAAATATTGGGCCTTTGTTCCTATGAGTGCATGTCCTCTTTTTGCTTTAACAACATCTTCTTTATTATTAACAATGATGTTAATTTCTGTTCTTAAATTTGGTCTAAGTGCTTTGTGGTTTTCTTCGTTTAAGCTCACATAAAATCGCACTGTATTATTTACAATCTCAGGCAGTATTCTAGTTATTTGACCTTGCAGCCTATCTTTACCTATTCTAACTTCTACAGGTAAGCCTTCTAACAATTTTTTACTGTTTCGATCTGAAGTAGTTCCTTCGATTCTATAGCGATCTAAATTTGCCAATTTAACTAAAGGCTCTCCTTGATTGACAGTCACGCCAATGTTTTCATTCACCCAAGTAATTACTCCATCTGTCGGAGCATCAACTTTAGTTTCTGCTAACTTTCTTTTTAACTCTTTAAGTTTTTTACTTTGGATGGCGTATTCAAGTTGGAGGCTTTCTTTGTCTGTAGTATTTACAGCACGCTTGAAAGACAATTCATTTTCTAGGACCTTCTTTTCTATTTCTGATATTTTTAATTGCAACTGTGCAGATTCAAGCTCTTCCTTGGTTGCTCCTCCTATCTCCAATAATCTTTTTTGATCATCCACTTGGGTGGCAAGCTCACTCAATTGAAGGCCTTTTATTTGATCTTGGTAATCGAGGTCTCTTAAATCTTTATCAAACTGAAGCTTCAGTTTTTCAATGTTATTTTTTCTTAAAGCCAATTCATCTTGGAATCTTTCGTATTCTAGAAGGGTATATTCTTTGTCTAACTTGAGGATAAGGTCACCTTTTTTGACAGCCGTTCCGGTTGTTAAAATGACTTCTGCGATTTCTGTGGTTACCGGAGAGTTAATCACTCTTTCAGAAGCCGCAACTACTGTTCCCGCTGCAGAAAGCGTCTCTCTAATGTCTCCTTTTTCTACAGATACAATGTGGATGTCTTTTGAAGCTGCTTTCTTTTGAAGTGAACCTTTTAAGAAATAATAAGCTAAAGCTAAAACGGAGATAATTAAGATTATCGGTAGAAAACTTTTTAGTTTATTCTTAGATTGTTCAGACTTTGATATTTCTTTATCCATTTTACAGGTAATTTACTTTTGTTAAGCCAATGGCTGTGCCAAAAGTAAATCGCCTGATTTACAATGTCTTATAAAATAGAATAAAGACGATATTGTTCGAAATCGGACAGGTACTGTCCAAATTCGGTTAGCTTATTGAAGATTATTTTTTTGCAATGAAGGAATTGGAAAAGGAACAAAAAAAAAGTTTTACCAAAATGAATTGGTAAAACTTTTAATCGTTTAAGCATTTAAAGATTAATTGATTTTCTTTTTGCCTTTACTGATTTGATTTTCAAGATCATCAGTCATTTTCTCTGCTTTTTTTATTTTTGACATCTTTTCATCATATTCTTTTTTAGAAATTTTGCCATTCTTTTTTGCTTCTTCTGCATTCTTTTTTGCTTTAGAAATCCTTTCTCTTGATTCTTTAACTTTAGCATTTCCTTTAGAAACTACTTCTTTCACTTCTCTCTTCTTTTCATCGTTTTTAGCTCTTGCTGCTTTCGCTCTAGCTTGGCCAAATTCCTTTCCTTTTAAGTCTCCTTTGTTTTTACCGTATGCATTTCCTTTTCCTTGGCCCTTTTCTTTCGCTTGCCCATTGCCTTTGCCCTTTTCTTTTCCTTTTTCTTTCCCTTGCCCCTTAGACAAAACCACTCTTTCAGCATCATTTTTTCCATTACTGGCTCCTTTTCCTTTGTCCTTGTTTTTGCTTTTACCTTTTGCCTTACCTTCTCCATCATCATCGTCTTGATCATCATCGTCACTCTCGTATTCGGCTTGATCATCATCGTCACTCTCGTATTCATCATCGTCTCCTTTAGCTTTTCCTTTTCCTTTTCCTTTGCCTTTTCCTTTGCCCTTGCCATTAATGACTTCTTCTCCTTGCTCTTCTATTTCTTTTATTTTACTTTTTGCTTTATCAGCCTTTCCATTCATCGCCTTTTCACTTTTTTCTTTTTTCTTTCCTTTGCCTTGTGATTTTCCCTGAGCAAAGGAAGTACTTATGCTCAATGAAACCATTGCAAAACAAAATAAAAATCCTTTCAATATTTTTTCCATTGATAATTTCATAATTATTGATTTTGATCCATTAATTAAACTTTAGACTCCAAATAATTAGTTATTGGTCAATTTCATTCAATAATCCATCCAAATCTTTTGTTTTGGCTTCAATTTCTTGTTTTGTGGCTTCAAGGTCTTGAGTAGCTTCTTCTAATTGAATAATTTCATTAGCATTTTGACCATCAGGCTGATTATCAGCGCTTTGTGAATCAGTTTTTTTCTCACAAGCGAGCAATAAAAGCAACATAAACGGAAGCATTTTTAATAGATTTTTCATAAGTGTTAAAATTTGATTAATTAAATACATTGCCTTCAAATGATCTTCGTATTAAAGATAATATTTATTTGACTAATTGGTTTTAATCTACTTTATTTCTTCTAAAATGAGTTCAATTGCTTTATCTAATTGAGGATGATTATCTTCCAATCTGTCTTTAAAATCCTTCTTAATTTCGACGTCAGGAGCTACTCCTGTTTTCTCTAAGTTCTTCCCATCCAAAGTATAGCAACCCCAAGATGGCAGACGATAAAATGAACCGTCAACCAATCCCATTCCACTGGTAAAAATAATCCATCTGTAGGTTTCTACCCCTACTACCGTACCTAAACCCAAGGCTTTAAATCCTGCTGTAGTCATCTCTGCATCTGAAAGACTTTGCTCATTAATAAGAAGAACTATTGGTTTGTCAGCTGGATGCAAATTTGACTGGGTGGTATACTTACCATCTCTATACTTCCACTTTAAATAAGATTTTTGACTTAATATTCTAAGCACATCATCATGAACATTTCCACCTGTATTATACCTTAAATCTAAAATTAAAGCTTCTTTGTAATGAAGATCTTTCGTCAGGTCTAGATTGAATTTGTTTAACTCACCTTTGCCCATGTTTTTCATGTGTACATAGGCAATTTTATTATCAGATTTAGCATCCACATAATCCTGATTTGAATCTTGCCAGGCATCGTACAAGAGCGTCTTAATGTTCCAATATTGGGTTGGATGACACTTGGTCTTTATTACATCACCATTTCTTTCCACAGTTAATTCCAATTCTTCTGGGATAGAAGCTTTTGAAAAATAGAAATTTCGATTTTTATTCTTATCAATTTCAATCCCATCAACGGCAATTAATCGGTCTCCTTTCATCAGGTTTGCATCTGTATAATCAGAGGGGCCGTTTTCTACAATTGACTCAATGATGAATGGATCTTTATTATTAAAAACAATTCCCGGTGCAGCAGTTTGAAAACCAAAATAAGTTTTTTCCTCTTTTCCGTTTGAGTAAAAACCAAAATGAGAAGTATTTAACTCTCCAAGCATATCATTGATCAATCTTCTAAGATCCTCACGCTTGTTGACAGCGGGTAAAAAAGCTGCATATTTATCTCTCATGGCAATCCAATCTACTCCATGAAAATTTTCATCGTAAAAATTTTGCTCCAAACCAACCCAAGCTTCATAAAACATTTGCTCAAACTCGGCTTTTTTTGTTTTAGAAAATGTTTTCTTGATTTTGAGTTTTTCTAATTTCCCATCACCAACATTGAAATCGTGTATATTGCCTTGAGCTAAAATAAAAAGCTTCTCTTTCCCTTCTATAATTTTAAACGATGTCATTGGTTCCTTACTAATCTGCTTATGTTCTGCAGTCTTAAAATCTTCCTGCGTTGTTTTCCAAAGGTGATTTTTTCCTTCAGCATGATTTGAAACATAAAGAATGTGGGTCTTCCCATCTTTTTGTAACACATGTGGTGAAAACTGTTGTCCAAAATTTGGACTAATGCTTTCGGCTCTTTCCATCAAGTTTTCGTAATCAAATATTACATCAGGTTTTTTATTTTCTTCCTTTTTATCTTCATCTGACTTTTCTTTTTTACCTTTCTTTTTCTTCTTATCCGACGACATTTCTTTTTCTTCCTCAAATAATTCGTCAAGCTTATCTGATTTAAATGGTTTAGTCATTTTTGTCAGAGGTACTTGCCAAATTCTTGAATTTTTCGTTCCGTAAGGAAACCAATGGTTTAAAGGATCAGAATCAAAATAAATATACTTGCCATCGGGTGACCAACACGGATCTCCTTCTGTAACATTCGTGTTGCTGATGTTTTTTAATGTTTTCTTTTTCACATCGTACAAATAAATATCTCGTTCAAAATCATTAAAGCCAGAAATTAAAACATAATTATCATCAGGTGAGAATTTAGGTTTTGTGCTGTACAAATCCCATAATTCAATTTTGGCAATGCGACTTGCAGAAAAGGAAGCTAAATCCATCATACGAACTTCTTGTTTTCCACTTAGGTATACTGCTTTGGTTCTGTCTGAGTTGAAGGAAATCTCCTTATTGTTATGTTTGTCTTTTGAGTGTTGCTTGAGCCTTTTATTTGATTTTGCGTTTATAGTGAAAAAATTGTAATAGCCTTTAGTACTTTGAGTATATAGGATGGTTTGATTGTCTTTCATCCAATTAGCTTCTTTGACTGCTTCCAAAGGATCAGTATCCAATTCTTTGATAAATTCACCTTTATTATCAGCAATAAAAAGTCGTCCACGGCTTACAAAACAAAGTTTTTCTCCATCTGGAGACAAGTCGGCATAAGATATTTTTCCTTCAGCTTGCAAGTCCTCAAGATTAGAAAGTACGTTGCTTTGATTTAATTTAATGTTCACTAATTGTGCACTTCTTTTATTGACATCATATAAATAGATTTGATAATCTTTTGTAAAAACTACCTTTCCCCCTTGAGCATTTACTTTCGGCCAATAAATCGCATCTTTATAGGAAGTCAACTTTACAGCTTGGTCATTTTCGAAAGAATATAAGTTATAAACTCCATTGAATTGATCCGACATAAAGTACTTATTCCCTTTTTCATCCATACAAAGTCCAAAGTCCTTTCCTTCATGCTGAGTATACTCTTTATAGGTATTATCATTTAGATTGTAGGACTTAATGTCTGGGTTATAAGAACCAACATATCCTTTACGATGAGCAAAATTTTTGCTCTCCCAAGATTCATTAAAAAACAGTTCTCCAGAACTTGGATGTTCGAAGAGGTTATGAACCGTATTAAAGTAATGCTTAAATATTTTGACTGGAGTTCCTCCATCAATATTGATTTGAAAGCCTGTCATCCGATTTACTCTATTTGAAGTAAAATAGATGGATTTTGAATCCCAGGACCAAGAATCAACATCATCATATGCTTGGTGATAAGTTAATTGCCTAATTTCTCCACCTTCGCTAGGCATCACGTAGATGTCTTTGTTTCCGTTTTGTGTACTAGAAAAAGCAATCCATTTTCCGTCTGGTGAATAAGCTGGTCGAGTTTCATTTCCATCCAATGCTGTAATTCGATTTGCCTGGCCTCCTTGAGCATTGACTTTCCATAAATCACCATCATAAGAAAAAACAATAGTTTCCCCACTCGGATCTAATGATGGATCTGATAGAAAGTAAATTGAATCCTGAGCATTTGCCGAAAGGCAAAAAACAGATAAAAGCAGTATAGTTTTTAGACTGAAAGAAAAGTTCATTTATGTTATGATTTTGTTTCTCAATTAGCTTCTAAGATTGCTAATTAAAAAACAAGATCATAATTATTTGAACAAAATAACATTTATTCAATCACCAATATGTTTCTCCTTGAATCAGCAATAATAAAATAGCCAATTGCTCCCCCTTCAATGTTAGTGCTAACATTAGCTGGCGGTGGATCAAAAGGTGAATCTCTATAAATTTCACTTGAAATATCTTCGAAAAAATTAATGGCATCTAAGCCTACTGAATGAAAATCAAAAACAACAGTATCGCCCAAGTTGTATTCCGTTTCTAGGTCTATATCTTGCAAATATTGCCCGTTCCAATATTCATCTTCTGCATAATTCGCATTATTAAAACTTGTCTCCGTGTCATTGGCATTATAATCCAACAAATAGTAGCCATCACCTTCTTCTGGGCTATCTTTTATAGAAAAAAGCAAGGTGTAATAACCTGGTTCTTCATCTTCATCTGGATCTTCATCTTCAATAAAAACTGCGTGTAAGTTTTCTACTTCAGGACATTTTCTCAATCTCTGAGTAGCAGTATATTCTTGATCCCCAATTTTGACTTCCAAGTTATAAACCGCATTGTATTCTACTTCCCAATCTAAAGGCAAGTAATAATATCCTGGAGACTGCTCAGTGAGTTCTATACTAACTAAATCCGTCTTCAAAAATACTTTGGCATTGCTTATACCTTCTTGGCTATCATTTCCTAGGTAATTAGCAGTATAAGAAACGCGAACAAACTGTGCTTCGTTTAAGGTGGTTATGAATGAACTAATGACCACTTTTTTATTTTCATCGACATTATAATCAAGGTCTACTCTTTCATAAAAACAAGCATTCAATAAGAGCAAGGTTGTTAAAGCTATTAATGTATTTTTCATGATGCTAAAATTTAAAGTTGTAAGTAATGGATGGAACAATTGAGAATACGGATACTTTCTCTGCGTAAGTTTGGTTTGGATCAAAATCTTCCCCTTTGAAATTTATGCTAAATGCATTTTTTCTATTGTATGCATTGTAAATACTCAAAACCCACTCGGCTTGGTTTTTTCTAAATTTATTTTTCTTAGGATTCAAAGTCAAAGAAAGATCCAGGCGATGAAAATCTGGTAAACGCGCGCCGTTTCTTTGTGAATAGTAAGGCACTGATATTCCTTCGTAAGTATATCGACCTGTTGGAAAAGTTACAGCAGATCCGGTTGAGTACACAAAACTGCCTCCAAAGGACAATCGATCATTCAAAGTATAATTTGCAATAATGGATAAATCGTGTGTTTTATCATATTTTGTATCATACCATTCAAAGTTGTTTATGGTCTCAATTTTCTTTTCTGATTTTGAAAGCGTGTAGCCAATAAAACCATTTAATCTTCCTTTCTCTTTTTTAATCAACAACTCTAAACCGTATGATCTACTTACCCCAAATCTAAGTTCACCATCAAGGTCTTCATTCAACAATAAAACTGCATGATCTTTAAAATCAACTGTATTTTTGAAATCTTTATAGTAGGCTTCTAGTGACACTTCAAATTCGTTGTTCTTGAAATTTTTAAAATAACCAATGGCGTATTGATCTACTTTTTGAGGTTTTAAATTTTCATTACTCATAAACCAAATATCAAAAGGGGTTGATGTATTGCCGTTAGAAGCCTGTTGGATGTATTGTACTGTTCTATTGTAACTTGCCTTTATTGAAGAACTTTTTCCTGTATTAAACCGAACTCCAAGCCTTGGCTCCAGGTTAAGGTAAGTGTTGTAAATTCCTTTGGAGTGACTTACCGTATCTTTTGCTAAATAGTTTTCATCACGGGTGATGTACTTATCTGGTCCGATGTTATTTAGCATAGACAACCTCAAGCCATAAGTGACTTTAAGTTTACCATTTATCTTTTGTTCATTACTAATGTAAAAAGCTGATTCCAAGGATTTGTTTTCTTGCAATGCTAGCTCAAACAATGAGGTATCTTTTTCAAGAACTGAAATATTACCAGGCTCGATGAAATGCTGGATGCTGTTTAATCCAAACTTCATTGTATTGTTTGGGTTCAAATAAGCCCCAAAATCTAACTTCAAAGAGTGTTCTTTTAAAACAGAGTTCCAATCAACCGTAGATACACTGTTGACTACTTCCAGGCCATAATCATAATTGCTGTAATAGTAAGTAAGATTAGAAAACAATTTTGGATTGAAAAGATGGTTCCAACGAAAGGTTCCTGTTTTATTTCCCCAATTAACGCCTAGGCCATCTTGCTTAGATTGAAAAACATCTTTTCCAAAATATCCCGATGCAAAAAATCGATCTTTTTCAGTCAGTCGAAAATTTGTCTTAGCATTAAGATCATAGAAATAAAAATCATTATCAGTTTTCACTCCTTTGATTACCTCTTGATAGAGCTTAGCCATGTAATCCAAATAAGATCTTCTCCCTGCCAAAATAAAAGAGCCTTTTTTCCCTAAAGGAGCTTCTACTGCTAATCGACTAAAGATGGAACCAATTCCTCCAGCAGCAGCAAACTTTTTAGAATTCCCTTCTTTCATTCTAATGTCTAAAACCGACGAAAGACGTCCACCGTATTGCGCAGGAATAGCACCTTTATAAAGTTGAATGTCTTTGATTACATCAGGATTAAATGAAGAAAAGAAACCTAATAAATGCGAAGGATTATAGATTGGAGCTTCATCCAATAAAACCAAGTTTTGATCAGCGTTTCCTCCTCGTACATAAAATCCTGAGCCGCCCTCTCCTACTGTTTTCACACCAGGCAATGTTTGTATGTACTTGATCACATCTACTTCTCCCATTAGAGCGGGTAGCTTTTTTATGCTTTCCATCTTGACATCTATTTTGCTCATGTCAGTGGAAGTGACATTTTCATCTTCATTCCCTGTTTCCGCAGTAACAAGCACTTCTTTTAAAACCTCTGCATCTTCTCCCATTGAGATGTTGCGTTTCAGGTCAGCCTTCATATCGATTTGGAGTTTCTGATCAGCATAACCAATGTAAGAAAATGTAATTTCATGCTCACCTTTGTCTAAGGTAATCGAATAAAATCCATATTCGTTACTCGTTGTTCCAATGTTTAACTTTGGAACATAAAGTGTTACACTTATTAAATCTTCTCCTGTTTCCAGATCCGAGATTTGACCACTTAAGGTAAACTTATTTTCTTGTGCATAAAGGGGAAATAATATCCCAATGCAAATAATTGATAAACATAATTTCTTTATTTTCATATCAGTGTGTATTGGTATGGACATAAGAATCCATGCTGAACTTTTGAGTGTTCAATTTTTAAATAATTGATAAATACTAATTGAATTTAGGCTTGTACTATTTTAAAACCTTCGATAAACTCCAAACTCATACCTGGCTAATGCAAGAGAAAAGACATCAAACCTTGAACTCAAACCTAAGTTCCAATTTTGATTAAGATGGTATTTAAATCCTCCACCCACAAATAAACTCAATCCAATGTCTCTTTCTTCAATCGGATCAAAATCATTTAGCGGTTGAGAGATTAATTCACCTTCGTTAAAGATTTCAAGGTCAAAATAATTTATTCGAACCCGAAATAAATCGAGTGCTATCCCAGTGTGTAAGATCCATTCCATATTGTTTTTTCTTTTGAGGTGATAATTCAAAAAAAGTGGAATTTGTACAAGCTGTATGTCTAAAGGCATTTCTGCTTTCACAGTAATTTCATCTCCTATTGTAGGTTCTTTTCCTGGGGTGTAAGTTGTGTTAATATCTCTTTGGGAATCATTTATTGTTATGGATCCTATATTTATGTTGCTGGAAAGTCTAAAATCTAAGCCCATTTGATCTTCTATAAGGTCTTGATCAGTAACATTTCCTAAAATAGAAGCTTTAGTAAACATAACTCCAGTTGAAACACTCCATCTATGGCTAAATCTTTTACTGATGGAAGCGTTTATGTTTTGATATTCAATATTCAAATTAAAAGTATCATTGTCAGAAACGAGATCTATTCCTCTAAGCATTCTTACAGGAATAACAAAAGATGAAGTTGAAATGCCAAGCTCCAAATTCTTTGCTCTAGCTAAACCTTTATACTTATTTACGAATACTTTTTTGTCTAATTCTTTTTCTGGAAAGCTTAATTCATTCAAGGCAGTGGTTTCTAAATTAATTACAGGGAGGATTAATTTAGATTCTTCTGTCATGCTTGGTCTTTGTTTTTCAATTTCGTCTTTACTTAGAGTTCTCATCGAACTTTTTACAAGCTCTGCATTTCCAACATTGGATTTACTTTTGATTTCTGAAAAAGCAATCTTACTTTTCGTTACTTCTTGATTTTTACCAGATCTTGTTAAAGTTTGAGCAAAAACACCTTCTGTCTTTTTTGCTTTATTTTCTGAGAACGGTGATTTTGTCAGTTCATTTAATGTCCTTGTAATGTCCTTATTATTATTGTTTGAAGTCGCAGTTTCATCAATTTCTTTTGTGCTTATGATTTTATTTGATTTGTTTTTATTTTCAGCATTTTCTATTTCATTTATTTGATCAACCTTAGTGATATCAACTTTATCATGAACTAATAATTTTTTACCGTTAAAATGATTAACTAAAAAATATGCAGAAAATGCAATTAGTATGGAGACACCACTTATAAAATAAAAAAAGGATCTATTCTTTTTCTTTTCCTTAGGGAATGAAACTTTAGCCTTTGTCCAAATGTCATCACTAGGAATATTCCAACCATCTGCGGAAGGAATGTCTTGTTCCAATCGTTTCTTAAAAAACTCTTCTATGTTTTTATTAGATTTCATTTCTTTGAATATTCCGTTAAAACATTTTCTAATTTATTTCTAAGCATTTTCTTTGCTTTCGAAAGTTGAGACTTCGAGGTACCTACAGAAATTTCAAGTTGTTCAGCAATTTCTTTGTGTGAATACCCTTCCATCACATACATATTAAAAACCAATCGGTATCCCATTGGTAGTTGTTGAACGAAAGCAGTTAACTCTTTTGCGGCTAGCTTATCGTAAGCATCTTCTTCGCTCACTGCATGATCATACACCTCTTCTATGTTTGCAATAGAGTTATGCCAGTTTTGTTTTTTCAAATATCGTAGCGCTGCATTTGATAAAACTCTAGATGACCAGGTTGCAAAACTTCCTCGATTTACATCGAATTGATGCAAATCTTTAAATATTTGAATCAATCCTTCTTGCAGCATGTCATCTGCTTCGAACCTATTTTTACCATATCTTAAACATAACATATACCACTTAGTCCTATACTCCAAATAAAGTGCACGCTGGGCTTCTTCTTTGCCAGCCATGCTATCTTTAATAAGATTTTGAAGTTTTTTCACTGTATTAGCTTGTTCTGTAGTCTTATGGCAAGAAAGCTTAGAAAAGGTTGCCTGGATAAAGAAAATTATTGATTTTAACAGTTTTTATTAATATATGTCCAACCAAATTAACAAATCTGAAGTCTAAATAGAAAAACGATGTAATGAAAAAATATATGGCCATATTATTAGCGATTTACCTAATAAGTCTATTTTCTTGCTCAGGTGATGATGATTCAAGCCTCACAAGCCAGCAGAATCAATGTGATAAAGTAGTAGAAATCATTCCTGAAGGATTTTACACTTTACCACCTATTCAACACACAATCAATGAAGCAATTATAGAAGATGATTGCCTCAAACTTAAAATTGGAGGTAGTGGCTGTGATGGAAGTACATGGGAGATAAAACTCATTGATTCTGGTGATATCGCGGAATCTTTACCCGAACAAAGGTTTTTAAAAGTAGAGTTTGAAAATGATGAAGAGTGTGATGCAATAATTGAAATTGAAGTTTCATTTGACATTAGTCCTTTGCAGCTTGGTGAAAGTGGAGAAATAATATTAAATCTTAATGAATTATCGGAAGGCTTGAACTATAAATATTAAAACATGAATATTTTTAAATTGACTTTCTTGGCAATCTGTACCGTAATTTCATTTTCTTGTTCTGGAGACGATGAAACAAACAGCAATGAACAAAGTCTTTGCGATAAAGAGGTTAGCATCGACAAGCGGCGGTATGACAACATAGATTCCGATGATTTTGAAATTGTAACATTCTCCATTCTTGAAGACTGTATGAAAATAACAATTAGAACTGGAGCTTGTGATGGTTCTAATTGGGAGGTAGACCTTGTTGATTCAGAAGGCATTGATGATTCTTCACCTGAACAACGATATTTGAAAATTGATTTTTCTAATCCAGAACAATGTGAGGCACTTATTGAAAAAGAATTCACCTTTGATGTTTTCCAATTAAGAATTGGTGATACTGGAGAGCTTATATTGAATGTGGAAGGTGCTGTTTTGGGCATTAGGTATATTTATTAATTGGCATAAGCTTAAAAGCTCTGTATTTGATAAAAACAAGCAACTCATTTCTTGAACATCGGCAATGGATTAAATGGGGATTTAAAAAATTGCTTCACCGTTTGAATAAGTAAAAATTTATGAAAACCTAAATTTGGATATTGAGCAGTGATTTTTTTATAATCTTCTTTTTTTACACCAAACAACTTTTTACCTTTTGTCACGTCAATCCAATCTGCTTTTCGAAAAGTCTCAATAGTTTTTTGGTACTCTCCCTTATACTTACTTCTTTTATGATGCATGTCAATCATCAGACTGATCTCATTAACAAAATTTGACTTGCCTATTTCTTTCAAATAATTTGTAGCAATTGCAATTGATGGCTCCAAATAATCAAAAGTACTATTTGTCCATATTCCTAAATCATGAAATACTGCAGCTATGGCATACTTTTCTACATTCTCTTTTGCAGGATCTAAAATCAAGCATAGTCCATAAACCCTATAAACGTGGTTTTGATATTTCTCAAGGTCTTTCCCTAGAAACTCTTGATGGAGAGAAAGAATTTCATCTATAATATGAATTGAATTTGTCATACTCCAAGATCAAAATTAATTTCAGAATTTTCATTGATTTGAATCAAGAAATACGTTTTCTAATTCTACTCAGGGTTTCTGGGCTGACATTTAAATAGGAAGCAATATGGTATTGAGGAATATTTTGCAACCATTCTGGTTTATTGATTTGTAGATCTTTGTATAATTCGTCAGCAGATTTTGTGATTTTTTTTCTTTCAAATGCTTCTTTTGCCGCAAATGCCTTTTGAAAAGACGTCCTTACTATTTCATGACCACAGTGATACTTTTTTAAAATAATATCTAGTTTCCTTTTTGTTAATGAGAATACTTTCACGTTTGATAAGCATTGTTGACATTTTAAGGTTTTCGTACCTTCAAAAAAAGAGGTCAAGTCAGTTGAAAACTCATTTGGCCCATAAAAATCAATATTAATTTCTTTGGAATTTGTCACATAAAATTCTCGAACAAAACCACTTTCAATAAATTTTAATTTTAAGTCAATCGAATTAGCATTAAGCAATATTTGATTTTTTTTAAAAAGCTCTATTTCAAATGATAATATAAGTTGCTCTAAACCTTCTTTATTAAATGGGAAGTTTTTTAAAAAAAATTGACCTAATATTTCTTGCTTAGTCATCGAAAATCATCTTACTGCATACACTCTTTATGCCTGAAACAATCTGTGGTATGATCGTTAACCATTCCAACGGCTTGCATAAAAGCGTAGCAAATGGTAGCGCCTACAAATTTAAAACCTCTTTTTTTTAGATCTTTGCTTAAAGCTTCAGATGTTTCAGTGCTTGCTGGAACATCTTTCATGGTTTTGAATTTATTGTTGACAGCTCTGTGGTTTACAAAACCCCATATGTATGCATCAAAGCTTCCAAATTCTTTTTGGATCGCTAAGAATGCTTTTGCATTAGTTACTACGGAATGTATTTTGAGTTTATTTCTAACAATTCCAGGGTTTAACTTAAGCTTCTCTAATTTCTTGGGTGTGTACTTTATAATATTTTTTGCTTCAAAATTATCAAAGGCTTTTCTATAGTTTTCTCTTTTTGCTAAAATAGTCGTCCAACTTAATCCCGCTTGGGCTCCTTCTAAACAAATGTATTCAAAAAGTAAGCGGTCATCATGAACTGGAACTCCCCATTCTTCGTCATGATATTTAGTATCTAATTCATTATGAGTTGCCCATGCACACCTTTTTACTTTTTTAGTCATAAAAAATATCAGCTTTTTCT
The DNA here is from genome assembly GCA_937941095.1 of uncultured Saprospiraceae bacterium. Lineage (GTDB taxonomy): Bacteria > Bacteroidota > Bacteroidia > Chitinophagales > Saprospiraceae > JALZVN01. The sequence goes on along the minus strand of CALDYJ010000072.1, from coordinate 21,041 downwards.
GGATGAATTTATTTATTTGCTGACAAACCTAAGTATTTATTTCTTGTTTTCATTATTAATCTGCTACCAATAGTTGTTGTTATTCTACAAGCAATTTTTCTACGCCTACATCATTTTTTTGGATGATTCCAAATCAATTTGAAAGTATTCAAGGGAATGTTAACTTTACTAGCAATAAACAATACCAATATGAAATTTCTTTATACGCTTTGTCTCCTTGTTGTTTTGCTGAACATAAATGCTCAAGAAGATTCAACTTTTTTAAAATCAAGTACCTATTCACAATTAGCCTTTAGAAATGTCGGTCCAGCCTTAACCTCTGGTAGAATCGCCGATATAGCGATTCACCCTAACAACCAAAACATCATGTATGTGGCTGTTGGTTCTGGTAATGTTTGGAAAACTGAAAATGCTGGGACGACATGGACACCGATCTTTGAAAATTATGGTTCATACTCTATTGGATGTATAACAATAGACCCTAATAATCCATCTACGCTCTGGTTAGGCACAGGAGAAAATGTAGGTGGCCGGCACATAGGTTTTGGAGATGGGATTTACAAAAGTGATGATGCTGGAAAAAGTTGGAAAAACATGGGTTTGGAAAAATCAGAACACATTTCGAAAATCATAGTTCATCCTAATGATGCCAATAAAATTTGGGTAGCCGCACAAGGTCCTTTATGGAGTAAAGGCGGGGAAAGAGGTTTATATTTATCGGAAGATGGGGGTAAAACTTGGACTAAAACTTTAGGTGATGAAGAATGGACTGGAGTTACAGATTTAATCATTGATCCGAGAGATCCAAATACACTTTATGCGGCAACATGGCAAAGACATCGAACAGTTGCAGCTTTCATGGGGGGAGGCCCGGGATCTGGTTTGCACAAAACTGTCGACGGTGGAAAAACTTGGAAAAAATTAAGTAAAGGAATACCAGGTTCAAATCTTGGTAAAACGGGCTTGGCTTTATCTCCTTTTAATCCAGACGTTATTTATGCGGCCATTGAAACCGATAGAAGAACTGGAGGACTCTACATTTCTAGAGATCGAGGTGCATCTTGGTCAAAACAATCGGATATGATTTCTGGAGGAACTGGCCCTCATTATTATCAAGAGCTTTATGCTGATCCTCATCATGAAGGAAAAATATGGTTAATGAATAATAATGTACTGATTTCTGAAGATCATGGTAAGACTTATTATCGGATGAATGAAAATAAAAAACATGTGGATTCACATGCCATAGTCTGGAGGAAAAACGATCCAAATTATGTCCTTATAGGAACAGATGGTGGTTTGTATGAATCTTACGACAAAACCAAAACTTGGAAATATTATCGCAATCTACCATTGACACAGTTTTATAAGGTAGCTGTTGATGATGCGCTACCATTCTACAATATTTATGGAGGTACTCAAGACAATGGATCACAAGGAGGGCCTTCAAGAACTTTAAGTAGTGATGGGATTCACAATAGAGATTGGAGAGTTGTCTTAGGAGCAGATGGACACCAATCAGCAACAGAACCTGGTAATCCAAACATCACGTACGGTGAATTTCAACAAGGAGAATTATGGCGAATTGATCATAAAACAGGAGAAACGGTTTCTATTAAACCGCAAGCAGATATCGGAGAGCCGCATGAAAGGTATAACTGGGATGCTCCTATTCTAGTTAGTGCACATGATCCAAAACGATTATATTTTGCCTCTTATCGGGTATGGAGGTCAGATAATCGTGGTGACGACTGGCAAGCTATCAGCGAAGATTTGACAAGAAATGAAAGAAGAATTGGTCTTCCTATTATGGGTAGTACTCAGAGTTGGGACAACCCTTGGGACGTTTATGCCATGTCAAATTACAATACCATAACTTCCTTGGCTGAATCACCTTTCAATGAAAATCTATTGTATGCTGGAACAGATGATGGCATTATTCAGGTTACTGAAGATGGTGGAGCTAATTGGAGAAAAATAGAGGCAAACACCATTGCAGGATTACCGAAAACTGCTTTTATAAATGATATACGAGCAGATATACATGACGAAAATAAAGTTTATGCTTGTTTTGACAATCACAAGTATGGAGATTTTAAACCTTATTTTTATAAAAGTAGTGATAGAGGAAAAACTTGGCAAAGCCTATCCAACAATTTACCAAAAAAGACTTTAGTTTGGCGAATGGTGCAAGATCATGTAGACCCTAACTTAATTTTTCTTGCTACTGAGTTTGGCGTTTATTTTTCAAATAACGCAGGTAGCGATTGGACACAGTTAAAAGGAGGTTTACCAACGATAGCTATTCGAGACATCACCATACAAAGAAGAGAAAATGACTTGGTTGCGGCATCCTTTGGAAGGGGATTTTTTGTCTTAGACGATTACACTGCTTTGAGGTCAAGTGATAAGAAAACGATCGCTGATAAAGCAGGCTATTTGTTTGACACAAAAGAGGCTCAATGGTTTGTACCCAAAAGAGGAATCTATGGTCAAGGACATGCAGATTACGCAGCTAAGAATCCACCTTTTGGAGCGACTTTTACTTACTTTATCAAAGAAGACCTCGAATCTTTGAAAAAGAAGAGAAAAAATGAAGAGAAGGATTTGAAGAAAAAGAATCAAGCGATTCAAGTACCTTCCTGGGAAGAGCTTGAAAAAGAAGAAAGAGAAGAGCTTGCTGCCTATTATCTCATCATTAAAGATAAACAACAAAAGATTTTAAAAAGAATTAAAACAAAAGCAACGAAAGGCATCAACCGTAGCTCATGGGACTTATCTACGAGTAATAAAAGAAGCATTAAAATTGACTATGGAGAAAACAAGCAAAACTGGGAACCATCAGGACCTAAGGTTCTCCCTGGTACTTATACAGTCAGTTTAAGCAAAATTGAAAATGGTCAAGAAGAAATATTGGATGGTCCAAAAGAATTTAAAGTTGTCCCATTAATGGAGCCAACTTTAAAAGGCGCATCCTATAAAGAAATTGAAAGATTCAATACTGCACTACAAGACTTTCAAAAAGAATTCGAAGCAACGAATAACAGTTTAAATAAAAGTTGGTTTACCTATAAAGCATTAAAAAAAGCATTCAATAGAGCTGACGAACAGCCTAATGAAATGATTACAGAGCTTTTTAATTTTAAAGCAAAATTGAATGAACTGGATGTTAAAATGAACGGTTACGAAAGTAAGGGAGAAATCAGGGAAAAAGATAACAATACGGCAAGAATGGCGAATCGATTAGGATGGAGTGTAGTAAATAAAACTTATGGACCAACAGGCACTCATTGGAAAGTATTAAACAGATCAAATGCTTTATTAAAAGAAGTAAAAGAAGACATAAAATCATTAGAGGATAAAATTCCAGCCATCAAAAAAACACTTCTTAGTTTAGGTGCTCCTAGTATTGTAGAATAAGCAAATCAAGCTAAAACTAGCAGCCCAACTTAGGCTTCTAGTTTTAGCTCCATTTGAATATTGCTTCTCTCGTAAGGAGATGGTCGATCATATATTTCTGTGAAGCCTAACTTTCTATATAAATTAATGGCTGGGGTCAACACTGTATTACTTTCTAAAAATATTTTTTTTGAACCTAATGACCTTGCTAATTCAATAATTTTTTCGCCTAAGAGCAAACCTATTTTCTTACCCCGATGACTAGGGCTAACACCCATCTTAGCCAATTCATATTTATAATCAGGATCCTCCATTTTCTTTAAAGCACAAACGCCTACTACCTCATTACCCAGCAAGGCAATCAAAATGTATCCTCCTTTGTCTATAATATTTTCTTGCGGGTTGTCTAAGGTATAATGATCTTCTGCTTCCATTTTAAAAAATTTTATGATCCACTCTTGATTGAGTTCTTTAAAAGCTAAAGCGTACTTTTTTTCAAAGTTTACGATTCTTATTTCGTTTTTCATTTAGACAATTATTTCGAGCTGGAGTGATAAATTTTAATCTATCCTTATAATCAATGACTTAGTCTTTTTGTTTCTACTTTTAAATAAGTAAATTTAAGAAAGGAATCTAAAATATATGAAGAGCTTTTTAATAAAATACTTGATTTTTCTTGTTTTTCTACTTTCTTTTTCTTGCAGAGAAGATGATATGGGATCCGATGTTCCTATTATAATTGAAGAAATGGAAGAAGAAATGGATCCAGATACTAATCCAGACCCGAATACTGATCCAGATATTGATCCTTTGTACGACAGCTTAGATTCAGATTTTATTTATGACGATGATCAATTGCATACTTTTGAACTCCTTTTATCTGAAGAAAATTTAAATAAGATAAATAATGACCCTGCTGCTGAAGAATATGTAGAAGGAATGATTAAATTCAATGGAGAAACTTTTGGTCCTGTTGGGATACGTTATAAAGGATCAATTGGGGCTTTTGTTAATTGTCTTTCCAATCCCAATTGGACCAATCCTTCAGGTTTTAAAACTTGTACTAAACTCTCCATGAAAGTAAAATGCAACTGGGAAGATTCTAACCGGAAGTTTTATGGCTTGAAAAAATTACAATTCCATGCAATGAATCTAGATGAATCTCAAATGCACGATCGTTTGGGTTACCACTTGTTTCGGTCAGTGGGAATTCCGGCTCCTAGATGTGTTCATGCAAAATTATTGATCAATGGTGAATACAATGGATTATTTGCCCTTGTTGAACAAATCGATGGCAGGTTTACAAAATACAATTATGAAGAAGGAGATGGTAATTTATACAAAGAAGTGTGGCCAATGAAAATGGATGGAACCGCTAATGATGAAGCTGCCTTTATTAGCGGCTTAAAAACAAATGAAGACAATCCTAATGTCAGCATAGCAAGAAATTTTGCACAAGCAATAGAATTAGCAGATGATGAAGAATTAAAAAATATTGTGAAAACAAGAATGAATAAACAGGAAATCCTCTCCTATTGTGTTGTTGATCGAATGATTAAACATGATGACGGACCATTCCATTGGTACTGCAATGGCAATGAATGCGAGCCTCATAATTTCTATTGGTACGAGGATCCAAGTACAAACAAAATGCATCTCATCCCTTGGGATTTAGACAATGCTTTTGAAAATATTCTTGAACCCAATCCAGTAACAAATGTCAGAGATGATTTTGGAGACATCACGAACAACTGCCTACCTTTCACTAGTGGGTTCTTTGGTTTTCGACAATGGTCAGCTTCTTGTGACAAGTTGTTCCAAGCATTGATTCTTTTTGAAGAAGATTATGAAGCAATAAAATTAGATTTTAAAAACGGATCTTTCAGTAAAAACAATACGGATCAATTGCTTGATAAGTGGAGTCAACAAATTGAAGAAGCGACTCAAGAAGCATTTACAACTCATGGCAATGATGCCTTACATCCTAACACATGGAATGCTTCTTTAAATCGATTGAAACAAGCTTTAGATGTTTCCAGAGCTAATTAATTGATAATTTGGCAATGTGATGATTAGTTTATGCGGCAATTTTGAATGAAAGAAAGCTGCACAATTGAAAATGAATTAGCACATCATCTCATTGACAAATTGCCTACCCCTTTTCTTTTTCTAATATTTTTTCGTTATATTGAAGAAATCAAAATTTCTTGCCTATGTTAAATGAAGAAGTTCGCAACATTATGACAAAAGACCCTGTTGTTGTAAAGCAGACACATACCATCCAAGAAGTCACCGATTTAATGAGAACCAATAAACTTCAACAGATGCCTGTTGTTGAAAATGGAAAGCTCATTGGAATAGTAACTTCCTACGATTTATGGAGGTATGAAAGAGATAACGACAACAGCATGTCTCAAACAGTTAGTAAGGTAATGAATAGCAATGTACTTGTTATTGCTCCTAAAGACAAAGTAGCAACAGCTGCGCAGCTGTTTATTGACAGGAGATTCAAGACATTACCTGTTGTAAATCTAGACAATGATTTAAAAGGTGTGGTCACAGCCTTTGATGTCATTAAGTACACTTACAAAAAAGAGATTCCAAATCCTATTTTGTATAAAGATGTTTTAGAAGCTTAAATTTTTAAGCAAAGTCAATTTTACTTTTTAGAGAACGGTTAAATTCTATGCTTTCAATAAAGTTATCCCATACTGTAAGAAAGCATAGAATTGATTGACTAGTCTATTGCCCCACCAGGATTTAATCCACTAGGCACTTCTTCCAAAATTTCTTTATCAAACTCTTCATCACTTAAAGCTTTTAAAAAAGCTATTATTCCTGCTACTTTATCATCAGGGATATTCAAATCATTCAACAAAATATCTCGTTCTCCATTAGCAATAAATCTATTTTGTGATGCTTCATCTACATCATCATAAAATTCCATCACCTCTTCTAAAGAGTTAAATATTCCATTATGCATATAAGGAGGAGTAAGTTCTACATTTCTTAGAGAAGGCGTTCTAAATGCAAAAGTACCATCCCCCTTGTCCAAACTTGAAAGCTTTTCATTTTCAGGTACTGTTAGCACATGCAATTTAAAGTTTGAAAACATCGACCCACCGTGACAGTTAGCACAACCAACTTCTACAAAAGAAAGCATTCCTCTTTTTTCTAAACTAGTCAATGCATTTTCATCTCCTTTTATAAATTGATCAAATGGACTGTTATTACTTATTAAAGTTCGTTCGAAAGCAGCAATTGCTTTTGCCAAATTTATTGCATTTATTGGCTTATCTCCGAAGGCTTTTTCAAACAGATCTTTATATTTTGGTATCGCGTTTAAGCGGTTGATAATACTATCCAAAGCATGCTGTTCTGAATAAGCATCCCCTCGCATTTCTTCTGAAGATAAAATTGGCAATAAGGCTTGCTCCTCAAGAGACTCAGCTCTGTTGTCCCAAAAAAAAGTGGTTTTGGATGGATCATAATCCTCAGAAAAAACCAATCCATTAAATGCGGTATTGAGAATTGTCATGGAGTTTCGTTTTACCAAAAGGCCATTTGACCTGTTAGCTGAAAGGCCAGTCCCACCTACTCCAATACTTAATTGAAGTTTTTCAGCATAGGCATGCGAAGGATGATGACAAGTCACGCAAGCGACATCCTTATTTCCCGATAAGATCGGATCCCAAAATAAGTTCTTTCCTAAAGCAACCTTGTCCTCATTGCTTAAATTGTCGAATGGTTCTACAACCTCATCCGGTAAAATTCCGATTTGATTTGTTGGTATTATTTGAATTGGCTCAGGAGTACAAGAATAAAAAAGACCTAAGCCAAAGATTGAGAATGTTAAATTAAAAAGCTTCATAGAGATTTTAATATAATTTATAATTAAGATGGAGACCGATGCTTGTTGCGTCAAATTGCAATTGATTTATTGCTATGGCTAAGGCATATTTTTTTTGTAGTTTTAAACCAAAATTGAAGTTTGAAGCAAAGCCAAAACTGTTATTTGTAAATGAAACGATCTTTTCATTTGCTAAAAGTTTATGTTGTTCATGATAAAATGAAGGTCCTAAGCCAAATTTTAAAAAGAAACCTTTTTTTAATTTTCTTTCTAATCCAATTATAGCTTCTATAGAAACAAATCTCGAAGCTGGATTATCTATATCCGTTTGAGCATTCAATGCAAAGAATTTGTTCCATTTTTTTTGTTTCTCGAAGACTAAGCTCAAACTTGTACCAGAGAGAAAATCGTAGCTGCTGTTCAATTCGCCTGCTAGAAGAAAATTAGATGTAATGGCTAAATGGTAAGAATGATTGTGCTGTTGACCGAGCGCATTATAATGAAGAACAAAATTGATAAAAAGGATGAAGATAAAACGCATAAAAAAAGATTAAATGAATAACATTTAATCTAAGGTGCTGAAGAATGATTTTTTGTTGCAGATTTAAAAAATAAAAGAAGCCCAAAAATCCTTGTAAAGGATTATTGGGCTTCTTTTATTAGGCACATTGGCTGTTTATTCTTCGCAAGAATCAATTAGGTCATCTAATTCATCATCAGAATTGACTTCTAAAGTACTCCCATCATCTAAACTTACGGAAATAGGGTATTCAAAAGTAGGATCTTCATCGACATCTTCATTCATATCATACCAATCATCCATTGCATCTTCTGCCTCATCTTCAGAGTTTACTGAAACTGTAGTTCCATCCGGAAAAACTAGGCTCACTGGGAAATTAATTTCAAAACAGTCTTCCCAATCATCCTCTTCGTCATCTTCATCTTCGTCTTCATCTTCATCATCCTCTTCATCTTCGTCTTCACATGGATGCTCTTCGTCACAAAAGTCTAAAAGCTCTTCAAATTCTCCTTCATTATTTATAGTCTGCGTTTCACCTGCTTCTAAAACAACTTCAACTGGAAACACTAAACTTAAATCTTCGGTAGGTTCAGGATCTGCATCATAATAATCTTCTATGGTATCTTCTAATTCATCTTCATCATTGACTGACTGAGTGCTGCCATCTGGATAAAGAATATCGATTGGATAATTGAAAGTAAAACATTCACTTTCATCTTCGTCCTCATCTTCATCTTCATCCTCGTCATCGTCTTCGTCTTCGTCATCGTCTTCGTCTTCGTCTTCGTCTTCGTCATCCCCATCTCCTTCTCCATCTCCAATGCTAGAGTTTATTTCAGTTTGATCCAATTCATCCAACTCTTCCATTGATTCTTTATCGCAAGAAACTAGAAAAAAGGTCATGAAAATTAGTAACAATAATGGCAATTTTGAAATTTGATTAACAAGCATAATTTTAATTTTAGATTATATAAACGGGTTTACGCTTATAAAACCAGTATGAAGGATTTTACCCTACCTTATTCCAATAGATTTAATATTTTTTTTACCAATAGATTCTAAAAAGGACCTGAGGAGTCCTTCTCAACAAATACTTGTCTATGTAAAAATCTGCAGCATCGTCTTCAACAGTAGCTTCATCATCTCGGATAAAATAAGACCGAGAATAGTGGTTTCTTCGATTGAGAAGATTAATGATCGAAAAAGAAAATTCGCCCTTCATGCGATTTTTAAAAATACTTCTTCTATAAGTTAAGGACAAATCAAATCTAAGGTAATCAGCTAAACGCTCTTCATTAATGTCGTCAAACTGTAATTCAAATAAATTCTCTTCATTCTCTTCATCTATGTATTCTTCATAATCATCTTCAGGTTCGCTATAAGGAAGACCACTTTTGTATTGAGCGGTTAAAGCAATATTCCATTTGTTTAAAGTTAACTGATTCACAATACTCATTTTATGGAGTTGATCATTGTTGGCCGAAAATGTTTCCATCTCATAGTTTGGAAATAGAATTTTATTACTACTAAGTGAATAGTTAATCCAAAATTTATAATTTTTGATTCTTTTTTTAAGTAAAAGATCCAGCCCAAAGATTGCAGATTCTCCATCAGAGATAAACTCCAATTCTGTAGATCCAATTTGAGTATTCAATGAATTCAATCCAAAACTAAGATTACGATACCCTTCTATATCAAGCAACCAGCCCTTCTTATCAAAAATAAAACCAAGCATTAATTTTTCTGATGAAATGGCACCGTCTTCTTCATTATGGCTTAAAGTCCAAATGTTGTTGTTTAAATTTAATTCACTTTCAGCGAAATGGTGTAACTGGCTGATGAATTGTTTAAAAACACCTCCAGCTGCTTTTAATTTCAAAGACTTACTCAATGTAAATTGAGCATTAAGTCTTGGGGAATGGCTCCAATCATTTGTTTCAAAATGGAAAGTGGACCTGTTTCCTATGTTAAACAAAAATTTATTTTTGACCAGTTTATAGGAAGCATGTAAATTTAGAAAATCACTTTCTATATAATTTAAATCCTCGTAAGAAGTACTCAGATTCGAATTTTCTATAAGATTATAATTTACTTTTTTTCGTTCAAAATCACCTCCAACTGTAAGCACTCCTAATTCTGAGAAAGTAATTTTGTGTTTAACTTTTAATCCTAAATCAAGAATATCATTATAAGTAGATTGCTCAATTAAATGTTCGCTTTCAAAGCTATCATCTCTTTGAAAAAATCCATATCTATTTTTAAAGACTGATCGAATGGATTGAATTTTACTTTCATTATGTTCATTCCATTTATAAGCTAAATTACCGCTCATCGCTTCGTTTTCAAATTCTGAATCATCAACGCTTAAAAGCTCTTCTTCATCAAATTCGACTTCATAGAAAAACTCATTTCTACTTTTAAAGAAGGAATACCATAAGGATAATTTATCGTTTACTTGATATAAAAATTTAGCATTTATGTCGTAAAAGTTAAAGAATGAATCATCAGAATCAACACCTTCCTCTTCTTCAGTCGACATTAAATTTTCTTCTACCTTTGTTCCTTGGAAAACCTTATCAACATAACTTTCCATTGTGGGGCTTAGCAAATCACCTCCAATAGATTTTCGAGCAGATAATAATAAAAAAGACTTGTTTTTAAACAAAGGTGCATTTACATAAGCATGAGCTTCTGTAAAAGTGCTGCCGAAACCAGCTTTCAATTTCTCATCAACATCATTTGAAAGACTGACATCAATAACTCCTCCTACCCTATTGTCATAGGCCACATCAAATACTGATTTATAAACTTTTATGTCATCAACTACAAAAGGATTGATTGAGGAAATCATTCCAAACATATGGCCTGCATCATACAAGGTCGCCCCTTCCCATGAGATCAAACTTTGATCAGATGAAGCTCCTCTGATGTTAATATTAGATGCCGATTCATCCGGACTATTAAGCCCAGGTAGTAGTTGAATGGTTTTGAGTACATCGTGTTCTTGCGCACTATAATTTTGTGCTAAAGATTCATAATGCATATTGGTAGATCCGTAATCATTACCAACAGTAATGCCATTAAGAATGTAATCCTTTACTACAATATTGAGGTTCAACAATTGGGGATCAACCTTCATTTGAACCTCTGATAACTTATTTTCCAAGCTTTTAAATTCTGGTGAGCTAAGTGGAATAATCTTATCTTCATAAGCTAAATACTTAAATACAATTTCTTCATCTTTATGGGCTTCAAACTCAAAAACAAAAGAGCCATCAATTTTACTTTCTATTCCTCGGTAAGTGCCTTTAAGGTAAATGTTGACAAATGGTAAGGCTTCGCCATTTCCATCAATTACCTTTCCTTGAATTTTAAAATTTTGCTTTTCAGGTAAATATAAAAGGATAATATCTTTTTGTTGATCAATAGCAAGTGGCGTTTGTCCTAACAATTTTTCTAAGGCTTCATCTTTATTTTTGAGGTCTAGACTTCCATTAAAATACAAGCCTTCAATCGAATTTGAATTATAATTAAATTTTACTTTCAGCTTTTCTTCAAGTATGCTTAGGCAAGTAGACAGCTTTTCATTATCAAATTGGATTACTTGACCAAAGCAATCTACTGAAACGAAAAAGAAAAAAAAGATAAATAGAATTTGCCTCACTAAGCAATTTTTAATTAGAAATATAAACTTGCTTTTTATCTCGGCTAAGCTCCCATTTTAAACCAAGAGGAATGCAAACTGCATTCAAGGCGTCTTCCAGTGAATCGTGTTTAAACATCCCGGTAAATAATTGTTCGTGTGACTTATTAATCATTTCTATATTAAATTGCCTTCCTATGTCCTCTAATACAAAATGAGCATATTCTTCTTCATACTTATTCGTTCCTTGAGACCATAAGGGGCCTTTGTGTTTTATTTGTTTAATTGGGTTTTTACGATTCTTTAAAAACACAATAGATTCTTGAGCAGAAAGAACGCTTTCCATTCCTTGGGACTCCGCTTTTACTCTGCCTGAATAACACTCGACAAACATTTTTCTTCCCCAAGCTTTCACATTAAAACTGGTACCTAAAACGCTTACACTTCCATTTATAGTATTAACCTTAAAAGGCTTGCCTTTTGTTACTTCAAAAAATGCTTCACCTTCAAGATTGAATCGCCTTTCTTGTTTTAATATTCCTTGCGTGTAGGTGATTTTTGAACCGGCATTCAATCTTATAGTAGACCCATCCTTAGTTACATGAGTTTTATTTTCACCTTTCTCAGCAACAACTTGAATGCTATTATTGCTAAAAGTCAAAAACGCACCTAAAAGCAATAAAAGAGAGGCAGCAATGGCTAAAATCTTAAAACCAGGCGATCTTTTAGGGATAATTGTTTTTACTTTGTTGTTTGCTCTTATGCTTTGCTGAAGCTTCTCATAAGAAGCAGCTTTGTCATAAACAGGCAATTTAAGTTCTGAAGCACTTTTTGTGATGAGCTCCAATTCTTCCCATTCTCCTGATTGTTTAAGCGCCTTTACTTCTTGCTCACTTAATTCTCCTGATATAAATCTTGCGTATAAAGTTTCCTTATGATCCATGATTTTTGATTCCTTGATACTATAACAGCTTAACTTTCGTTTACCCTACACATTATTATGAATTTTTCTTAATTGGCTTAAGGCCAAATGCATTCTTTTTTCGACTGCCTTTTGGCTGATACCTAATTCTTCAGCTATTTCACGATATTTTTTTTGATCGATTCTATTCATTAAAAAAACAATTCTTTGTTTTTCTGGTAAATCTGAAATTGCTTTTTCCAATTTACTTTTGAATTCCTGTTCTTCTAATAAAAAATGAGGCGTTTGTTCATCTTTTTCTGAATGGGGGGCTTTCTCAAATTTAAGGACGACTTTTTGATGAGCAACTTTATTTAAAAAAAGATTGCTAGAAACGGTATAAAGGTATGATTTAGCTTTTTCAAGTTCAACGCTTTCACATTTTTCCCAGAGTTTTGCGAAAGCCTCTTGCACAAGATCCTCGGCTAAGTTTAGATCTTTTGATTTATAATAAAGAAAATTCCTTAAACCCTCCGAATGTTTCAGAAATACAGATTTGAAAATAGATTCTTCACAAATACCATTAGCCATGACTCAAAGTAAGTAAATTTTTAATAAATTAGATGCCATGCAGAAACCTTTTCCGCTAATCAAAAAGGCAGGCTTAATTTTAGGCCCATTGGTGTTTACCTTGTTATATTTCATCCCTTTGAATCTAATCAATAAAGAAGCGGATCAAATGTTAGCCGTAGCTGCTTGGATGATTATTTGGTGGATTACTGAGACCGTTTCTATTTCAATTACGGCTTTGATTCCTTTAGTGATTTTCCCTCTTTTTAAAATGATGCCTATTGAAGATGTGGCAAGCTCCTATGGCAGCAAAATTGTATTCTTATTCTTTGGTGGATTTGTGATGGCCTTAGCGCTTGAGAAGGTGAACTTGCATCGGCGAATTGCACTCAACATTGTAAAACTGACAGGAACTAGCCCTGATAGGGTTATTCTAGGCTTCATGATAGCCACTGCTTTTCTTAGCATGTGGATTAGTAATACTGCAACCACGGTAGTCATGTTGCCCATTGCAATGTCTGTGATTTTATTGCTTACAAATGATGCAGATGGATTTACTGGAAAGGATAAAAACTTCGCTTTAAGTTTGATGCTAGGTATTGCCTTTTCGGCAAATGTTGGAGGTGTAGCAACCATCATAGGGACTCCACCAAATACAGTTATCGTCGGCTTCATGGAAAAGGAATATAATGTTGACATTAGTTTTCTAGATTGGATCAAAATAGGTCTTCCGTTTAGTATCATCCTATTAATTTTTATTTACATTCTATTGGTCAAAATTATTTATCCAAGTAGGCTATTAAAGCTTCATGATTCTCGATCAATTATTGAAGAAGAGCTAAATAAGCTAGGGAAGATAAAAAACATAGAAATCATGGTGCTCATAATATTTGCCTGCACGATTTCTCTTTGGATTTTCAGAACCTATATTGACCAAGTCTTCCATGGGATAAAACTTACTGATACTGGGATAAGCCTATTGGCAGCCTTCGCTTGTTTTTGTTTACCTTATCATTTCAAAAATGGCAAATTTATTTTGGATTGGGAAGATACAATTAGGCTACCATGGGGAATATTGATACTATTTGGAGGAGGTTTGGCTTTGGCAAGTGGACTTTCGGGTTCAGGGGTAATTGACCATATTGGAACCATTGTTTCTTCCTATCAAAGCTTAAGCGCTTTCTTGATCAGTGCCGTATTAATATTCATAGTATTGTTCATGACCGAACTCATGAGTAATGTGGCACTTGTTGCTGTATTTGCTCCTGTTGTAGCTGGAGTAGCTTTAGGCTTAGATACAGAGCTTTTGCACATGCTCATCCCTATTGCTATGGCTTCAAGTTGTGCTTTTATGCTGCCTATGGCAACTCCACCAAATGCCATTGTTTTTGCAAGCGGCTACATCAAAGTGAGTGAAATGGCAAAAGCGGGAATTTTTCTTAACCTTATAGCTGTATTTATTATCTTATTATTTGCTAAATTCTTAATTCCATTGGTCTTTTAAATATTGAATTATCTCTTGTATCAATTACAGTCTTGCTATAAAAAAGCAGTAAATATTTTGATACTTTTGCCCTTCTAAAATTTAAGAATGATTTCAGTAAATGGTTTATGTGTAGAATTTAGTGGGAAGACTTTATTTAAAGACATCTCCTTTGTTATAAATGAAAATGACAAAATTGCCCTAATGGGTAAAAATGGTGCTGGAAAATCAACCATGATGAAAATAATTGCTGCAAAAGAGAAGGCAAGCAGGGGCAGTATCCAGTACCCAAAAGAAGCAACAATTGCTTACTTACCTCAACATTTACTTGTAGATGATCATGCTACTGTTTTTGAAGAAGCATCGAAAGCTTTTGAAAAAGTACTCCGCACGAAACAAGAAATGGATAGCCTAAACAAAGAGCTAGAGACCAGAACAGATTACGAAAGTGAGGCCTATATGAACATCATCAACAGAGTGACAGAACTGGGTGAATTTTATTATGCGCTCGAAGAAGTAAATTTTGATGCAGAAGTAGAACTTACCTTACTTGGTTTAGGCTTTAAAAGAGATGATTTTAATAAACCAACCAATCAATTTAGTGGTGGATGGAGGATGCGTATTGAATTGGCAAAGATACTACTCCAAAAACCAGATTTGATCCTTTTAGATGAGCCTACGAATCACATTGATATTGAATCTGTCATTTGGCTAGAAGACTTTCTAATCAACAAAGCCAAAGCTGTATTAGTCATTTCTCACGACATTGCTTTCATTGATAACATTACAAACAGGACAGTCGAATTGACCATGGGTAAAATCTACGACTATAAAGCTAACTACACACATTACCTTCAGCTCAGAGAAGAACGTCGAGCTCATCAATTGAAAGCTTATAAAGAACAACAAAAATTTATTGCAGACAGTGAACGATTCATTGAAAGATTCAGAGGCACTTATTCTAAAACAAACCAGGTTAGTTCAAGAGAAAGAATGCTTGAAAAATTAGAGATCATTGAAGTTGATGAAGTAGACACTAGCACTTTAAAACTTAGATTTCCACCTTGTAATCGATCTGGAGATTACCCTGTGATTGTTGACACCCTTTCAAAAAGTTATGGGGAGCATTTGATTTTTGATCAAGCTAGTTTTGCAATCGAAAGAGGTGAAAAAGTTTGCTTTGTTGGAAGAAATGGCGAAGGAAAATCTACCATGATTAAAGCAATAATGGGGGAAATTGATTTTGAAGGCACTTGCAAGTTAGGGCACAATACAGAAATCGGTTACTTTGCACAAAATCAAGCTTCGCTTTTAGATCCTTCTTTGACCATTTTTGAGACTGTTGACAACATCGCTAAAGGCGAAGTGAGAAATCAACTAAAAAACATTCTTGGTGGATTCATGTTCAGCGGAGATGATATTGATAAAAAAGTATCTGTCTTATCTGGAGGTGAAAGAACAAGGTTAGCAATGGTCAAATTACTTTTAGAACCGGTTAATCTATTAATCTTAGATGAGCCGACCAATCACTTAGATATAAAATCGAAAGAAGTTCTTAAACAAGCACTATTAAATTACAGTGGTACACTAATTTTAGTTTCTCACGATAGGCATTTTTTAAAAGGATTGGCTCAAAAGGTTTTTGAGTTTAAGGACAAGAGAGTTCTTGAGCATTTTGAAACCATTGATGCTTTTTTAGCGCGCAATCGAATAGAGCATTTGAAGGAAATTGATTTAAGCAAGTAATGTTAAGGGTACATTTATTTAAGCATCATCAAGCCAATAAGATCGACCATCTTTAGTCCTATTCAATACATTTATTCCAATCAACATACGTCTTATAGATGCTGGATCATTGAAACTGTGGTAACAATTCAATAATTCATTTACTTCTACTTCTGTATATTTACGACTTCGTTCAAACTTTGAAGCAAACACTGCTAACATTGCATCTAATTTTTTCTTTTGTTTTTTACCAGGTAAGCGATTGAATTTACCATCCTCATCTAAGTATCCTTCTAGAGATAATTGTTTTTCCAAACTATTTAATTTTAAATTAGTTATTTGATTTCATAGTAAGGGTCAAATCGAATAATATTTGATTTAGGATTTGTCCCTGGTTTTTCAACCAC
The DNA here is from genome assembly GCA_937941095.1 of uncultured Saprospiraceae bacterium. Lineage (GTDB taxonomy): Bacteria > Bacteroidota > Bacteroidia > Chitinophagales > Saprospiraceae > JALZVN01. Next base: position 4,543 of record CALDYJ010000072.1, on the reverse strand, counting down.
TCCTTTCATGGTCCAAACAAGTTCTGTATACTTACCAATAAAAGCTGGAAAAGCATCTGGTGGAAGTTCTATTTCTACTTCAAAATCATATTCTTCTTGGGCGTCAAGAATCACATCTTGTTCTATTAATATCTTTCTTTCGTAAAGTAGATGTGTTTTATGCTCAGTCCGCTTGGTTTTATGTCCATTCATATTTTTGGACTTAACTGGCACCCGAACTATTTCTTCTTGTTTGACTTGAATGTAAATTGAATCTACTTCGATATCTCTGTCTTCAACTTTTATGTACAAGACTACGTTAAATGGTTTTCTTAAGTAACATATTTCTGGATTTATTAATTCTAAATTAATTCCTCCACCAGTTAAATAATTCTTAGCGCTTTTAATTTTGTCCCAGATACCCACTACAATAATTCAATTTGGTTTTTAAGAATAAATTATTTAGGCAATAAGTTATAAAAAATCTTGTTGCTTAAATAATTTATGCTGGAATTCTCATTAATTTCTTGTCCATTTCGAAGTAGAAACAATTCTTGTCGTTGATGAAACTCCATTTGCATTTGTTTCCTGTGTTTCATTTTGAGAGATGATTAGGTCTCCGCTGCTATCAATCTCATACTCCGCAGTTTGAGTGTCTGAGACAGAACTTATACTTTGCCCATTAAACTCAAAATCGAAAAATGCTCCATTAATGGTGATCATCCCATTTTCAGTTGTATAGGTACCAGAACCCATAACATCAGAATAGCTTTCCGTAGTATTAGATATTACCGTACCATCAAAGCTTGACATTTGTTGTAATTCATATTCTCCTTCCGTAGTAAAATCTGTATTACCGAAGGTAACGTTGTAGTCAAAACTAAGGCCTTGTATGTTTGTAGTAGCTGTTGTTGATTGACCTGCTACTGTTGTAGAAGAATTAACTTCTACTATTAAAGAGTATGCTGACCAAGTCCCCATTAAATCGTCTTGACTGACTGTAGGTTCGTCATCGTCTCCACAAGAAAATACGCTTAACAATACAGCCAACGTAAATAACATTTTTGTTAATTTAATCATATCTGAATTTACTTTTGTAATAATATTTTTGAATAGTTTGAATCGTAGATAAAGTATCAATTTTAATACCTAATTGCTGTTCTTTGCATTCATTAACTATTCTTCTTCATCATGGGCATCTAATTGGTCAACTAGCGATAAGACCCAATGAATTACTTTGATGCTTAGATACTTTGCGATTCCAGCTTTTTTTTGTGCTGTTTTGAGAATGTTTACATTCTTGTAGCTGTAATTTAACGAACTTGCTAATTCTATGTATTCTTCCCATTCTTCGGCAGTATACATATTAAATTGCCCCTTCATAATGTCCTGATCCGTTGGATCATTTAGATCGTATTCTGCCACCTATAACTTTTGGAATTTAAAAGCTTTATTTTGAACTTTTAAAAAGTAAAGCCCCTGATTTAATCTGGAAACATCAATACTAGAATGACTGGCATTCAAAATTCCCTGAGCAATGATAGTACCGCTTAGATTATAAATCACAAATGAAGTGTTTAGGTCTGAATTAGCTTTTACGTTAATGGTTTCGAAAGTTGGATTGGGAAAGATTTTTAGTTCGTCATTTAGAAAGTTTTCAGTAGAAGTTGGATTTTCTATTTGTAAACTAAAAAACTTCCAAATTTCATCCGCTGCATTTATGCCAAACTGATTAATTGACCAAACTCCTGGCCAAGTATGCCCCATATTAGTTATCGGGTACAACCAAACTTGATTTCCATTGATTCCATTTTTATGATAAATTGCATCTATAACTTCACTTAATTGGACAACTTCTGTTTCAGTGCATTGATTTTTTTCTTTCCAAAAATCATTTACAGTAATGTAGTCTGGTGCTCCGCCCCAACCTCCGAAAGTTGACATGCTGCCATCTACAGGAACCGTATTGTCTTCCAAGCCTGAAATTTGGAAAATGGGAATTGGGTTATTTGAATCGCAATCATTCCAATCTGCTCCACTCATGGTGCCCGTAATTGAAGCAATGGCTTTAAAAACATCCGGAGCCTGACAAGCAAGAGTATAAGACATGAATCCTCCATTTGACATGCCGCAAGCAAAGGTATGATCAGCGGATAAGTTTTTTTCTTGTTGTAAAAAAACGGCCAAAGCGGAAAGAAAGCCCACATCATCTCTTTCACTGATGGTCAAGTTAGCATTCCAATGGTTTGTCCCAAAATTGTCTGGTGTACCATTTGGATAACAGACAGCTATTTTATGAACATCTGCAATTTCATTAAAACCACTGTAAGAAGAAATAAATTGATTTGAACTTGTATATCCATGCATCACAAAAACTAATGGTGCATTTTCAGGAACATCCTCGGGCGCATAATAAATGTACTCTCGTTGTAATCCATCGTATTCGAAGGTTTCTTCTATTTGGCAATAGCCTAAAAATGGAAAACAAAGAAATAAGAGAATAAAATACTTCATTTCAATTAATTTAAACGTTTATGGCTAATGCACAAAAAATGCAAAATGCCCTCACTAAAGATAAAATAAATTTGACAATGATTAATTTTATTCCCTTATCAAAAATTTATATTTCACCTACTACAGCTTCAGAAACGTTGATGATGTGGTCACCAACTTTTTCTAAAGCATGAAAAATATTATTGTAAATCATGGCTGATTTTACATTATAATCTGCCTTACCTAAATTATCTAAATGTTCTTCTTTCAATTTATTTCTAATCCCATTAATTTCTTTTTCTAAAGAAATCGCGTTTGCTTTTGACACTGAATCGTAACTAGGTGTATTTAGGTTGTTTACCATTACAAGAAAAGCCTCATCAATCTTATCATTAAGTAAATTTAAGTTTTCTCTTTGTTTAGGTGTGAAATACGCATTCTCTTCATTTTTCAATTCAATGGTCTTAGAAATTTGGTAGTAAACATCGCCTATTCTTTCTAAATCGTTACAGACATTAATGACAGACCTCAACCTCAAACTAGTTTTTGGTGTAATTTCTTGGTCGGCAAGTTTAGTGATGTACTCTGTAATTTCAACTTCCATTCTGTCACTTACTTTTTCGTATTTTTTTATTTTCTTAAGTAACTTTTTCTGCTTTTTGGCCTCTGTAGCATTTAACAAATCCCTTGTTAAACCTGACATTCTAGAAACTACTTCGCCAAAGTGACCTGCTTCTTTTTGAAGCTCAACAGTTGCAAGTTCTGGTGTCCTTGCTGCACTACCAATGAATTTCAATCTAAATTCATCATCATCTTCATCACTTCCTTTAACAGACCAGACTGCGGCTTTCACTAAGAATGGAACAAAGCCCAACATCAATATAACGTTTGTTAAATTGAAAAATGTGTGAAAAGCAGCTAAGGTCATAGGTGCATCATCTGATCCGAAAACGGTGAGCATAAACTTTTCCACTAGTGGTAAAAATACTGGAAGCAAAATAACCATCCACAGCACCCCTATTATGTTAAACATCGAATGAATCCTGGCGGATCGTTTAGCTGAAGTATTTCCGACTAATGATGCTAATTCTGCTGTGATCGTCGTTCCGATATTTTCACCTAAAATCATTGCCGCGGCAATATCCAATGGCAGCCAACCTTGAGCTACCATGGTTAAGGTCACTGCCATTGCTGCACTGGAAGATTGAATGATTACAGTCACTAAAGCACCAATAAAAACGAATGCTATTCTAGACATAAAACCCCAATTTGCAAAAGAAGTTAACCAAGCAAATGCTTCTGGGTTGCCTTTTAAATCTGGGACTGCCTTTTTCAGTAAAGAAAGTCCCATAAATAAAATTGCAAATCCCAATAAGAATTCACCCCAATATTTTATTTTTCCTTTGTTTGATAATAACATTGGCACTGCAAAAGCAAATAATGGTATGGAATAAGCACTAAGTTTTATTTTAAAGCCTAGTAAGGATATGATCCAACCCGTAATGGTTGTTCCAATATTTGCTCCCATCATTACACCTGCAGATTCTACTAAAGATAAAAGACCAGCGTTAACAAAACTTACAGTCATTACGGTTGTAGCAGAAGAAGATTGGACTAGGGCGGTAATTAAGAATCCTGTAAAAACTCCTAAAAACCTATTTTTTGTCATGGTTCGTAATATGTTTCGCATTTGCGAACCAGCAGCACGTTGTATCCCATCACTCATTAATTTCATTCCATAAATAAAGAATGCAAGTGAGCCTAAAATTTGTAAAACCTCCCAGAAACCAAATTCCATAATATTGTTTTTATTGATTTTTTCGCATTATTGTTAAAAATGTAAATCCATTTGCAATCTATAAAAAAGATCATCATTACTAGTATCAATTGCTCTATAAGTGATGTCTGATTGAACTTTTAATTTATGTCCTACCACAAATTTAGAAATGCCGAAAGTGTATTGTTGTTCTTCACTAGCTACAGATTCCTGAGGCTTTACACCTGTCCATCTTCCAGCAATCTCCCAATTATTTTTTAACATATAGCCGACGGCTATATTAGTTGCAGAACC
>CALDYJ010000071.1 GCA_937941095.1 uncultured Saprospiraceae bacterium | reverse complement strand
GAACTAAACCGTCTTGTAGTCAAAAGGTAAGACTTTAGTATCTTTAACTGTAGATAAGGTCATTAATGTTTTAAGCCTTTCTATTTCGTCAATTTGAGATAGGGTTTTAAACAACAGTTTTTCGTAAGTCGGAATGTCTTTACACACAATTTTGATTAAGAAATCTGCTTCACCAGTAATGATGTAACATTCTGTAATTTCTTCTATACCTTTTATCTTTTCCAAAAAATCATTAAGTGCATTTTCTTTTTGCCAAGCTAAAGAAACCAATACAAATGTTTTTACATTTAATCCAATGGTTGTTGGTGCTACCACTGCATGATAGCTTTGAATAACTCCTGTAGATTCTAGCTTCTTAACTCTTTCCAAAGTTGGAGCGGGTGATAGACCAATCTTCTTGGAAAGATCCAAATTGGTAATCTTACTATTTTGTTGAAGAAGCTTTAAGATATGTAAGTCTATTTTGTCTAGTTTTTCCGCCATTATATAGGGTGTATTAATTATGTTTTTATATTAAGGTGGCAAGATATAAAAAAATATTGTACTCCGATATAGGCTAAATACCTTTTTTTATTTTATTTCAGACTTACTACAGGGTTTAAGCTTAAATATTATTTGGTAGATTAAAAAAACCGCGCAATTAAGGAATTGCGCGGTTTTTATGTATTCTTTTAAGAAATGCTTTATGGCCAAACACCTAAAGAATTATAATCAGAGGCGATTTTGTTGATGGCAACCACAAATGCTGCAGTCCTTAAATCGGTGATCTTTTTCTTTCTTTTTAAGACACTCCTTATTTCATGATACGCTGTGATCATTGTTTCTTCTAAACCTGATCTTACCAAATCAATTTCATCCGCTCCTCTCGTTAAAAAAGCCATTTCTTTATTGGTAGCCTTTTTTCCAGTCATCTTTTCAAGCTGGTTCATAAGGTTCACATACCTGTTTTGATCAAATCTTTTTTCCATTCTACCAAATCTCATATGAGATAAGTTTTTCAACCATTCAAAATAAGAAACAGTAACACCACCTGCATTTATGTACATATCTGGTATCACCATAATTCCTTTTTTAACCAAATGTGCTGCAGCATCTGCGGTAACAGGACCATTTGCCGCTTCTGCAACGATCTTAGCCTTTACAGATTTAGCATTGCCCATTGTAATCTGATTCTCTAATGCAGCAGGTATTAAAATATCGCATTTTACGGTAAGTACATCTTTTCTAGATTTCATCTTCTTAGTACCAGGGAACCCCATAATACTTCCTTTCTTTTTTCTGTACTTCATTAATTTCTCAATGTCAATGCCGTTTTCATTATAAATAGCACCTTCATATTCAGCCACTGAGATGATCTTACAGCCACCCTCATTTTGACATATTGAGGCAGCATAATATCCTACATTCCCTAATCCTTGTACTGCTACAGTTTTACCTTCTAAACCAGTTTTTAAACCTAAAGCTTTCATATCATCTTCGAAACTACAAGCTTCCTTTAGCGCATAAAATACACCTCTACCAGTAGCTTCTGTTCTACCTCTTATTCCGTATTGATTTACTGGTTTACCTGTTACACAACCGGCAGCATCCAATTCTCCACCTTTCATAGTTAAATAAGTGTCAAGAATCCAAGCCATTTCTCGAGGTCCTGTTCCATAATCGGGAGCAGGTACATCAATGCCAGGACCGATGAAATTTTTTCTAATTAATTCCATGGTATACCTCCTGGTAATTCTTTCTAGTTGTTCTTCATTATATTCTCTTGTACTTACACAAACACCGCCTTTTGCTCCACCAAAAGGAACATCAACGATGGCACATTTATAAGTCATCAATGTAGCTAATGCAACTACTTCATCTTGATCTACCTTATGGCTAAATCTGATGCCACCTTTAGTAGGCAGTCTGTGATGAGAATGTTGTGCTCTGTAGGCTTCAATTACTTGGTATTCTTTTCCTATTAGCACTGGAAAACGCATTTGGTAAACTGAATTACATGCTTTAATTTGATCCAACAAGCCTTTTTTTAGACCTGTATGAGCAGCTGCTTTGTCGAAGTTTTGATTTACACTTCCTAGAAAATCACTCATTGTTATTAATTTGTTTTTCTAATTTATTAAGCTTTCGTTCCAAATAAACTAAAAAACCTATTATTCCAATGAAAATAGCTGCTAACACACCTATTACCAAATAGATTTTTCCATTAGTATGGAAAGAAATGTTGTTTTGAGCAAATAGACCATTGTCTATTACAAGTAGCGAAAAGGCTAAAACAATAATCTTAGGATTTCCTACTTTGCTGGCAAAAGTCGCAATTTTATCTAACATTGAGATCAATTTTCTAATTTTATTTTATTCAAATTCGTCATTTAGTCTTTCCGCCAATATTGAATATCTATAATGTAATTGCCCTAACCAAAAACCAAGCAAAGCCCAACCTATAATAGCTGGATAAAATACCATTCTCAAGGTATTGTCTAAGTCTTCTCCTCCAAATCCTGGATTTCCACCATTCCCTGGGTGCAAGCTGTTGGTGGCAATCCTTGGCACTACAAAAAGCAACAAAACAACGGCAACAAAGGCAAAAATGCTATACACTGCTGAAACTCTTGCTCTTTGCTCTTCATCGACTAAAGCAGACCTTAAGATGAAGTAAGCAATATAGATTAGCATGGCTACAGCGGAAACGTTTAATTTGATTTCTTCAAAGGTCCACCATGTTCCCCAAGTGCCTTTTGCCCAAATAGCTCCAGTTACACAACCAAGCATTCCATAAAGGACAGCTATTGATGTAAGCGATTTTGCCCGATAATCAAAGTTATGATTAGGCTTTCTTAGGTATTTAATGCTGTAGATTACTGATCCAAAAAGAAGAAAAACCATTCCAAACCATAATGGTACATGGTAAAAAGTATTCCTAATAGATTCGTATAAAATTGGTCTAAAAGGAAAATTAAGTTCATCCGGAAATAATAACTGTTTTTCGATTTGTTTAGGCCAATTGCTAATCGCGGCATCTAGGTTTAATGCTGCTTGTTCCAAAACAATTGCATCTGGTCTGACAAATGCACCGTGTTTTTTATCGTTTACTACAATAGTATAGGGCCATTTTTTTTGAATGCTAGGCAAGAGTGCCGGTAAAGTAAAATCTAAGGCTAAAGTATTTTTATCGACTACTTTTACTAGATCAGCATACAGTTTAAATTTATCATTGATTTTTATATAAGCGATCGAAGAACCATCCACGCCTTTTGTAAAATCAGTATTGTAGGTTTTTACATGGGTAGTTATTTTTTGATCAGTCTTAAATTCTCTTGGGGTCAGACCTAAAATTCCAGATTTGAGTGGAACGAATAATCCCATTATGATTGCATAAAGCAAAAGCAAAACAGCTAAAATTTTCCACCAATGGTTTTTCATTACTACTTTTTAATCACGCCACAAATAAGGAAATAAAATAATTACAAAGCCAAACAAAATTACATCAATCGCTATTAATACGCTAATATCACTTAAATATTCTCCGGCTTCAGATTGCAAAGTAATTGTGGTAAGTTTTATTAGACTTAAAAATATTGGAATGATTAACGGGAATCCTAGAATTGCCATAAAAACGCCACTATTAGCAGTTTTACTACTGATTGCACTTACAAAAGTTAAGACTAAGGATAAACCCATTGATCCTAAAAACAGTGTAATTATAAATAATCCAATCTGCTCGATTGGGTTCCCAAGAAACAAGCTAAATACACCAAAAGATACAAGCAATAAGAGGAATACTAAACATAGATTGTATATCGTTTTGGCAATAATAATTTGGATGGGGCTTGCCAATTGATAGAGGTATAAATGTGCCCCACTTTTATTTAAAGCAAAACTTTTAGTGATGGCATTGACAGCAATAAATAAAGCGAGCATCCAATATAAAGCATTCCAAGGAGTGCTTTCTTCATTTTGTATGCTTGTATAAAGCACAAAAACAGTGGTGACGACATATAGGATTGCTCCAGCTATGGCATACTTCATCCTCCACTCCATCTTGAGCTCAAGCTTAATCAATTCCAAAATCGCATTAAAGGAAGTCATGCTGTAATGATTAGTTTATCCATAATGGTTTAAATGGGTTTTAGCGACTAAAGTTTGATGAACTATAAATATATGACAGACTTATTGCAATTTATCCATTTCGGCTAAGGCTTTCTCCCATATGCTCATTTGTTCGTTAAGCAATTTTCGAGTTTTATTGTATTCGTTAGTGGTTTGTTCTAGTGTATCACTTTGGTAAAAAGCAGGATCTGCCATTGTTTGTTCAAAATCTTGAATTTTCGCTTCTAGCTTTTCAATTTTTTTCTCGGCATTAGAAATTTCTCTTTGTACCTTTTTTCGTTCTTTGTAATTAGCATTACTACTTTGTTGATCACCCTTTTTTTGGTCTTGATCTAGGTTCGATTTTTTACCCAGCAAGCGCATATCCTCTATCTTTCTTTTTTCCAAAAATTCATTAACATCACCAAGATGGATATGGGTTTTTCTGTCTTTGAATTCTAGCGTTCTATTCGTAAGGCCTTCAAGAAAATCTCTATCGTGAGAAACAATTAATAGGGTCCCATCGTAGGCCATCAAAGCTTCTTTGAGCACATCTTTAGACAGGATGTCTAGATGATTAGTAGGCTCATCTAGTACTAATAAATTAAAAGACCTTAACAGCATACAGGCCATTGCTAAACGAGCTCTTTCCCCTCCAGAAAGTACGGATACTTTTTTCTCTACATCTTCATTAGAAAACATAAAGCTACCTAATATACTTCTTAATTTGGTTCGCATGTTTTCTGGAGAATGGTCTTCCATAACTTCCAAGACTGTCTTTTTTGCATCTAAGGTATCGGATTGATCTTGTGCATAATATCCAACTGTAACATTATGGCCTAAGTTAAGGTCACCACTTGTAGGTTCTAAAGCTTCTACAATAATTTTTGCTAAGGTTGTTTTTCCTTGGCCGTTTTGGCCAATAAATGCGACTCTTTCTCCTCTTTCTATTTGGACATCAACGTCATGAAGGACTTTGTTTTCTCCATACGTTTTGTTCAATTTTTTTCCTTTAAATACAATTTCTCCGCATCTTTCTGCAGATGGAAATCTTAATTTCATTACATGCGTATCTGAAACATCTACAGCCACTCTATCGATTTTATTGAGTTGCTTTTGCATGGATTGAGCCATTTTAGTTTTATTAGCTTTCGCCATAAATTTTTTAATAATCTTTTCTTTATGCTCAATGTCTCTTTGTTGATTTTTGAACGCTGACATTTGTTGTTCCTTCCTGATGATACGTTCTTCTAAGTATTTACTATAGGGCATTTTGTAATCATATAGATTACCTAATTCAATTTCTATGGTTCGATTAGTAGTATTGTCTAAAAATTTTTTGTCGTGAGAAATGAGAACAAATGCTCCGTGATAGTTTTTTAAAAACTCTTCGAACCATATGATTGACTCAATATCTAAATGGTTAGTAGGTTCATCTAGAAAAAGATAATCGGGCTTTTGTAAAAGTATTTTAGCAAGTTCTACCCTCATTCGCCAACCTCCACTCAAAGCAGATAATGGCTTTACAAAATCTTCTTCTTTAAAGCCTAATCCTTTTAAAATCTTTTCAGTATGTGATTTGTAGTCTTCGCCACCTAATAGTTGAAAACGATCATTGAGGTCTGAAAAATTAGTGAGAAGCACTTGATAAGCTTCACTTTCGTAATCTTCTCTATTTATGATCTGCTCATTAATGCTAGCAATCTCCTTTTTGATGCTCTCCATCGCTTCAAAAGCCCTTAAAGCTTCATCAAATACATTTAAGTCATTGCTTTGTTCGATTTCTTGTTTTAACAGACCGGTACTGGCATCGCTTGGAAATTCGAGGGATCCTTCATCTGGACTTATTTGACCAGCTAATACCTTAAGTATGGTTGATTTCCCTGCTCCATTTCTCCCAACTAAACCAACCTTGTCGTTATTTTTGATGGTAAAATTTAAGTGATTGAGTAAAACTCGATCACCATATTTGATGTATATATTCTTTGCTGAAATCACATTATTAAATTAAGCGCTCAATTTACAGGTTTATGCGTTGTTTTTCCACAAAAAACATATCCATCTCTTCATTGTGTTTAATCTTCACTTTGCCACGCTTTTCAAATTCAAATTCATTTTTAATTAATTCATAGGTAGTACGAGAGATGTTCACCTTCCCCTTTTCTCCTTTATCTTCTAATCTTGCAGCAATATTTACTGTATCGCCCCAAATGTCATAAGCAAACTTCTTGATTCCAACTACTCCAGATACGACAGGACCTGTATGAATGCCTATTCTTGTTTCGAAATGTGGGATATTGCTTTTTAATCTTTCTTTGGTGGTCTTTTTAATGAATTCCTGGATTTCTAAAGCTGCCAAGACAACATTTTTTGCGCTTTCTTCTTTCCTGTTAGAAATGCCCCCGACGCACATGTATGCGTCTCCTATTGTTTTTATCTTTTCCAAACAATGCTTCTCAACAATGCTATCAAATTCGCTAAAATAGAAATCAATTTCATGTACTAGTTCTTCTGGCTCTAATTGCTGACTTACTTTAGTAAAGCCTATAAAGTCAGATAAAAATACAGTAACAGATTCATGTCTTTTTGCTTTAACTGCGCCATTTGTTTTTAATTCTTCTGCAATATTTGCTGGCAAGATGTTTAAGAGTAGATCATCAGATTTTTTTACTTCAATTTCCAATTCATTTGTACGATCTCTTACTTTTTGGCGGAGTTCCAATTCTCTTTTGTTGGCTTGGTTTAACCTGTATTGACTAATTGCTAAAAAAGTGGCTATGATGCCGATGATGGATAAGCCGATAAACCACCAAGTCTTAAAAAATGCTTTATTAACTTTGACAGCTATTGATAATTCTTCCTCATTCCAATCTCTATTCCCAGATTTCGCTCTCACTCTAAATACATAATCTCCATGAGGTACATTGTTATACCTAGCTATGTTATAACTTGATGCTTTTGACCACTCTTTATCAAAGCCATCAAGTTTGTAACTGTAGGTATGTGCACTAGGATTAGCGTAATTGGCAAGTGCAAACTGGAAAGTGAAGAACTTATCTTTCCAATGAAGAGAGATTTTATCTTGATTGCGAAATCCAAATTTTAAATTTACTAAACTATCCGTTTGGCCATCTAGCTTTGAAAATGAACTTAATAATATGCTTCCTTCAATGTCTTTCTTTTGTTTAAGTAAATGTTTTCCAGGGATAAATGAATTGACTCCGTGAAGGCCACCAAAATACATAACGTTTTGATGGTCTTTGTAAAAAGAAATTCGGTTGAATTCATTGCCGGAAAGGCCATCATCTTTAGTGAAATTAATGAAACTTTCTTCATTGATGCTGAATCTTGAAATTCCAAGATCCGTGCTCACCCAAATTACAGTATCACCTTCTGAAAGAATGCCATTAATAAATTCATTTGAAATACCACTGCCCTTTCCGTAGACTGCTATTTTATTTTCCTTTGTCGAAATTTTACCTAAACCCTTTCCAGAAGCAAACCAAATATTGCTTTCGTTATCTTCATATATTCCATTTATTTTATTGTTAGGAATAAAAAATGGGCCGACTCCCCTGCTGTGATAATGTGCCAAAAATCCATCAGCTTTGTGCAAATGAAAAATTCCATGGTCCAATGTGCCTAACCAAAAGGTCTCTTGATTACTTCCTTGAAAAATGTAAGATGATTCAAGATTAAAAGCATCAAGTTGAGAAGTCTTATCTTTATAATAAGTAAGTCGATCAGTTGCTTCATCATAATAAGCAATGGTATTGTGATATGCAAACCAAACAAGCTTTCTATCATCTACCATCACGTCCCCAAGGTCTGTTGCAGGCATTTGTAAGATGGTATCAATTCTATTTCTTTTCAAATCTATTCTTCTTCCATTGCCAGTCCAAAGTTTACCATTGTGATGAACCAAACCAAATGGCGGATTAAAAAAATGTTGATTCGAAAAAATAGGATTTAGTGCACCAGTTCTCGTATTTAAAGCGTGAATTGAATTATAATAACTGAAATAGATTGTTCCATTTCCGTTACCAGTAATACCTCGTATGCTACAATTCGTTTCGTGACAATGTTCATTACTTTCGGATAAAAAAGTTTTGAATAAAGGATTTAGCAAGACTAATTTGATAAGCCCAAAATCTGAAGCTATCCAAATTATTCCTGTTTTGTCAATAAATACATCGCGATAATTAATTTTATACTTTATAAGATCTTGGATCTGACTATTAAAGTCAATCAAAGTATTTTCATTAATGTTGTAAGAGCATAGTTTGCCATTGCCACCAATCCATATGTTCGAGCCCTCCGAATCCACATGAAGAAAATTATAATCTGGAGTATTTTCCAAGTCTGAAATCACAATTTTCTTAAATCTATTTTGGTTTTTGTTAAGTTTGTATAAATGCCCATTGTCTGTTAAAGCCCATAGTTCTTTCTTCGAATTGCTATATATTTTCGTAACCCATACTCTAGGTTGCAAGCCTATAAAATCAAGCAGTACATGATCTTTTAGATGCGTTCCATTCTTATCAATCTCTTTGATTATATTGTTATCATGTGTGTAAAAAATATGTTCTCCAAATTCACAAATACTCCTTTTAAGAAATATCCCAACGCACTTTTTTACATCCACTAATTCTCCATCCCTATTAATTTTTTTTAAAATAGATGTTCCGTTTTTATTGTTGTAAGCAAAACACCAAAGTGTTCCATTGCGGTCTACATATAAAGATTGATAAACAATGCTCGAGGATTGACCTGGATTGTTTAAGTCTAAGACTAGACTACTTGTATTAGCAATAATGCTATATCGGATTAATTGACCTGGAAAAGACAAAATAATGGTACTATCATTTATGAACATCATATCAGAAACATAATCTCCAGGGAAACCAAGTTTTGCATCACCAGAATTATATTTAAGAAAAGTTTCGGTATCAAATCTATTTAGACCATTTATAGTTCCCGCCCATATATAGCCTAATGAATCCTGAGTTACCTTAAAAGTGTTTCGATGACTTAAACCCTCTTCAAAACCATAGATTTTAATTTGAGCTTTATCATTAGTATTTTGGGCCTTGACGGTAATAGAATTACTGAATAAGTAGATCAACAGCGTAAAGATCATGCAAAGATCTGAGCCTCTTCTTTTGAAGAAAATGCTCATGAAATAGTATTTATCTATGTTTATTTTATGCAAAATTCTATTTTGGACAAATCTTGATCGATGGGCTTTAGCTTCCAATTTAGGGAAATTGTCTAATTTAAAAAGGAAAAAGCAAGTTTGCTTTCTATATTGAGATAAAATAGCTTGCTATAAGCCAATAAAACAAAGCTTCATTTTAAGACAAAATATTTATGAATAAAACCAAAATCGCAATAATAGGATCAGGTAATATCGGAACAGATTTAATGATAAAGATCTTAAGGCTATCTAATCAAATGGAGATGGCTGTTATGGTAGGCATTGATCCCTTGTCTGATGGATTGGCTCGGGCCAAAAGGATGGGTGTCACTACTTGTCATGAAGGCATAGATGGTTTGATTGCTATGAATGAATGGAAGGATATAAAGCTTATTTTTGATGCAACTTCAGCAAAAGCACATTTATACAATTGGGAAAAAGTGAAAGCATTTGCAGATAAAAAAATGATCGATCTCACCCCTGCAGCGATAGGTCCATACTTAATTCCGCCAGTTAACTTTGATTCAAACATTGATGTTCCAAATGTAAACATGGTCACTTGTGGAGGCCAAGCAACAATTCCGATAGTAGCCGCCGTTAATCAAATTGCACCTGTCCATTATGGAGAAATCGTTGCTTCTATTTCCAGTAAATCTGCTGGTCCTGGTACTCGGGCAAATATTGATGAATTTACGGAAACCACCGCTGAAGCCATCGAGAAAGTAGGTGGTGCTAAAAAAGGTAAGGCTATAATTATTTTGAATCCTGCTGAACCTCCATTGGTTATGAGAGACACGGTCTTTACTTTAAGTGAGCAAGCAGATCGAGAATCGATTAAAGAAAGCATCCACCGAATGGTTTCTGAAGTTCAAAAATATGTACCTGGCTATCAATTGCATCAAGAAGTTCAATTTGATGATGTTCCAGAAGATAAACCCGTATACATTGAAGGTTTAGGTTTAAGACATGGTTTGAAAACATCTGTTTATCTAAAAGTAGTTGGTGCTGGACATTACTTACCTGCTTATGCAGGAAATTTAGACATTATGACCTCCGCAGCAAGAGCTTGTGGAGATAAAATTTGTTCATTAATGAAAAATTATGCCTAAAAAAATATACTTACAAGACGTGACGCTTAGGGATGGTATGCACGCCATTAGACATCAATATTCAAAAGC
>CALDYJ010000070.1 GCA_937941095.1 uncultured Saprospiraceae bacterium | reverse complement strand
TTCTTCAACTTTTAAAGACACTGTCTTGGTGGGGTCACCACCACTAGAACTTGATGTTCCAAGCATAGCTTGTCAAAAAGATAGTATAGTTTTAGCTCATAATATTTTTGCTGAATTTTTAGACTGGGATTTGCCAAAAGGAGTGGCCCTTCAAGACAAGGAATCAATTACAGATGAACCTTTAATCCGAATAGATGAAGGGGGAGTATACACATTCAACTTAACAGCTTACTTTGATGAAAATTGTGCCTCTGATACAAGCTTTCAAATTACAATAGAAGAACCCTATGCTGGCTTTACCATAGACCCAGAAATCTCATGTGCAGATCCAATAACCGTCTCCTTAGACGCCATTAATGATGATTACAAAACTTACACATGGAATGGTGTGGAAGATGGAAGTCAAAGTACTTTTACTTACGATGATCCTCCTAGAGATTCTTTTTACCTCCATTTTGAAAATCTTATTAGTGTTGAACTAATTGTTGAAACAGAAAACGGATGTACAGATACCATCGTAAATAGATTCATCCAACGAATTCCCGATGCAATTTTCTTACCTGATGTGATAGTGGGTTGTGCTCCATTGGAGGTCAAGTTTGAGGATTTAAGTGAATCTTATGAAACAATCATCAACTGGCATTATACTTTTGGCAATGGTGACGAGGCCTCCTATTCAAATTCATTGCAACATGAATATACTTTTACAGAACCAGGAACATATTGTGTAAAACTAGATATTGAAAATTCTGCAGGTTGTCGAGACACATCTGTTTGTACTTGGATAAGGGTTCTCCCAAATTTAGGAATAGAATTAGGAGGCCCTGAAAGAGGATTTTGCATCGGAGATGAATTTAAAATAGAAATGCCGATTGGAACAGAAATACCAATTGATGGTTGGCAAGTGGAAATAAAAGACCTTTCATTTAGTCATTGTTGGTTGGATGATTCTGCCATCTTTACAATAAATGCAGAGCCTGGGGTTTATGAATTAAATTATGTTATCCCCACCGGTCCTTGTCAAGGTCTGGTTGGTCCATTAGATTTATTGGTTGTGAATGGAGCTAACTCTTTAATCGGATATGAGTTTGATTGTTCGGATCCCACCTTGGTACACTTTAGAAACAAAGGACAAGGAGCCACAAGGGTTTTGTGGAATTTTGATGGTCTTGGAATGTCGACTGATTCAATCACTTCTTTTAGATTTCCAGCTTCAGGAGATTATTTGATTACGCTGGAAGTGGAAAACGAACCGAGCATGTGCGATCCTCATTTTTCTCAAAAATTAATAAAGATAAGAGACGTCAAAGCTGAATTTACGGTTCCTGATGTTTTGTGCGACAAATCTCCTATACTTTTTGATGCTTCGACATCAGAGAATGTAGACGGAAATTGTCAGAATGCCTATACTTGGCTCTTTCCAGAAACCAGACCAAGGACAATTGGCTCACCCTTCATCCGACAACTTTTGCCTGCGGGTGAATCTGAAGTTACATTAATAGCAAGAGATGTAAACGGTTGTAGAGATACGATTACAAAGACTGTTAGTTCATATGGGATAACAGCAAATTTTGATCAGAGCGTAGATTTCTTCTGCGAAGGAGGAGAGATTCAATTCATGGATTTGAGTTTTAGTGATACAAGCATTGTAAGTTGGAATTGGGATTTTGGAATTGACGATCCAAATGCAACTGCTAATGTTCAAAATCCAACCTTCACTTATGATATGATAGATACATCATTTTACACCATTGTATTAGAAATAGAAAATGCCGTTGGTTGCAAAGCCCAAGCAGTAAAAATCATCCGGACTTATGAGATTGATTCTGAAATCATTGATCCCTTAGATGGAATCTGCACGGGCACTCCTTTTGAATTACTAGCAACTGATTTCAAAGAACAAGGTTCTTATTTGGATTTCTCATGGGACATGGGCAACGGAGAAACCATAGAAGGAATAAACCCTATGTATACTTATAATGAGGCTGGAAATTTTCAAATCATATTAACTTATACTGAAGCTCAAAGTGGATGCATAGGAATGGATACCATAGATTTTTTAGTAGCAGATTTATCACAAGCAAATTTCACTACCAATGTTGATGGGATTTCTCCTTTGTGTCATCCACAAATAATTGAATTTACCAATGGGACGGATTCAACTGCAGCAACAAATTTTTTATGGAGCTTTGGCGAAGGTTCACAATCATTTTTACACAATCCAGTTTTTTCTTACGGAAGAGGAACATATGAAGTGACCTTGACTAATAATGTTCTTGGTTGTGAAAGTGCTACTACTCAAAGTTTTACGCTTGTTGGACCTGAAGGATTTATTGAAGCAGATAAAACTGAAATATGTGTTGGCGAAGAAGTTACTTTTACTTTATCAGATACCATTGACGTTAGTTCTTGGGTTTGGGATTTTGGAGATGGAAATACTCTTAGTGGAAATGAAAATCCTGTTAGTCATGTATTTGATCAATTTCCTGAAGATGGAGAGTTTGAAGCTTGTGTAGTGCTTTCCTCAGAAGATACGGGTTGTGAATTTTTCAATTGTATTCCGATTAATATAGGCGACGTTAAAGCAGACTTCGAAGGTGTAGCTTTAGGTTATTGCGAAGGATTGGCAAGTTTTGAAAATAACTCAGAAGGTGCAGCAAGCTATGTTTGGCAATTTGGAGATGGTAATACTTCAAACGAAGAAAACCCAAATCATAATTATGGTAATACAGGCAATTACACAGTTACTTTGATAGCCACAGATGCAGAACAATTCTGCACCGATGAATTTAGTCAAGAAATTACTTTAGCTGCATTAGCTGAATTTGGTTTATTCCCTAACGTATTTAGTCCCAACAATGATGGGAGAAATGATTTTTTCAATATTGTTGTCGAAGAAGAATTTCAAGAATTTATGGAGGTTGTTACTTTTAAAATCTTTAATCGTTGGGGAGAACTGATTTATAATAATGAGACCCCAAGCCAAGGTTGGGATGGAAGAAAAGAAAACATTCCTTCACCTGCCGAAGTTTATGCTTATTTTATTGAAGTAAATATTCAAAATTGCAACACCATTCAAATGAAAGGAAATGTGACTCTAATTAGGTAGATTCTTTTCTTGTTAATGCATAGTATTGTTTTTACTAATTTAATGAATTAGGTATCTTTAGTGCTATGTCTAAAATACCATTTAATAATGTTTTGCTAGAAGCTTGTGTAGAGACTTTTGAGCAATGCAAAATTGCAGAAAAAAAAGGTGCACATCGTTTAGAGCTATGCGCTAATCTAGAAGAAGGGGGTTTAAGTCCATCTGAAGATTTAATCAAAAAAGTATTAGCTGAAATAAATATTCCTGTCAAAGTTATGCTAAGGCCTCGACCAGGAGACTTTACTTATTATAATGATGAGTTTGAACTAATGAAAAAGCAGCTGTATGCTTTTCAAGAACTTGGTGTAAAAGAAGTGGTCACAGGAATTGTTACAAGAACCTCAGATCTTGATTACCTCAGAATGAAGATGCTTTGTCACCTCTGCCCAGAGATTAAATTTACTTTTCATAAGGCTATTGATGTCACTTCAGATCCTTTGGTAGCGATTGAAGGCTTAAAGGACATTCCAAACGTAGTGAGCATTTTAAGTTCAGGAGGACATGCTACAGCTGAGGAAGGATTAAATACTTTAAAAGAAATGAAGTTGAAATGTGGACAAGATATTTCCTTAATTCCAGCGGGTAAAATAACAAACGAAAATGTTGTAACTTTTCATGATCTTTTGAATGTTCAGGAATATCATGGACGTTTAATTGTTGGAAATCTCTATGAATAGCAAAAAAGATGTCTTTTAAATTATCCTCACTTTTTCTCTTCTTAGCTTTATTCTCTTGTGCTAACTCACCAAGTGATTCAAATAACATCATTGAATATAGAGAACCTACAATTGGAGAGGCTATTGATGAGCATAATGATGTTAAAATTTATTACAACGGAGATGTTTTGAAGTCTCATGGAAGAACCATTATTGACGATTACAATTGTGGAAAAAAATATCAATGTGTTGAATTTGTAAAAAGGTACTATTACTTAAAATTGAAACACAGAATGACAAACGTTTGGGGGCATGCAAGTCAATATTTTAACATGAAGCTTCCTGACGGAGCTTTCAACAGGGATAAAGGCCTTATCCAATTTACAAATCCTTCAAAATCTAAACCTCGAATAGATGATATTCTAATATGGGGAGGAAAATATGGACATGTTGCTATTGTCAGCAAAGTGAAAGACAATAAAATAGAGATAGTTCAACAAAATGTGGGTACAGCTACTAGAATAGAAATAGATTTGGTCCTCAAGGATGAAATGTACTTTATTGCAGATGGAAGTATCGCTGGATGGCTGAGAATGAAGTAAAAACAAGCTTAAGTGCTTGAATTTTGACTTATTTCGCCTTTCACACTACATTTCAATGTGTTTTAGTCTTAAAATCGACTTTTTATTGACTTTTATCCTCTAATTTGATTATTTTAGACTTTCAAAATCAATTACTTAAATTTTTAGATATGAAATCAGTTTTTACACTTCTTACTTTTATTTTACTAAGCAATTTTGCTTACAGCCAAATTGTGACAGAATTAAAAACTGATCCAAATTTTACGGATATAGATTTAGCAGATGATTGGACTGATATTCCAATGGATGTTCATGTTGAAAATACTGGTACAGAATCAGTTGCTTTAAAATGGACCATTATGCCAGCTGAAAATTGTATGGGAGATTGGGTATATGTAGGTTGTGACAATAATAACTGCTATCTACCTGGAGTACTTTCTAACATAAATCCTGGTAGTGCACCTAACATTCCTTCTGAATTAGGACCAGGTGAAAGTTACGACTTTGCATTACACGTTCAGCCAAAAGGAGCTTCTGGTTGTTGTGAAATAACACTTGCTTTTTCTATGATTGATGATCCTGATGTAATCATTTCAGCTGCTACAGCTGAAGTCAAAATCAATGATCCTGAATGTCAAAACGTAGTGGGTGTGGATGAATTATTTTTCGCTGAATCAAGCATCTACCCAAATCCAGTACAAGAAAATTTAAACATAACGAACATCGAAAATGTAGATTTTGTGATCGTTCAAAATGTTTTGGGCAGACAAGTTGCCACTTTTAATAACATAACTGATGGTACATTTGATGTATCGAATTTAAATAATGGTATGTACTACCTCACTATCTTTAATTCAGTAGAAAATAAGTCTAGATCATTTAAATTCCTAAAGAACTAAAAGATTCTTACATGGTTTGGAAAAAGAAAAAAGGGATTCGTATTGAATCCTTTTTTTTTTTTGCTAATCTCTAGTATAAATCCAATATTAAATTTGAATTTTTGTTGGCAATTATATTTTGCACCGTGAAGATAAGCACTTTTTTATTCTTTTCTTTTAAATCTATTTTGATTTTTACCTTATTATTTGAAATTCTAAAGTTTCTATGTCTTTATCTTGAGGAGTCCATATGTAATATTCAGCCATTCCCCATCTTTCTACATTGATAACAAATTCATTTGATCCATGGTCAATTAAAAGTTCTTCTTCGTGAAGTATTCTTCCTAATTCATCAACAACAGCTATTGGCATCCTTTTCTTTATGTCTGATTCTACATGGATGGTCAAATTTCTTCCAGGGATAATTGGGTTAGGATAAAGATAAATCGAAAGATCTTCGCATGATGTTTTAATTATTCTTTCTTCACTTGAAATAGTTCTTTCATTCGGTAAAATACTAATGAGTTTATAAACATAAATAAACTCAGGATCAACATTTTCATCTAAATATGTATAGCTTTCAATGCTTGAAGTATTATTTGCTGGAATACTTTCAATAAGCTCAAAATTTTCATTTCCTCGTTTTCTATAAATTTCATACCTAATAACTGAGCTAGCCCTTTCTATAGATTTCCAATCCAAACTCACATAACACTCATTTTTGTTGACATTAAATATTTGAAAGCCATCATGTAATTGTGTTCTTTCATTATTGCTCCCAAAAGTAAAATCACCATAAGAGCTTATCTTTTCAATTGAAGTTATATCAGTACTTAATTGTTCTGGTAAATTGCTTGACGAATTAACATCTGTCCATCTGGGTGGATTAAAATAAGCTATTCGAAGATCCTGTTCAATGTATTCTACAAAACTATTTTCATCCCATACCAAAGTTAATGTTGGATCATCTTCTCCAAATATTTTTTCAAAATTCCAATATTCATAATCACTTACATTATTTAAGGTTTGATCATTTTCCAACTCTGAGTAGCTTTCTCGAAAATATTCAGCAAGAAAAGAAGTTGATGTATTGGTTTCTGAAATTCTCAATGGCCTCAATGTGCTCTTCTTTCCAATTGGAAATGAGAATTGGGTATCACCTTCTTTTATACAAGGTCCATCAATATGACTAAAATCAGAAGCATAAAAATGAATTGAATTTGCTTTAAACTTTGTCAAACTTGCTGAATTAGTATAAAGGATGCCATTCGTAAAATCAAAATCACCAAACACAGCTAAATCATCTTTACCCAAAAATACAGCTCCAAAGGGATTATCTATTTCAAAATTCATGGTTTTGAATTCTTGTTGTAAATCAACATTTTGACTCTGCGTACCTTTTAATAAAAAAGTGCCTGATCCTTCTTCATCAATGGGCTTTAAATTTTCTAAATCTCCGATTAAGGTAAATTCTCCATTATTCTCAAAAAATTCATGATCATTATTAAAATCTCCTCCAACATAAACTACTTGGCTTCTCTCTATAAATAAGACATCACCATTATACAATCCTTCTTGTGCAAGGATTGCATTAAAATAAAAAAGAAAAATTATTGCACTTAAAAATCTATTCATGTCTACGTTTTGTTTTTCTAAAAAATTATAATGGTAAACATAAATTCAGAATCATAATCATCTCTATCCCCAGCACCGTCATCATTATCACCTATATTAACTTTGAAACCATTAATGGTTTGATCGTAATAAGTTATCCCGGGATCATCGTTCCCCGCACCATTTCTATCTGGCTGAGTCAATTGAATGATGTAATCTTTGTCAGGAGCAGGAACAGCAAATTTAATTTCATAGTTACCCGCACTAATTCTTCCTGATTTAGCATTTAAAATTTTAATCGAATTTCCATTGCCATCTATTTTTCCTGCTGCAAATATTCCACTTGTAACAGTTAGATCGTAGTCATTTCCTGTTTTTGTTACGGTTATGCTACTATCACTTGATTTTATTTCTTGTAATTCATTAGTAGGATCCGCATCTGCATCGTCTACATCATCACCATCAGCAATGTCAGCCGGAATACCAGGTAGGTTAGACCAGTCTTGTAATTCATTAGTAGGATCCGCATCTGCATCGTCTACATCATCACCGTCAGCAATGTCAGCTGGAATGCCAGGTAGGTTAGACCAGTTTTGTAATTCATTAGTAGGATCCGCATCTGCATCGTCTACATCATCACCGTCAGCAATGTCAGCTGGAATGCCCGGTAGGTTAGACCAGTCTTGTAATTCATTAGTAGCATTCGAATCGGCATCATCGACATTTAAGTTTAAAGTTGATCCATCGCTTAAAGTGATGTTACCAGAAGTACCATCAGTAGAGATGTCTTGAATCTCATTCGTTACATCTGAATCGGCATCGTCGATGAGAGTGGTTAAGTCAAC
>CALDYJ010000069.1 GCA_937941095.1 uncultured Saprospiraceae bacterium | reverse complement strand
GAATACTAAAAGCAAGTATAGATATAGCTACCAACCAATTCTTTTGTTCAAATAAGACTTGGACCAACTCTAAGACAGATTTACTTTGGTAATAGAAGATCATGTCTCCTTCAAACTTCTGAGCGACATTGAGATCTACCTTAAAACCCATGACCGTGGTTTTAATTGGTAACTCTCCGATGTCCAGGTTTTTTTCAAAAGCGGTGATCTCCAACATAGGATACATGAGGCCCACATGAAGACAGGCTAGAGCGGAGATTAAAATTCCAAGGATTAAGTATTTCTTATACAATGGATAAGTGTACATGACAAATCCCAAGAACAATACATGAAGTCCCAACAATATCCACAAATAATTCTTCCCTTTCTTCTGATTGCGCTCCACCTTCTCACTAATCTTTTTGGCGGAAGCCAATTTCTGTTGCTCTGCTTCATCTCCTAACCATTCATTAGGATCAAGAAATCGCTTTTTGAAATTTAAGATATCCGCATAATTTTCTTTCTGTACTTTAACCCTATTGCCTGCTTTAATCAAATTAAAGTTTAAATAAAGGCAGGCACCAGTAAAAATCAGAGCTATTACTAGAAACAGTTTTTTCATATCTATAAGATTCTTAAATTGCAAAGCATTATAGCAAAAAAATTAATCACGCCCCAAATTTAAACCATTGAATAACATTAATTTCTATTGAAATTTTTACTTTACTTATTACGTTTTAAAACAAAGTAATATTTATGAACTTTTCTTCCATGGTTATTCGATTCATCCTACTATTATTTTGTGCATGTTCTTTTCAAGCTTGTCTTGAAGATGAAGATGGTGATTTCTCTATGGAAGACCCTGAAGGCAATCAAATCATCAATGGCATAGAAGTAGGTCCATGTTTTGAAGAAACAATAGGATTATGTGCAGACCTTAGTTTTCATCCCGTCATGGTTTATTTGAGTTTGAATTCTTGTGATGCTTATTGCATCATGGAAATGTATCAAGCAGACTGTCCACAAGATGTTAACATCAATGGTGAATTTTTAGCTCCGGAAGATTACCTCGAGTACTTTTATGACAATCCAGATTTAGGCGTGGACTCTGTAATTGCGACAAATGTATTGATTCATGAATCCATGCATCATCTCGTTAACATTGATCCATCTGATAATAATGATAACATCATACTGGATTGCAATCAATCTTGGTTGGTAAACAGGACCAATACTTTCCCAAGCATTGAGCTGATGAGCCAAATCGATGAACTCTTTCGAACTCCCAGATTCGATGGATACATAAATACGAATGCCAGCCATACGACTCAACTGAATGGTATTTATGGATTGCTTAATGAATTCAGCAGTTATTATCAAGGTTCTAAGGCATTGGCAGACATTGCCATAAAAAAAGAAGCCTTGGATAATATCCTTTATGTATTAAACAGCTGCACACCTTATTATGAGTTCAAATTCTGGATACTACAATACCTAATCTACGCTGAACAATTTGAAGAAGCTATTTTTCAAGACATCATGGCTAATGAAGCCTTCAAAGAAAGTTTCTTGGCTATTGAAGTGGCTTATGCCGATCTTGTTTTTGAAATGTCCACAGCAATAGATCCCCTTGAGCAATCAGGAATGGATAAAGTGAAAAATGTAGCCGAAAAAATGGAATCCCTAGATTTTACCCTCATGCTTGAGTCCCTCCGGAACTAATCTTTGTCGATTATTTATACTGTTTAATAGAATATACCATCTATACCAAGGTACTAGGTATTGCAAAGTAGCCTAAAACAGCCTATATTTGAAGTATGAATACAAAAAGTAAAAAAGAACCAATGGATATAGCAAAAGCGCAAATGAGGAAGGGTGTCCTTGAGCTTTGTATTCTTTCCATAATCTCTGAAGGAGAAGCATATCCTTCAGACATCTTACAAAAGCTAAAAAAAGCAGAACTGATCGTTGTAGAAGGAACACTCTATCCACTACTTACGAGACTCAAAAATGCTGGATTTTTGGCCTATAATTGGAAAGAATCTAAATCAGGACCTCCAAGAAAATATTTTAACATTACAGATGATGGAAACAATTTTCTTTCAGGATTAATGGGATCATGGTCACAATTAGTAAAAGCAGTAGATAGCTCTACTAAACACATGCACAAGAAGCCTACAAAAAAGGCGATAAAGAAAACCGAAAAAAAGTCAACAGGTAAAAAACAAACCACAAAAAGTAAATAACAACAATGAAAGATATTAGAAATATAAACTTAGGCGGATTCCCTTTTGCAATAGATTTGGATGCCCATGATACACTGGATCACTACCTTCATACCATTGAAAGTCACTTCAGCAGATCTGAAGGTTTTGAGGACATCGTTTCAGACATTGAAGCTCGAATGGCAGAAATACTAAGAGAAGATGCTTCTACAGATAAGGTAATCACTAAGCATGATGTCGAAATGGCCATTGCAGTTATGGGCACACCTGAAGACTTTGGAGCTAGCACTGTATATGAAAATGATTACGAAGATTTACCAAAAACAGAATTCAAATTCGGAAAGAAACTCATGAAGGATCCTTCGGACAAAATTCTTGGGGGAGTATGCTCAGGTTTAGCAGCTTACTTTGGTATCCAAGACGCAGTGTGGGTGAGAGCAGCATTTGCTGTCCTATTCTTCGGAGCGGGTTTTGGAATCATTCCTTACTTGATCCTTTGGGGAATTCTCCCAGAAGCTCAAACAGCTTCAGATCGTTTAGAAATGAGAGGTGAAGATGTCAATGTAGATAACATCGCCAGAGAAATAGAAGAAGGTTTTGGGAAATTTACCGATAAGGTAACAGAACTAACTGATAAGATTTCTAAAAAAAAAATGAAAAATAGAAAGAAAGGGAAAGGTTGTCGATCCGGCGCCTTTATGTAATCGAAAATAATCGATTTACTAGAAGACCTAAGTTATTCATGAAATAACTTAGGTCTTTTTGGTACTACCTAAATTAAAACTACTGCAATCAAGTCATGGTTAATGCTTGTTTAACACTTTTATAACATTTGTCGATTTTTCATCCATGTTTATCGAACTGAATTGCAAATCCTTGAAAACAAGTGCATCTTTATAATATCAAAAGCGGGAAACAATTACCCAACAAAAATTCTGACTCAAAAGAGAGTCTTATAAAACAAGAACCAGATTTTAGCAATTAATTCTTGAACTAGCAATAGCACAAGAACTAATACTAAAACTACCAAGTAGGGCTTTATGCTTTTTCAATCTACTTTGCGTTTTTGCCTTCTCAGAGGGCGGGGACCCGAACCAAACCAATTGAGCGTCTAGTTTTACAAAACCAAGAAGAAGGACCTAAGTTGTTTTTAAAGCTACTTAGGTCTTTTTTGTTTTAAGGTTTCGATTAACTATACTTCCAATTCCTGCAATGCCAACCAAGTCATAAGACCTATACTTAAATTAAGAGAGGATTCATCCACATCAAATGTATTTGTGTGTACTGGAGAAGTGATGCCTTTCTTTTTGTTACCAGTACCTAACCTATAAAAACAACCTGGCATAGCCTGAGAGTAATAGGAAAAATCTTCTGCAGTCATTCTAATGGGTAAGTCCACCACATTTCTTTTTCCTAAAAATGAAATGGCATTTTCTTTAACTCTTTGGGTAAGATTAGGATCATTAAATAAGACGGGATAACCAACCAAAATATTAAAGTCACATGCCCCTCCCATAGCTCTAGCCATTTGCTCTGCCATTTTCTTCATTTTTTTATGCGCTTCCTTTCTCCATTTTTCATCCATGGTTCTGAATGTTCCCATCAACCTAACTTCATTGGGAATAACATTAGTAGAGCCACCTGTAGAATTGATCCGTCCGAAAGTTAACACAGAAGGCATCGCTGGATTTGAAAATCGACTTACTATTTGTTGGAGTGCAGTGATGATGTGAGAGGTAATCACTACAGGGTCTATGCAATCTTGTGGCAAAGCTCCATGCCCGCCTCTTCCTTTTATGCTAACATGTATTTCATCTGCAGAAGCCATGTAAATGCCCGGCTTCAAACCAACCTTTCCTGCTTCCAAAGGTGGATGAACATGTTGACCAATGATGGATACTGGTTTTGGGTTTTTCAGCACGCCTTCTTTTATTAAAATAGAGGCTCCTCCCGGATGTCTTTCTTCAGCTGGTTGAAAAATCAACTTTATGGTTCCCCCAAAATTTTTCTTCAATTTATTAAGGATCTTTGCTACGCCTAAAAGTGAAGAGGTATGCACATCATGGCCGCAAGCATGCATGATGCCTTTGTTCTTTGACTTGTAAGAAACTTCATTTGCTTCTTCAATGGGTAAGGCGTCAATATCAGCTCTTAAGGCAATAACCTTCCTACTTGCTTTTTCACCTTTTATGTAGGCTACTACCCCATTATCTGCCCAACCCGTCTCGTGTTTTATTCCATATTTTTTTAAGGTCGTTGCGATGTATTTTCCTGTTTTTACTTCTTGAAATGAAAGCTCGGGATGTTGATGCAGATGTCTCCGGTGTTTGATTACTTCCGAAAATGTTTTATCTGCTAGATCTTTTATTTGTGAAATCATGTTTGCCGTTTATCTGGTAAAGGTAAAAAGAAAAACGCATTGAAGCTTGACCACAAAAGAATCAAAAACTATGCAAAAGCTACAAAAGAAAGCACTGCGAAACTTTGCGAGTCTTCTTGAATTTAGCGGCGAAAAAAAGAAAGTTTTGTGATCTTAAAACCTTTGTGTCTTTTTCTGTTTCAGAATAAAAATGCAATCACTATTTATTCGAACCCATTATTTTTTCAAAATTCCCAGGCACCTTAAATCGAGGGCCATGGAGTCCTTCGTAATATTTACATTTTTCTAAAAAAGCTTCTTTGCCAAAATCCGATATGTATTGGATAACACCCCCCTTAAAAGCTGGAAAGCCCCAACCATATATACTTCCTAAATTGGCTTCAGGAACCGAATTGATGACACCTTCGTAAAGGACCCATAAAGTTTCAAGTACTTGTACAAAAAGTAATCTTTCTTTTAGGGCGGTAGCATCATAATCCTTTTGAGAAGCTGGAAAATGATCACTTAATCCCTTCCAAAGGTTTAATCTTCGAGCAGTGTCTTCATCATAATCATAGAAGCCTTGTTTGCTAGGACGACCAGGTCGCTTTGCCTCTTCAATCATTATCTCCAAAGGAGTTACTGCAGGGTGTGCAATGTATTTTGGACCATAATGTTTAGCAGCCTGTCTTTCATAATTTAGAACTAAATTTAAAGATAAGGTATCCGCTAAGGCCAAAGCACCTTTGCCCATTCCTGCTTGAAAACCTAAATTTTCGATCAAAGAAGCTGGATAGCCTTCTTGGAGCATTTGTACCCCTTCTAGGATGTAGGTATTCTGAACCCTTGAAGCAAAAAAGCCCCATTGATCTTTTACCAAAACCGGAGTCTTTCTAATTTTTTTTATAAAATCAAATGCACGTGCGACTGTTTCTTCAGAGGTTTTTTTGCCAATGACAATTTCGCATAAGGGTACTTCTTCTACTGGGTGAAAAAAATGAAGACCTATAAAATTAGATGGCTTTGCCATTAAATCTCCGAGATCTGAAATGGGAATAGAAACCGTATTTGTTCCAATTAAGGTATGTTCTCCAAGATGCATTTCTGCCTCTTTGGCAACATTTACTTTTAAGTTTTTATTTTCATATACCGCTTCAATGACCAGGTCGCAGTCCTTAAACAATTGGGCATCATCACTTGCTGTAAAACGACTTAAGGAGTCTGTCATCAGTTCTTCCTTTATTTTATTTTCTTGCACCATCTCACGAAAGCGCAATTTGATGTTCTCAAAACCAACATTAACCACCGCTTCTGAAATATCTTTCATGATGACTTCTAAGCCATTTAGCAGACAAGAAATGGCAATCCCTCTCCCCATAATACCCGCTCCAATAATACCGACTTTCTTTGCTCTAAATTTTCCATATCCTTTTGGACGCATGTCATCCTTTTTGATTTTATTGAAATCAAACCAAAAGGTCTTCAACATGTTTTTGCATTCTTTCTTCTGTAAAAGTTCTGCAAAGTATCTACTTTCAATTTTACAAGCGGTATCAAAATCTACGTATAAACCTTCTGCAAGCGTATTTAGAATAGCGCGATAAGCAGGAAAGTTATCGTGATGCGTTTTCATGCTGTGCGCCGTTAATTTTTGAACAGAACGCAGGTCTTGTATTTTATAATTTTCAATGGGAGACATTCCTGGAACAGCATCCCAAATTCTTTTTTCCTTTAAGTTAGCCATGATCCATTTTCTTGCAGACTCCAACATTTCTGTTTCGTTGGCTGCTAGCTCATCAATAATGCCTACAGCTTTGGCTTCTCTCGGGTTATAGGTTTTATGGTTGATTAAAACTTCGTAAGCTTTTTCTATACCTAATAGCCATAGCAACCTGATGGATGCTCCTCCGCCTGTCATTAATCCGAGGTTTACCTCAGGTAAGCCTACTTTAATTTTTGGATTATCTACTACAATACGATGATGGCAGGCTAAAGCAAATTCAAATCCTGTTCCTAAGCAAGAACCATTCATTGCTGCTACAACTGGGACGCCTGGTTTTTCTAATTGTCGAAAAAACTGTTGGATGCTTTGAGAGTAGTTAAAAAGATCTTTAGGGTCATTTGTTTCTAAGATGTATTCGAGGTCTCCTCCAGCTAAAAATGAACTTTTTGAAGAAGTAAAAATTATTCCATTGAGTGCTCCTTTTTCTTTTTCTTTTTCTAGGTGTTCTACTAAGGGGATAAATGCTTTGACGATCTCATGGTTTAGGACATTAACTTTTCGACCTTTCATATCGAGGTTGATGTAAGCAATGTTTTGGATGTCTTTTTTATAAAATATCATTATTTACTTTTGCCTTGACGCAAAAGTAACAAAAAGTCAAGGCTGTATTTTCTCGGTATTAAAATTATCTCGCGCCTTTGCTCGACCGAAAAAACTCGCTTTTTTCTTTTGCTCTTTGTTACTATTTCTTACTTATTTAATTGCTGTTCTTTACTTTTACTTTTTGTGAGCTCATACAGTTTTCGCTCTCTTCCCCACCCGCCTCGTAATTTTATATACCTTGAAAATAATGCCGTTTATTTTTAGATTTATCTTCGATTCTCTCGCATCGCTTGGCTCGCTCTTTCTCTCTAATTCTTCACACCATGTCCAATATCAAACAACATAATTTTCCTACCATTCTCTCGCATCACTTGGCTCGCTTTTTTTCTCTTATTCTTCACCCAGCGTCCAACATCAATCAACATAATTCTCCTACCATTCTCTCGCATCGCTTGGCTCGCTTTTTTTCTCTTATTCTTCACGCCATGTCCAATATCAATCAACATAATTTTCCTACCATTCTCTCGCATCGCTTGGCTCGCTCTTTTTCTCTAAGCATGAACGCCATGTCCACATGTAGAATAATCTCAAATTCTTTCAATAATCGTACTCACCCCCATTCCTCCCCCAACACACATCGTCACGAGTCCAGTTTGTTTGTTTCTTCTTTCTAATTCATCTAACAAGGTTCCTAATAATATAGTCCCAGTAGCTCCCAAAGGATGTCCCATTGCAATTGCACCCCCGTTTACATTTAAATGATCCATGTCTATTTTTAAATCTCTTTGGAATTTTAATACAGGTGCTGCAAATGCTTCATTCATTTCCCAAAGGTCAATATCTTTAGCTTCCATCCCTGCATTTTTCAATGCTTTGTGTGTAGCTGGTGTAGGACCGGTTAACATAATGGTTGGACCTTCACTCGCAATGCCGGAAGCTAAAATTCTTGCCCTTGGTCTCAATCCAAGCTTTTCTCCGATTTGCTTATTGCCGATCAGCGTTAGTGCTGCTCCATCAACGATGCCAGAAGAGTTACCTGCTGTATGCAAATGTTGGATTTTTTCTATCTGCGGATAAGAACGCATGGCTATGTTATCAAAACCTTCTTCTCCTAATGCTAAAAAAGCAGGATTAAGTTTTTGGAGGTCTCTCATTGTGGTACTTGGTCTAGGATGCTCATCTTTTTCTAGAATACTTAAACCTGCTTTGTCGAGTACAGGAATAATAGATTTTTGAAAGTATCCTTTTTCCCATGCGTTATGAGCTCTTTTTTGAGAAAGCAAGGCGTATTCATCTAATTCATTTCTTGACATGCTTTCTATGGTAGCAATCAGATCAGCAGAAATTCCTTGGGGGACGTATCCAACCTTAGTAATCGTTTCTGGATCAAACAATAGTGCTCCTCTGTCGGATTCCATCTTGACCCTGCTCATGCATTCGATGCCACCAGCGACAACTAAATCTTCCCAGCCAGAACGTACTTTCATGGCTGCTAAGTTTACAGCTTCTAATCCTGAAGCACAAAATCGATTTAATTGAAATCCAGATACGCTATGATCCCATTCTGCAAAAAGTAAAGCAGCTTTTGCAATATTCGCTCCTTGTTCATCCACAGGAGTAACACAGCCAATCACAGCATCACTCACTAAGGAGGTATCTAAATTGTTCCTTTTTTGTAAAGCCTTAAAACAATCGGCTAGTAGGCTTATAGGTTTAACCTGATACAAAGAACCAGTTTTACGGCCCTTACCTCTAGGAGTCCTAATCGCGTCGTATAAATATGCTTCTGTCATTTTTAAATTAAAGACCAAAAGTAAGTCAATTCATAATACGCTTATAGCAAATTTTAGTTTGTTTATAGTTAAAATGATTTTAAGGCTTTTTGATCATTGCTTGATCAACAATTAATGCCTTTAGAAGACTAGCTTTAATTTATTTTAATCGAAAACATTTCAGCTTCTATAGAATAAATAACTGAATAATGCTTTATACCTTTATCTTACGTTTAAATCAAAGACAAAAAACAGTTAAAAGCTGTTAACTTTATACTATGGCCAGAAAAAGAAAAAAATTAACACCATTTGCAAGATTGTTCATTTTCCTTTTATTCCTTGCACCAATTGCATATGTAGGTGCTAGTTATTACAAAGGAGAAGATGGCATCCAAAACATAAAAAATCTTGTAGGCTTAGGTGATAAAGGAGATCAACGCGAAAAAGGATTCCTCAAAGGAAATGATGATGGAGAAAATAAAGAATTACTTGATGCCTATAAACAAATTGAGGATCTTAAAAGAAAGTTGAGAGACAAAGATAAAACAATCCAAAACTTACAAGAGCAAATAGATAATCCCGGTAGTTAAACCAGACCATTCTTTAAGCCTTAAATCCTTTCTTTTTCCAAAAAAAAGAGAATCTTTGTATTCTAAATTATACAAATTATGATTCGCATATTAGTAAACGACGGCATTCACCCAGATGGACAAAAGAAAATGGAAGATGCTGGCTTTGAAGTCATCACCAATAAAGTTGCTCAAGATGACTTAATCACTGAATTACCAAACTATGATGCCATAGTTGTCAGATCTGCTACAAAAGTCAGAACTTCACTTATCGACCAATGTCCAAATTTAAAAATCATCGCAAGAGGAGGTGTTGGACTAGACAATATAGATGTCGATCATGCAAAATCAAAAAACATAAATGTAATTAATACACCAGCAGCTTCTTCTGAAGCAGTAGCAGAATTGGCCTTTGCACATATGTTCTCTATAGCAAGGTCTGTTTATAAATCAAACAGGCAAATGCCTTCACAAGGAGATTCCGATTTTAAATCTTTGAAAAAATCCTATTCTAAAGGAGTTCAATTAAGAGGAAAAACACTCGGCATTATAGGATTCGGTAGAATTGGACAAGAAACTGGTAGAATTGGCACAGCTTTAGGTATGAAAGTATTACCTGTTGATCCTTTTATTGAAAAAGCTGATGTGGATTTGAAATTATTTGCAGCTAATCAAAAGATAACCGTCACTATACCAACTGTAGACATGGAGACGATGTTGCAAGAAGCGGATTTCATTTCACTGCATATTCCTTTTACAGGAAAGGCTGTACTTTCGACAAGCGAGTTCGCAAAAATGAAAGACGGCGTAATTATAATCAATGCGGCTAGAGGAGGTACGATAGATGAAAATGCATTGTTAAGTGCAATGGAAAGTGGTAAAGTAGCTGCTGCTGGTTTAGATGTTTTCGAAAATGAACCAAACCCAAAGAAAGAATTATTAGCCCATCCGATGATTTCACTTACACCACACATTGGAGCTTCTACTAAGGAAGCACAAAGAAACATTGGACTTGAATTAGCCGATAAAATCATCGCTCATTTCAACTAATTCTAATATGTTATTTAATTGACTGTCACAAAACTCAAAATGTGGTTTAAAACATGCTTAACTTCTTTTATACATTAGTGATGTAAACCAGTATATAGATCATGTTAAGATTAGTTTTAAGCTTATTCCTTTTGTCACTCTTCGTTCAAATGAGCGCTCAGTTGGCTATGCATGATACTGAAGCTATCATTGACTCTCATTCGTATAGCATGGCTAGTGGGACTGAAGTTCCTGTCAAATTAAATAGAAAATTTAGGAGAGATGCAGCAAGGATAGCGCTTAGAATGTCTGCTGGAGTTGAAGATCTCAGGTTTCAAAACATTTCTATCTCCCAAAATAAAATAGAAGAAATATTTTTCATCCTTCAACAAGTTTATTTATCAGGTGAAACTGGAAAAGCTATTTCAAGATGTAATGTCCACACCTTCCCCAATCCATCAATAGATCAATTCAAAATTATTTTCGATAATACTGTTGAGTGGGCTGAATTACTTAATGAAGGTATTTCTGAAACGACCAATGAAACTTTTAATGATTTATTGGATGAATATGATTTAGTTATTGAAAACCATGAAAAGTGGACTGATGAACAAGACATCCTTGTGGTAAGATCTTCTGCTCCTTTAAATATGGCAGCATTAGCTAATGAATTCTACAATATTGAAGGCATCATAGAAATAGATTTAGGAATTCCAGATTTAAATGGAAACGATATCCAATTCAAAAAGACCAATAATGGATGGGAAATTCATTATGTACTCACCATTGGAGGTTCTTTACTCCAAACAACTAAGAAAGAACACATTTGGATTTTTGAAGTTAATCCAGCTGGTGAAGTTAAGTTTTTGTCAGAAGAAGGTGAGCCTATCCCAGGTTGGATGAAGTGCGAAGATGAAGGAAAATTAACGAGAGGTTAAATCAAGTTTCTACATTAAATAGTACAGCATAATCCCCTATTCTACTTTGTACCTCAAATTTATCTTCAGGACAAACGTCCCATTCTCCATTTTTGATTTTAAATTCTAATTTATAATTCTGTGCATCACATGATTGCTCATTATTTTTAAGCAACTCTTCTAAGCTGATTCGATCAACTGTACTTTCACAAAATTTTATATAATAATCTACGGTCTTGTATTCTAAATATAAGTCTTCTCTAGAACTGGCTATCCCTTTTCGGTTAATGAATGTTTTTCTTTTGATTGGACTTAAACAAGAAAGATTCCCGTAGATCATGCCCATATGCGGGATTCCGTCTTCATCATAAAATTCGCCAGTTTTATTAAAACCAAGATCTGTGTAAAACTTTTCCAAATAACATTGAGCTGAGATTTTAATTTTACTTTTCGGGAATAATTTAACACACCATTCAATTGATTGGACCATTAAGTCTTTTCCTGTACCGAGTCCTCGAACTTTAGCTGAAGTAACTACTCGGCCGATTGAAGCATACTTTTCATAAGACACACCTTGAGGGACAAGTCTAGTATAGGAAATTATTTTTCCTAATTCATTTTTGCCAAAGAGATGAAAAGATTCAAAATCTTTTCCATCTGCATCTAAGTAAGGACAGTCTTGTTCTACAATAAAAACTTCTTGGCGCAAAGCCATTATTTCGTAAAGTTGCTCTAAAGAAAGATCGTGAAAAGGAAGACAAAAATAATTAATCTGCATAGAATTGGACTTGGTCTGAAGTTAGAACAAAATAAAAAAAGGTTTGCTAAACATCGATAGTTTAACAAACCTTTTTAGCGAAGTCTAATTATTTTTAGCTTGTAACAGCTTCTCCTTGTAGAGTTGCATGAGCAGAATCCAATATTGACCTTACGTCTTTAGGCGTAGGTCCTTGGGCATATACTCTTAAAACCGGTTCTGTTCCTGAAGGACGAATCATCATCCATTTATCATCATCCAACCAGAATTTATAGCCGTCAACATTTTCTACCTTTTGAATTTGGTATGATCCAAAAGAAGAATATGCATTGTCTTTACAGTTATTAATTATTTGTTGTTTTAATTCTTCAGTGATGTGTAAGTCATCTCTGTCGAAAGAAAATGGCCCCACCATTTCGTAAACATCTTGAACCAATTGCTTGATTGTTTTTCCTGTTTTAGCCATAAACTCCATAACCAACAAACCCATCCAGATGCCATCCCTTTCTGGAATGTGTCCTTTTACAGCTAGCCCACCTGACTCTTCTCCCCCTACCACTACATCTTCCTGAGTCATTATTTCTGCGATGTATTTGAAGCCAATTTTCGTGACCTCAATTTCCAAACCAAACATTTCTGCCATTTTGATCATCTTGTCAGTAACAGAGAAAGTAATGACTACTTTGCCAGTTTGACCTTTATATTTGTGCATGTAAAGGAGCAATAACAATAAGAGATGATGTGAATCTACAAACTTCCCATCTTCATCATACATTCCGATTCTATCCGCATCACCATCATTTGCTAATCCAACAGTTATTGCTGGATCATTTTTTATCAATTCTGATAGCTCCCCTAAGTTTCTGTGAATTGGTTCTGGGGCTTGCCCTTTAAAAGAAGGATCGTCATCGCAATGAAGCAAGACCGCATCAGGGAGTAATCTCTTTACTGCATTCATGCCTGCACCGTACATTGCATCGTAGGCTATTTTGAAATCTGCATTTCTTATTGAATCTAGATCAAAATTAGCTTCTACGTGATCAATGTAAATCTGCTCAAGGTCTACATAATTAAGGAGTCCTTCATCAAGCATCGATTTTATTGAAGGCAAGATTACATCAGTCGTATCTGGAATCATTGCTTCAACTTCAGCAATTTCTTTAGGGACAGTTGGGCCTCCATAATTGGATTTAAGTTTGAATCCACTATAAGTTGGAGGATTATGACTTGCAGTTATGACAATACCTAGATCTGCATTTGTTTTAACCACCCCCAATGAAACCATTGGTGTAGATACAAAGCCTTCTGCTAAATGCACTTTAATTCCATGTGCTCCTAAGACTTTTGTCGTAGTTTCAGCAAACATTTTGCCTCCGAATCTACAATCATGTCCGATGACTGCTTTTGAGTAGCCTTTACTTTTCATCCACTTTGCTGTACCCTCAGCTACTCTTATTACATTATCTACAGTATATTCTTTTGCTATAATGGCTCTCCAGCCATCTGTTCCAAATTTAATTTTTGTTATCATATTTCGTTTTATTACACCCTAAAGGTACGTAATATCGTATAATAGGTTTTTAAGTTTATGCTATTTTTACATTAATGAATGATACTTATAGACATAAAGGATTAAGAAAAAAACTAATACAAAGCATTATTGCCAAAGGAATCCAAGATAAACGGGTCATTGATGCCTTGTCAATTCTGCCTAGACACTACTTTATGGACAAGGCTTTTGAGGAAAAAGCATATGAAGACAAGGCTTTTCCTATCGGTTCAGAGCAAACCATTTCTCAGCCATATACAGTAGCTTATCAAACAGAACTGCTCGAAGTCAAAAAAAGAGATAAAATTTTAGAAATTGGGACTGGTTCAGGCTATCAAGCGGCTATTCTTGCCTTACTCGGTGCAAGGGTGTATACTGTTGAAAGGCATTTAGCACTCCATTTTAGGGCAACTAAATTATTAAAATCTTTAGGTTTAGAAGGGATTCGGACTTATCATAAGGATGGCTATAAGGGCATCCCTGAGTTTGCTCCTTTTGATAAAATTCTTGTTACAGCTGCTGCAGAAAAAATCCCTCCGGACTTACTCTATCAACTGAAGCCTGGAGGTGTTTTGGTTGTGCCCGTCGGCAAAGAGGTCCAATACATGAAAAGGCTTACTAAAAAAAGTGATGGAAGGTTTAAGGAAGAAATTCTAGATCGATTTAAATTTGTTCCTTTTATAAAAGGGTTAAGTTGAGGTGATGATTTATTAATTAGTTCTTACCTAGGGGTTTTTAACTTAAACTTTTTCTTGAAATACAAAGCCACAAAGTGCTCAAAACTTTTTAAGGCATTCTGATTATTAATTCCAACATCCATCAACCAAGCCATCAACCATCACTTAACTTTTCTTTAGAAATTCTATGATTGCAAGTCGTAAGTCATTATTGAGGTCTTTTTTATTTTCTGGATCTGGTCTTTTGATGTTTTTGATTCCAGGATTTTTTTCAGTGAACCATTTGATGTCATAACCCGCTAATAAAAAATCATTCATGGCTATGGTGTAGTTCTTACTTTCATCTAATGGTTTTCCACTCACCAACCAAGTTTTTCCTTCTTCTTGCAACATATATCTTTGAAGATAGCCTCCCGAACCTTTTGCAGATTCTCCAAAGCTAAGAACTTCTTTAAGTAATTTACCAGTTAATTCCACTTGAATAATTGAGCCACCATATGGTAAAGCTCGAAACAAATCGATAGGTGTAATGCTCCCATCGATTTGATCATCAATCCTAACAGAACCACTATTTACAATAGCTCCATCAACTTTTCCTGAGACTTCATACATAGACTTCGCAATCAATTCTCCCAAATTACATTGCTTATTTCTAATGCTACTTTCTCTACCATCCAATGGAACTTCCGCCTCATAAATTATGCTATTTGGTTCTTCAACAATTTCTCCAACTTTTTCTAATAGAATGTTCGACCATTTTTCTACTACATTTGCCACTTCAAAATCATCTTTTATACTTTCGTCAATGTGTCTTAATTCAGAATTTAAGGTACACTCTTTCGTTTTTTTATTGTAACGCAGTGTATGGATGTATACCGTTTTTACGTTTGCATCAGCCTTGGCAATAACCGTTTGCCCAAAAGAATAACGCATGTTATCATGGTCATGCCCACCCATTAGTAAAGGCACTTCCTGAACCATTTCAGCTAATTTTTTATCCTGGTCTAAATTTAAATGTGTAAGTCCTATGACTACATCTGTAGTTCTGCTAAGGTCTTTGACTGCTTTGACTGAAGATTCATAAACATCTTCATAATGGACATAATCTTTTTGATTAACTGGGAGACAAACACCAAAAATTCCTACTTTAATACTAGTGCCATCTGCATCTCTTAATTCCCAGGTAAATGTTTCAGGTGAAAAGTTTTTTCTTCCATTTATTGTTCTGTAGAAAGGGTAATTTCTGTCACCACATTTTTGGAAAGTATTGCAGGTGGTCCATTCAAACCTGGATTCGTCAAGACGACTTTGTAGTTCATCTTCGTCTAGATCGAATTCATGATTGCCGAAAGTTACCAAATCAAAACCAACTGCATTCATCACCTGTACCATTTGCTTGCCTTTGATTTTTTCTCCTTCATATTTTACTGTTCCTATTAAAGAGGGATTTAAAAAGTCTCCTGCATGTACTGTGAGTGTGTTAGGATTTTTTGCCAAGAGTTCTTTTCTCAAGGTTGCAACCCTAGCTAAGCCACCTACTTTTCCTCCTTCTAATGCCCCTATTTCATATACATCATTTGCATGCAAAAAAACAAACTCGATGATGCCATCATCTTGTAGTAAAGGAGCACTTGTTGAGGATAACTTTGTGGAAGTACAATTAAAAAGAATACTTAAAGAAAATAGACAAAAACTTAGGCAGAGCACCTTTTGGATATAGGTTTTCATTTGATTTGGTTTTACGAAATTATCTTAAAACTCAAAATTAGTGAAAACCAGAGCACCCTTTCTCCCTGAATTCCGTGATTTAGGAAGAATAGGGAGAAAGGGTGAAATGGATGTATTTTTATTCTACAACAACTTTACGGGTAGTAAACGCATCATCTAAGCTTATTTTTAAAAAATAGATTCCTTTGCTGAATGAAGAAACATCAAATGTCTCAGAAATATCACCTTGTACATTTGAAAAATACCTAGTGATTAATGATTGGCCAGTCACATTAATAAGATCTAAACTCATTGATTGTGCATCAATTTTTTCCATAGAGATATTGATGAAATCTTTTCCAGGATTTGGACTTATAGTCATTTGACCTACGTTTAATTCATCAATAGAGACCATGGTTGATGCTTCACTGGTTTCTAAAAGTGTTGAAAAAGCTGTTACACCATCTACCATTAAAATTTCTCCAAACTCTGAATAACATTTGAATGAACCATCAATCATACAATCTCCATAGGAAGATCCATTTAAACCGTCACCATAAGAATCATTTAATATCATAGTATAGCAGCCATCACTTGGTAATGAAATGGTTTCTATTATTTCAATTCCTTCATCCGAATATTGTGGACTTTCTGCAACAATCTTTCCTTCTCCATCTTTTATCTCCCAAGATGTTTCATCTGGAAAACAATCCGTAAATAATTCTATGGTCCATTCTGTGGTGGAAGGAATAGAACCTATGGATACCTCAAGCGAAGTATTATTGTTTCCAAGATTTCCATCTTCAGAATCAATTTTGAACGTTAAATTTGCACTACTTTCTGTTTCAAAAATATCCTCAAAAGTCACATCCGTCGTTTCGAAATAATTGAGGTTTCCTTCCCAAGTTTTCGAAATCGGACATTCGTCACAACCTTCCATTGTAATATTCGCACTTGTTATTGCTGCTGTTCCTGCGTTTGTAATGTTAACTGATGCATTAAAAGGTGTTTGACAAAAACCAAGATTTTTTTCTTTTAAACCAATGGCAACATCATTTTTAATTGCTTGACAACTTAATTCATTGGCAAAATCATAATGACCTTGAGTAGTAAGTCTTTCGGATTCATAAATTCTACCATCACTACAGACTGTATAGATCGTTGGATAATATGCAACTTCAAGTAAGTCACCTATAAAACCTCCATCATCAATAATAGGGTAAGGGGTATTAGCGGTCCAATCACCATAGGTATTATCTCCAGTTCCTTGCAGATCTTCTAATGTTGTTCCATCATCTCCTTCAATAAAAAGCACAAAAACTTCTTTAGAACCATCTGGCCCATAATTTCTATGGAGGTCTTCTAAAGCTCCTGTTAAATGATAATCCCAACAAGGGCTGCACCAAGTAGCAGAAACATCAATGACTACTTTGTATCCATCTTGTAATAAAGCGTAGAGGTTTTGGGTCTTGCCATTTATATCCTTTGCAATAAAGTTAGGAACAAAGGTTCCGTCTGCGATTTGGGCATTTGAATTTTTAGAAAAAGAAAGGAAGAGCATTAAGACAAAAAAAAGTAAATGATTCTATTCATTCGTTTAAAATTTAATGATCGTCAAATGTTTTATAGCATCACTTTTCGTATGAGTAAATATAATGAAATCAATGATAAGTAAAGGTCAAACGATGGAATTGCTAATATTTAAGGATGCCAAGAATGAAATGACCTTTTTTGTGTCGCCAAGCATACAAATTTAATCAAGCATTCACCAATTTATCGATCCAGCTTAAGCCATAAATAAAAAAACACCAAGCGTTTCGACTTGGTGTTTCTATGTTGATTTAATATGAGGGCTAGTTTTAAATTTTTCTACCTTTTGGGTACCTACTCTTTACTTTTGTTCTTTTATGTTTTTTAAGATCCACCATAAGCGCTGCATATGCACTCTCAGCATTAGTATAATAGGTCTTGCCTTCATAAGTAACTTCCCCTTTCCGTTTTTTCCATTCTTTTGCTAGCAAAACATACTTATCCCCGTATTTAGGACTGGGACCAAACATCAAGAATCTTTTGTCACTTCCTTCTTCAAATGAAACTGCGATTCTATTGTCTTTTGGTGAAAATACCATTACTCCAGGAGTTCCTGATTCTATGACTACTTCTTCTACTTTTCTTCCGTCAACCATTCTAATCTTTCCATCTTCAATTTTAGCGTCGCTATTTTTGGCACTTCTGTACAGCACAATGTCCCTGGACAAATAAAATTGAATTTCTTTTAATTCACTTTCAGACCAATCATTTTCTACTTGAAGATCTTTTGTAAATGGTGTTAATCTGGGACTGCAACTAGCTAAGAAAGAAATTACCGTCAGCAACATAAAATATTTAGTCATTTTCATAATCATTGATTTGATTCAAGTGATACATTTATTTAACGTGAATATATACGCAATATGATAGATTATCCAGCCCATTAAGACTCTTTAACCTGTGATTAACTGATTTTTAACGTCACAAAATCCATTTTTTGATAATTTTCTACAAGACTCTTTCTTGCACATTACTCCTGTAACCACATTAATTAATCTTTAAACCGGGTGGACATGAAATTACTAAACGTACGATGTATTAAAAACTTCCCCCTCTTTGTTGTATTCTGTATGGCGATGTTCCTGCCAATGATAGCACAAGCAGGTGTACAGTATGCAACACCGTTATCAGTAGACTCAGAAGAGTTTGAAATTGGTAACTTTTTAGCTTGGTCAACATCAAGTGAACTTAATAGTAAAGCTTTTTATGTTGAGAAATCTATCGATGGAGTAAATTTTGAAAATATTGCCGAAATTGAAGCGGCTGGATTTTCAAATGAAGAAAGAAACTATCGTTATATGGATATTCAAGTTACAGATAAAGTTGCTTACTATAGATTAAAACAACAAGACTCTGATGGAACTGAAAGTGAAACAGAAGTTATTAAAGTTGTTAAAAAGATGGAAAATAATTTTTCTATTGCTGATTTCAGCGATATATATGTAGATGAAATGTTCCAAGTTTCTATAAATGCTTATGAAGCAGGTGAAATGG
The DNA here is from genome assembly GCA_937941095.1 of uncultured Saprospiraceae bacterium. Lineage (GTDB taxonomy): Bacteria > Bacteroidota > Bacteroidia > Chitinophagales > Saprospiraceae > JALZVN01. The sequence goes on along the minus strand of CALDYJ010000069.1, from coordinate 2,371 downwards.
AATATGCTCTAGTATCCTATAAAGGTGAAGAAATATTTAGAACGACAAAAATGGTTGATGAAGGGATTAACCAATTTGAAATAAACCTAAAGGATGAAAAGGAAGGAAAATATTCCGTCACTTTCAAAATGGGTTCTGAAGAAGAAAAATTAAATATCCTTCGAGCTGAAGACAAGCTCAGTAAAAAACCAAATGTAGCTAGCAAGAAGGATTCTAACGGAGGATGATTTTTATAATCATACTATGAAAACTTAAAGAGCTCTTGATTTATCAAGGGCTTTTTTTATTTTTATCCCGATTATAAAGGAACAGATATTGTAATAAAAAAATCATGAGATATAGAACTATCTTATTGCTTTATTTAATCTTCGCCTTGCTTGGATTAAATACGATTTTATTTGGTCAAAACAGTGAGCCAAATAAACGATTTGAATTTAATGGAGATTTTAGATTTAGAGTAGAACATGATTGGAATTCCTTTAAAACTGATGGTTCGAAAAGAGAAGACCGAAGTAGGTTGAGGTATAGATATCGCTTTGGCACTTTATTTAAACCTAATAATCATTCTAGCTTTGGAGCTACATTGAGAAGTTCAGTTTTAGGCAATCCTCAAGATCCACACCTAACAATTGGTGGAGCCCAAGGAGGTTTCGACCTTGGCCAAATTGGTTTTGAAAAAATTTACTATCAGTATAAAAAGAAGAACATAAAGTTTTGGCTAGGAAAAAATTCGATTCCAATAAAAAAACTTAACGAACTTTTTTGGAATGACAATGTTCTTCCAGAAGGTATAGCTTTTCAATACAACATCAAGAAAGAAGAATCTTTACTCTTTAAAGATCTATCTTTTAGAACTGGACATTTTATCATAAAATCAAATGGAAATTTTTTTAGAACAGATAGTTACCTCCAAGTATTTCAAATTGTAAACAATTTTATCGAAAAGAAAATTAGCATATTTCCATCTTACTATTATTTTAAAAACGTAGGAAACTTCCCAAATGGACTAGAAACTACAGTACAGAATTATAATATATTTCATTTGGGTGCTCAATTTGAAATCTTACAAAAGCCCAAAATCAGTTTAGCAACTGAATATTATCACAATGCTGCAGATTACACCAATAACTTATTTGTAGAAGAAAAAATGAAAGATGAAAGAAATGGATGGGTAATCAGTGCAAAATATGGTGGCTTAGAAAAAAAAGGGGATTGGCTAATAAAACTTAGCTATACCCAAATTCAGAAATATGCATTGATAGATTATTTTGCTCAAAACGATTGGGCGAGATGGAACTACAGTTCAATAGGTTCTAATGCAGGAAGACTAACTAATTTTAAAGGTTTTGAATTTCGTCTTGGATATGCTATCCAAAAAAAGTACAAACTTGTCTTGAGGGCTTTCACCATGAAAGAACTTGTTAAAACGGGAAACAACAAAGAAACTGGAGATCGGATCCGGATAGATTTTGACGTTTCATTATAAGTTTAGAATACTTCTAACTTATTACATCTAGCATTGATGAATCCTATATTTCGTAGTTAACTAAGAAACCCTTCTTGACTTAAAAAATGATTGCATTAAGGCTTTGGCCTCTTCTTCCATTGGTCCTGCTAAAACTTTAGTTTTAGGATGAAGCAATTCTTTTCCATACCTGGAAAATCCTGCTTTATCATCAGTTGTAGCATAAACCAGTTTATCTAATTTGGCCCAGAACAAAGCTCCTGCACACATGATACAAGGTTCTACTGTAACGTATAAAGAACAATTGTTTAAATACTTATTACCTAAATAAGAAGATGCGGAAGTAATCGCAATGATTTCTGCATGAGCTGTTACATCATTTAACAATTGAGTTTGATTATGAGCTCTTGCAATAACGTTGTTCTGGCAGACTACTACTGCACCAACTGGAACCTCTCCAGCATCATATGCTTTTTTTGCCTCATTTATGGCTTGTTTCATAAAATAAGCATCATCTAATTGCTGTATCAAAATTTAAATTTCAGATTATAAAAAACAAACATTCAAAGTCCTAAAAAAGATAATTTGAATAACTTCTGCTTAAAGTTGGCAAAAAACTTTTGAAAAGTAATATCTTTGCACATGGAAACAGTAAAGAATAACACAGAATCTTCCAAGATGAATGGTCAGCTTACCTCTAAGATCATTCCTGAAGCCTTAACTTTTGATGACGTCCTTTTGGTACCTGCGCACTCCCAGGTTCTTCCTCGTGATGTAGATATAAGCACAAGACTGACGACAGATATCACCATCAATGTGCCTATAGTTTCTGCTGCCATGGATACGGTTACTGAAAGCAAACTGGCTATTGCGATTGCTAGACAAGGTGGTATTGGTATGGTTCAT
>CALDYJ010000068.1 GCA_937941095.1 uncultured Saprospiraceae bacterium | reverse complement strand
TCAATCCTAATCCCCCGTCTTCGGTAAAAACAATTTAGATTTTAATCCCATCCTCAAGAATATAAAATTTCTATTGATTTCATCGATGTTGTCTTTGTAAACACTTGAGAAAAGGTATTGATAATTAGGCTCGACATAGATATGCCATGCATCTCCGAGTGGAATTTGAAAAGCAACTGCTATACTAAAGGCAAGGTTAGCATTTCTTACTTTCTCCTTTGCAAAATCCTCAAAGTCTGTTCCAAGAATATCTATTCTAATGTCATTGCCATGGATCTCTTCTTGATTTAATTTAAAATAAGTTTCGAAGCCTCCAGAAAGGTACCACCACTTCTTTTGGAATTTATAAATCAAAGGAATGCTAAAGTATTTTAATTTATAGGATCCGATTTTATAATACCTATTGACTTCTGTGATTTCTATGTTTTGACTATCAGTAATGTCCAGGAAATTTTCGTGGTCGCCAAGCGTGAGCACAGAAAATCCAGTATTGAAAGAATGTGCACGATTATTTTTAGCGTGAAAATCTAATCTTATTCCAAGTCCAGCCCTATGTGAATTTTCTAAGGTCCCTGGTTCACTCAACCAAGGATTAATGTCTAAACCTACAGTAATGTATTTTTTCGGTGATTTATCTTGTGCGTAAGATGTTAAACCAAAAACGAATAGGAAACAAAGTCCTAATAATAATTTTCTCATGTTCTTTAATAAATAGTGTTTAATTCTCAAAAAGGTTACTGTTTTCACATTTTAAAACTCTTGCGGGAAACTGATCTATTATTCTATAGTCATGCGTTGCCATCAACACAGCCATATTGTAATCATCTGATATTTTGAAAAACAAATTCATAATTTCATCAGATGTTTGGGGATCAAGATTTCCAGTTGGCTCATCAGCCAATAACAGCTTCGGTCTATTTAATAAAGCTCTAGCAATAACTACCCTTTGTTGCTCTCCTCCAGACAATTCAAAAATCATTTTAAATTGCATATCAGCTAAGTCTACAAGTTGTAGCACTTCATTTATCCTTGTTTTTATAGCAATTTTGTTATTCCAGCCTGTGGCTTTCAAAACAAACTCCAAATTTTCCTTTACGTTTCGGTCAGTAAGCAACTGATAATCTTGAAAAATTATTCCCATATCTCTTCTCAAATAAGGGATTCGTTTTTCTTTGATTTTATTCAAACGATAATTCAAAACAACACCAAAACCAGACTGTATTTCCAAATCAGCATATAAAGTCCTTAATAGACTAGTTTTCCCGCTACCGGTCTTCCCAATCAAATAAGCAAACTCTCCATATTGGAGTTGAAAATTTACATGTTTTAAGACAATTCTTTGCTTGTGTGAGATGTTTACACTATCAAAGCTTATAATAGGCCGAGATACAGGGGCAATCGAATTGTTAGCATTAATTTCAGGAACATTTTCCATCGATATAATCGTGTTGGAGGAGCTACAAAATTAATCTAAATGAAGTAATAATGCTATTTTCGCACAGCTTTATTAGTGCAATCCTCAAATTTTTGACTGGAAATCGGTACATTTTAACAGTTTTACAAAACTGTGATTCATATAAATTGTTCAATGCTTAATTTTACTAAAATTTAGATCATGAAGAAAATACATATTATAGCGATGGTTCTGATCATTCTATCAGTTGGTGTATTGTTTATGGCTTCAAATGACATAGCTACTTATTCTACTTTTTCAGAAGCTCATGCCTCTGGTAAAAAGGTAAAAGTTGCTGGACAATTGATGAAAGAAAAGGATATGTTTTATGACCCAGTAAAAGATCCTAATTATTTCAGTTTCCATTTAAAGGATGTAGAAGGCACTGAAACAAAAGTAGTCTTGCTCGGTGCAAAACCTCAAGATTTTGAACTTTCTGAGCAAGTAGTGCTAACCGGAAAAATGACAGATGAAGAATTCTTAGCTACAGAAATGTTAGTTAAATGCCCTTCCAAGTATAAAAATGAAGAAGAATATTTAAAGTTAGAACAAGGTTAAACTTCTAACATTCAAAACAAAGCATAAGATCAATACATGAATGAAATTCAGTACACTGGTGAGCATTTAATCTTTGGCCAAATTGGACACTTTTTCATCATCTTAAGTTTTGTCGCTAGCATCTTTGGTGCAATCGCTTATTTTAATGCTGTACAAAAAAGAAATCAAGCCATCTCTTCCTCATGGATTAAATTTGGAAGGCTAGGCTTTTGGATTCATGGATTTAGTGTTTTTGCCATTATTGGAATTATCTTCTACATCATGGCCAATAAGTACTATGAATATTCATATGTATTTGAACATGTCAGTGAAGATTTACCTTATAAATATATATTATCTGCTTTTTGGGAAGGCCAAGAAGGTAGTTTCCTATTATGGATGTTTTGGCACGTTGTCTTAGGAGCAATACTTTTATTCAAAGCCGGAAAATGGGAAGCTCCTGTATTATTCTGCTTTTTATTTGTAGAAATCTTTATTGGTACGATGATCCTTGGACTCCACTTTGGAGAAATTAAGATTGGCTCTAATCCAATGGTTCTCTTTAGGGACACTGCAGCCCTACCCTTGTTTGCCAAAGAAGACTATGTTTTACAACTTGCTCAGTTTGCAGATGGATTAAATCCATTATTACAAAATTATTGGATGACCATCCACCCACCAACATTGTTTTTGGGTTTTGCTAGTACGCTCGTACCATTTGCCTATGCCATTGGTGGGCTTTGGACAAAGGATCATAAAGAATGGTTAAGCCCTGCTTTAAAATGGGGTTTATTTTCTGGAGGAATATTAGGCACTGGAATATTGATGGGTAGTGCATGGGCCTATGAAGCATTAACCTTTGGAGGCTATTGGGCTTGGGATCCTGTAGAAAATACTTCATTAGTTCCTTGGTTGGTTATGCTCGCGGGTATACACACTAACCTAATTGCAAAAAGCACAGGATACTCTATTAAATCAACTTATCTTTTTTATTTGTTGTCTTTTCTTTTGATTGTGTATTCAACAACTCTCACCAGGAGTGGTGTCTTAGGTGATACTTCAGTACACGCATTTACTGAAATGGGTCTAGAAAATCAACTCTTAATATTTATTTTTAGTATCGTTTTGCTTTGTGCTTATCATATGATTAAGGGATTTCCAAGTGTTGCAAAACATGAAAAAGAAGAAGCATTTTTCTCGAAAGAGTTTTGGATGTTTATTGGATCTTTGATATTAATCTTTTCTTCAGTTTTGATCACATTCACTAGTTCTATTCCTGTTTACAATAAAGTCGCAGGTTTGTTCAATTACGATTTGGGATTAACTTCGCCAATAGAACCTGTTGAACATTATAATAAGTATCAACTTTGGATAGCAATTTTCATAGGTTTATTTTCGGCTTTCGCCCAATACCTTAGATACAAAGCATCGAATTGGGACAATAGAAAAAGTAAAGTATTAAAACACGTGGGAGTTTGTTTGTTGCTAGCTGGATTAGTGAGTTACCTTACCACACTATGGATTGAAGTGAATGCATGGCAATACATCATGATGATGTTTTTTGCTTACTTCACCATTTTTGCAAACCTTGATGTCTTATTGACTTTTACAAAATATAACAAAACAAAATTAGCTTCATTTACAGCACATGCGGGATTCGGCATTATGCTAATAGGTATACTTGCAAGCGGTTTAAACAAAAAACACATTTCAACAAATGCTTTTGCGCAAAGAGGATTATTACCCGATGACATGTTGGGCAAGAACGTTCTATTGTTAAAGGATTCTCCAATGCACATCAATGGATATAAAGTAACCTATACTGGAGATTCAATTGTTGACAATACTAGATACTTCAAGGTTAATTATCAAAGAATTGATAAAAATGGAAATACTTATGAAGAATTTAACCTTGCTCCTAATGCACTCTACGATAGCAAGTTTACAAAAATTGCTGCCTATAATCCTAGCACCAAAAGATATTTGACTAAGGATATATTTTCACACATTGCAGGATTACCTCCAGGGGAAAGTGACATAGAAGAAGCTAAGGCAAGAGAAGACAGTTTAAATTGGAGAACTTTTGAAACACTTATTGGAGAAGATTTAGTGTTCAGTGATACCGTTAAAATAAACGGGGATAGTTTGTACATCAAAAAATTCAAAGCACAGATAACTGGCATAAATAAAAGTCCTGAACATCCAGAATATGAACAAGAAGCAGGAGACATTGCGCTTGGTATAAAAATGAATGTCCAGTTTTTAGAAAAAGAGCAAGTGCATGAAATAGAACCTGTGATCGTTGTAAGATCTTCGCTCTTATATAACTACCCTGCTCAAATCAATGACATTGCTTTAAAAATAAAGTTAAACGAAAATACTTTATCAGAAACTTATCTCCTGGAAGACCAACTTAGTTACCAAGATTTTAATTTTAATCAAGGACAAAGCATCAACTTCAATGGCAAGAAAATAACTTTTGCAGGTTTTGAACAAAAACCAATTCATCCAGATTACATAGCTGAAGAAGGAGATATTGCTGTTGCCGCAACCTTGCAAATTGAAAGCGACAATCAAGTTAGGACGGCAAGCCCTGTCTTTTTAATCCGAGGTAATAGACCTTTTAATTTAAAAGCTGAAGTAGAAGAGCTAGGCTTACATTTTAGGTTTACTAAAATTGATCCTAATTCCGGCAAGATTTATATTTCCATAGCGGCACAAGAATCTCCAGGAAAGCTTCCATTTGAGATCGCTACAAACTCTTTTAGATCTGATTACATTGTCTTAGAGGCCATCGAATTTCCTGGAATAAATTTATTTTGGTTAGGAACCATCATGATGATGTTAGGATTATTTTTTGGCATGTTTATGAAATTTTCTCAAAAAGAATTAGCATGAGTCAAGCACAAAAATTTGTGCTAATCGGTTCAGGTAATCTTGCTTGGCAGCTAGCACTGCGATTGAAGAAACAAAAACAGAGAGTCGTTCAAGTTTACAGTCGAAAACTCATTAATGCAAAAAGGCTTGCTGCCAAAATGCAATCTGCTTATACTTCAAGTTTAAAAAAAATAAATAAAGACGCAGACATTTACATTATTGCAGTGAGTGATGATGCAATAGAAGAAGTTTTTTCAAAATTGACAATTCTAAAGCTGGATAAAAAGATACTTCTCCATACATCTGGAAGTATTTCATCTTCTATTATTGAAAGTGAAGCTAATCAACACGGCGTAATTTGGCCACCTCAAAGCATTAGCAAAAATATAAAATTAGATTTTTCTCAGGTTCCTCTTTGTGTCTGTAGCCCTACTAAACATCTTAAGAAGATAAAAAAAATAGCCCAATTACTTTCCAATAAAGTATATGTTGTTTCGGATGAACAAAAAGCTGCCTTACATTTAGCCTGTGTATTCGCTAATAATTTTTCTAATCACATGATTCATTTATCAAAAGAAATCTGTGATGAACACAAAGTAAATTTTAAAATCCTCGCACCAATTATAGAGGAAACATTCAAAAAGATAAAAATTGCTGGCCCATCCTTCTCCCAAACAGGGCCTGCTATAAGAGATGACAAAAGAACTCTCAATGCTCACTTAGCCATTTTATCCAAAGACAAAAAACTAAAGAGATTGTACAAACAAATTACGGAAAGCATCCAAAGTTTAGAACACAAGTCAGTACAACATTAAATTTTAAAAGAATAAGAATCAGTTATGCGCATAGTAGGAGAAATTCAACATTCCAGGTTTAAGATTACCATTTTTCATATGAACAATAAGTTTTCTGTCCAATTTGAAGATGGCGAACAAGCTCAAATTTATAAGCTTCCTGATCTTGAAGAAGTAAAAGACATAAACGGAATAAAAACATTAATAGATGGTCCTTTTCTAAAGGAGGTGGAAGAGATTTTCTTTACAATGAGGAAACACAAGATCAAAAGCCTTAAAGAACTAATCAATAGAAATGGCATGCAAGAATTTGAAAACATCATTTAAGAATTCATCAAGCTAATGCATCTATTTTGTCTTCAATAGCTTTAATCTCTTCCATTAATTTAGCATAAGCTCTTAAGTCTCCAGAACGTTGTACATGCATGGCTTCTTCTGATTTTTGCTTATGTTCCTTTTCTAATTTTTTTCTCGGGTCCTTTTTAAACAATCCAAACATATTCTCTTTTTTAATGATTAACCTCTTTCTAATTGATTTCAAAAAGAGGAAACAATAATTTAGTGCATCAAAGTCTTCAAGGGAACAAGCTAGGTTAATTTTAGTTCACCGTTTGGATTCATAATTTTATGACTTATATAATTTTGAATAACATGATACGCTTGGTTAAAATTTTCATTATTATTGACAACTAGGTGTGCGGAAGATTTATGAGGTTCTATGTAAGCTCGATAAGAAGGAAGCACATGATTTTCATATCGGTATAAGACATCTTCTAAGGGATAATTTCTTTCTTCAGCATCTCTTTTTATTCTTCTAGCAATCTTTAAATCATCTTCTGCATGAATAAAAACTCTTAAGTCCATCAATTTTTTAATAGCCTCGAAATGGAATACAAAAAGCCCTTCAACGATCAGTATTGGTGCAGGTGCTACTTCAAATTTTTCTGGAGTCTGGAGAGGATTATTAAAAATGTACTGAAGCTTTGTTATGGTTTTTCCTTCCAATAATTCATTAATCTCTTTAGCAAAAAGCATATGATCGATGGATTCCAGCAAATCGAAATTTCTAACCCCATTTTCATCTAGAAATTGCTCTTCTCTAGGAATATAATAATCATCTTGACTTAAGATAGCTATTTGATTTTCATTAAAATCTTCTCGAAGTTTCTTGACAAAAGAGGTTTTCCCGCTTCCGCTTCCGCCCGTAATGCCAATGATGAAAGGTTTACTCATAATGCAAAAATAAAAACTGTGAGTTTATAATTGTCAAAATCAATGGTTACATTTACAAAGGTATAGGCCATATTATGAAAATTATAAGGTAAAGTAAAACCATTATGGATTTATTGTTAAATATAGCAAGAGGAATTTTAGGAATAGGAGTTATGATCTTATTCTGCTACCTTTTAAGTAACAATAGAAAAGCTATAGATTGGAGGTTAGTCTTAGGAGGATTAGGCTTACAATTGGTATTAGCCATTCTAATCCTAAAAGTTCCATTTGTGTACGCCATGTTTGATTGGATCGCAGATTGCTTTGTTGCTTTATTGAAGTTCACAGATGCTGGTGCTTCTTTTGTATTTGGTTCATGGCCGGATGAGGCCTTTATAAGCATTCCAGATGATTCTGTTGATCCTCCTGGAAAAAAATACTTTAATCTAGGGTTTATGTTCGCTTTTAAAGTATTACCTACCATAGTATTTTTTGCAGCCTTTTCTGCCATTTTATATTATTTCGGAATTTTGCAGAAAATCATTTATGTGTTTGCAAAGTTAATGAGCAAAGTAATGCGCTTATCTGGTGCTGAGAGTTTAGCTGCTGCTGCAAATGTATTTATAGGTCAAACTGAAGCTCCTTTAGTGATTAAACCTTATCTAGAGAAGATGACTAAGTCTGAAATCATGGCTTTAATGACCGGTGGAATGGCCACTATAGCAGGTGGAGTTTTTGCATTATTTGTAATCTTATTGGGTGATGAATATGCGATTCATTTTTTGACAGCATCGATTATATCAGCACCTGCAGCAATTGTTTGTGCGAAGATTTTATATCCTGAATCTAATCCAGAACAGATCAATACAGACCTAACCGTTCCTAAAGATAAAATTGGAGCAAATCTATTAGACGCCATCACCTTAGGTACAAAAGACGGCATTAAACTGGCCGTGAATGTTGGGGCGATGCTACTTGTATTTCTTGCACTTATTGCATTATTGAATGGTATTTTATTCTGGATCGGAGATGTAACCAATCTAAATGAATTAATCGTTGCAAAAACTGAAAGTAGATTCAATGGCCTTAATTTAGAATACATCTTAGGGCTTGTATTCGCTCCAATTGCTTGGTTGCTTGGGGTAGCCGCGGATGATACCATGTTAGTAGGACAAATGCTTGGCAAGAAAACAGTACTCAATGAAGTGATTGGTTACGTAGATTTACAAACCATTATGGAAGATCCAGAAATCACTTTAGATCCTAAGTCAGTCATCATTGCTACTTACGCTTTATGTGGTTTTTCAAATTTCTCATCCATAGGAATTCAAATTGGCGGCATTAGTGCTTTGGCACCGAGTCAAAGAACAACCTTAACTGAGTTAGGCATAAAAGCTTTGATTGGAGGTACTATTGCTTGTTTCATGACTGGAGCCGTAGCAGGAATGTTGTTTTAGTTTTTGGAAGAATTTTAATCGCTTAATACTCTTTTAGATAATCAAGTAAAGCTATTTTATTATTCTTAAAATGAAACCCACTAACTAGTTGTTGACCATTTTTGTCTAAAACATAAATCATAGGTTGCATATTGCAATTAAATTTTTGCTCTTCTAGCAAGGCCCATTTATGACCCATCGTCCTTATCTTTCTTTTCTGGTTATTAATTTCAAGGGTATACGGTGCATCAAGAGGTGTTACATCATCTACAAATAAAAGTGTTGTAATGAATTTTTGATTTAAATACTTTTTCAATTCATCATCATTTCTAATCAGATAATTTATAGTTCCCGCATTTTTGCATAGTTCTCCGGTAAAGACAAGAAATATGAGTTTATCCTTTTCTTTTGCATTTTCTAGTGCCCGTTCGTAATCATATATGATAAAATCTGTTGAGACTTGTAGTGAAAAGCTGAATGCAGAAAGCATTAAAAAGGAAAGAAATAGCTTCATAATTATGTATAATTTTATTTAGACAATGTAGCCTTCTTGAGACATGATTTTTTTTATTTGTTTGCGATGTCTTCTAAAATGAACCTCCCAAAAATCTACCATATCAGTCAAAGTTAATCTACCAGCCGCTGGATGTTTATACACTTCCTTTTTAAACATTTCTGGAGGTAAACCTCCTAAAAATTCCTTTGCCTCTTGACGAATGTTTTTCCATTTTTTTACCAATTCCCAAAATCGCATTTCTTTGGGCATCCGAGTTTCACTTACCATTTCTGGAGCTTTAAATTTAAATGGTAAGCCAACGAAAGTCATTAAACTTATTCGTCTAAAATAAGTAACGATGCCTGCTTTTTTCAATTCAGGATTAAAAGACAATTTCTTTTTACAGTAATTTATAGAGGCTTCTTCTGTTAAGATTAGGTGATAGATAACTTGGAGAACAGACCATTTTTCTTCATTGATTTTCTTATTAAGCACATGCTCTGGTTGATCTTTTAAAGATTCTAACAAATCAATTAGGCTGGCATCAAGTTTTTTGAAGCTTGGAATAAGAGTCTTATGGAGTGTATGATTCATTAGTCCTTTTTTAGAAAGGTAAGGTTTTTTAGTCAATCATATCCATAAATATTTTTGGATTTAATTTATACTCATCAGGACTGTGTTGGTTTTCTTTCCAATAATTATAATCATCAATCATTCTTTTCATGTTCGCAAACTTGAATTTTTTATTTCCTAGCTGATTGACCAAAGCTGTGTAATCATGGAATAGCTTTCGTGCTTCCTTTTTAAAATCATCGATTTCAATTCGTTTTTCTTTCATACCTTCCCTCCTTATAATGTATAAAGTTCTTTCAGGCATATCAAAATCAGAAGGCGTATCATATTTAAAAACATAAGAAGTAATGTAGCCATCACAAACATGCTCGACCAATGAAACTGGAGTTGCCATAACTCTTGCGGGTCTGTGCATGGTCATTTGCTTATAATGTCTCCAATATTTGTATTCATTCCCTACCTCATCAACATGAGTAGCTTCAAAGCCATAAGATTTTATGTCTTTGGCTTTATAGTTTTTGGCTCTACCGTCAATTTTATGATGAAACTTTACCCTGATTTCAGATTCTATATCGTTAAGTACTGTCACATAACCTTTCAGCTCATCCCCATTGTTCAATTTTAAATAGCCACTGGCTTTATCTTTTTGTGCAAATGAAGTAAAGCTTGTAAAGACAAACAAGCAAAAGAAATATAAAAATTTATTCATATTTAATGAATTGATCAAAAAAGATTAATGTTTTTATTCAATTTATGCATAAAATGTACCATTCACAGATTATAAGAGCAATCTAACAAAGAATTAACTAAAACAAATTCTTAATTTTATTTCAAAATAAATATATATCAAAATGAGAAATATATTAAGTCTTATAATCATTATTGTTCTTGCAAATTTTCAAGCATTTGGACAAGAAAACAAAGAAGATAAATGGGATGTATCAAATCCTCCATATCCGACTAAAGAAGTTTCATTCACAGTGAATGAAGGCACCTGGATGAACTTAGATCTAAGCCCCGATGGAAAAACCATCGTTTTCGATTTATTGGGAGATGTATATAAAATGCCAATTAGTGGTGGTACCGCTACCCCATTGAGAACAGGAATCCCCTATGAAGTTCAGCCTAGGTTTAGCCCCGATGGTAAAAAAATCTTATTTACCTCAGACGCCGGTGGAGGAGATAATCTTTGGACAATGGATACCAACGGTGATAACGCAAAACAAATTACTAAAGAAAATTTTAGACTGCTCAACAATGGAGATTGGATGCCTGACGGCCAATATGTAGTGGGAAGAAAACATTTTACTTCTACTCGTTCCTTAGGAGCAGGTGAAATCTGGATGTATCACATCTCAGGAGGAAGTGGGATTCAATTGACAAAAAGAAAGAATGATCAACAAGATGTCAACGAACCTTCTGTCTCACCGGATGGACGGTATGTTTATTATTCTGAAGATGTTTATCCTGGTGGTTTTTTTCAATACAACAAAGATCCCAATGATGAAATCTATGCGATCTTTAGGTATGATAAAAAAGAAGGAAAAACCAATAAAATAATAGGAGGACCTGGAGGAGCTTGCAGACCACAAATTTCTCCTGACGGTAAAAAATTAGCCTATATTAGAAGAGTTAGAACTAAAACTGTCTTATTCATTCATGACTTAGAAACAGGAGAAGATTTTCCAATTTTTGATGGTTTAAGCAAAGATCAGCAAGAAGCTTGGGCCGTATTTGGTGTTTATACTGGTTTTGAATGGATGCCCAACGGACAACAAATTGTCATCTGGGGAAAAGGTAAACTTTGGAATGTAAATGCTTCGAATGGCAATTCTACTGAAATCCCTTTTAAGGTTGAAGCAAAACATACACTTGCTGAAACAGTAAAGTTCGAACAAAAAGTCCATGAAGACGAATTTGATGTAAAAACAATTAGGCAAGCAGTGACTTCGCCTGATGGTAAAACCTTAGTTTTTAATGCTCTAGGATATTTATGGAAAAAACAATTACCTAATGGTAAACCTAAACGAATAACAAAACAAGAAGATCATTTTGAATTTGAACCCAGTTTCTCTCCCAACGGTAATGAAATAGTTTACGTAAGTTGGAGTGATAAAGAATTAGGAGCCATCCACAAAATGAACATAAGTAGTGGAAGCAAATCAACATTAACGAAAAAGAAAGGAATCTACAGAACCCCTTCCTTTTCTCCTGATGGCAAACAAGTAGTCTATAGAAAAGAAAGTGGAAATGGCCATCAAGGATATACTTATGCAAAGTTATCTGGAATCTATATTATGCCATCAGGTGGTGGAGAGCCAAAACTAGTTATCAATAAAGGAGAATACCCAAAGTTTGATGCAAGCGGTAATCGTTTATTCATCCAAACTGGAGGATATTTATTTGGGAGTCTAAAAAAATCTTATTTATCCATAGACTTAGATGGAAAAGATGAGCAGGTAATCTTCAACACCAAATACACGAACCAATTTGTTCCTAGCCCGGATAACAAATGGGTGGCCTTCACCGATTTGCATAAAGCATATGTAGCACCAATGCCAACTCCAGGTCAACCGATCGGTTTATCAGCAGAAACAAAAGAAGTTCCTGTCGCTAAAATTTCAAGGGATGCTGGCATTAATTTACACTGGTCTGGAGACAGCAAAAAAATTAACTGGACTTTGGGCAATCAATATTTTTCAAATTCATTAACTGATCGATTTCTATTTTTAGAAGGATCAGTAGATAGTATACCTCCTATTGATTCTGTTGGAATATCCATAGATTTAAAATTAGCTACAGACACACCAGATGGATTGATCGCTTTCACAAATGCAACAATAATTACCATGGAAGGTGATGAAGTGATTGAAAATGGAAGTGTTCTTGTTGAAGGTAATAAGATTAAAGCAATAGGCCAAGATTTAAAAATTCCTGCCAAAGCAGTTGTCATAAATTGCGAAGGCAAAACAATAATGCCTGGAATAATAGATGTCCATTCACACCTTGGCGCATTCAGGTATGGATTGAGTCCACAAAAACATTGGCAGTATTATGCAAATCTTGCCTATGGGGTTACAACTACTCATGATCCTTCATCCAATTCTGAAATGACATTTTCGCAATCTGAGATGGTCAAAGCTGGGTATATGATCGGGCCTAGGATCTATTCTACTGGCACTATACTTTATGGAGCAGATGGAGATTTTAAGGCCGTTGTAAATAATTTGGAGGATGCTCGTTCTGCTTTAAGAAGAACAAAAGCCTTTGGTGCATTTTCAGTAAAAAGTTACAATCAACCACGAAGGGACCAAAGACAGCAGATCATTCAAGCAGCGAGAGAATTAGGCATTAATGTTTATCCCGAAGGTGGCTCATTTTTCTATCATAACATGACTATGGTTGCTGATGGACATACAAGTGTAGAACATAACATTCCTGTCGCTCCAGTTTATGATGACGTGATTCAATTCTGGTCTAATACTAATACTGGAAATACTCCTACATTGATTGTAAACTATGGTTCTGTCAATGGTGAATATTATTGGTATCAAAAAACCAATGTTTGGGAAAAGGAAAGACTCTTAAATTTTACGCCTAGAGCTTTAATCGACTCAAGGTCAAGACATAGAGTAATGCTTCCAGACGAAGAGTATGAAAATGGTCATATTTTGACATCTAAATCATGTACAAATCTTCAAGAAGCAGGTGTGAACATGCATCTTGGTTCTCATGGACAATTACAAGGCTTAGGAGCGCATTGGGAACTTTGGATGCTCCAACAAGGTGGCATGAGCAATCATCAAGCTTTAAAATGTGCTACCATACAAGGAGCTTCTTACATTGGCATGGACAAAGAAATTGGATCACTGAGCCCAGGAAAGTTAGCTGACTTGATTGTCTTGGATAAAAACCCTTTAGAAGATATTCAGCATTCAGAATTTGTTAAATACACAATGATCAATGGAAGATTATATGATGCTGAAACTATGAATGAAATTGGCAATTACGACAATAAAAGAAGTAATTTTTATTGGGAAGAAGAAGGCTCAGGTAATGCCTATCCATTTTTCCAAAATACAGGAAGCTTTATGAGGCCTAGTTGTTCGTGTAGAATGTAAATTTGTGGATGCTGTTTAAATTTCATAATTTAAACAGCATCTGTACACTCGATTTTAAATTCCATTGGAAAACTTTCCATTGGATTTAAAATTTGTAAGCCGTTTTTATTATTAAATGCATCAATGTTACAGGTCATTGGTTCAATCGCTAAGGTATCCATAGTAGGATTCCTATACAAATGTAAATAGTTTACATTTTGCACTCCGTACATCTTAAGTACCTTATCTCTATCAATGGTTTTACCATTTCTAAAATGGATGTTAATATCTTCTTGGCCTTTTTGATTCTTTTCAAAAACAAAGGAGTTATCCAAGAGAATGTCTTCAAACTTTGTTCTAAAAAAATCTTGACTTTTAAATGCTCCCGTTGGAATTAAATGTTCATTTACCAACACTTTACTAACATTTCTAAAATTTAAAAGCGACTCAATTTTTCCTGCCGCTTTAAAATATGGATGCCATCCTAATCCAATTGGCATACTTGATTCACCTGTATTCGTGCATACCATTTTAATGGTAAAAGTCTCTTCTATTATGCTCAGGGTTAAATCCATTCTGAAAGGGAAAGGATAATAGATATAGCCTCCATCATATTGATAAGTTAAGCAAAGTTCTAAATCATCTCCAAGAAATTCCGTTTTCAAATTAAAGGCCTTGTTCATAACAAATCCATGCAATGCATTCCCATCTTTTTCAAGTGGAAACTTATATTCTTTTCCATTGAATGTATACACTCCATGCTCTATCCGATTGGGGTAAGGAGCAAGTAAAATATTTTTAAAATAATCTAAACTATTTAAATCTTTTTCATTTTGATAACCGTCTAATACATCGACCCCTTGCAAAAACAATTCAGTAAGTATCGCACCTTTAGTAGGAATCAGGGCAAGTTTCGAAATGAGATCTCCTTTAGTAGAATGCAGTGTATAGATGCAAATTTCTTCCTCTCCTAATTGTGAAGTTTGCTTATGAAATCTTGTACTTTTATTTTTCATCTTTTAAAAATAAGCTAAGAAGATTAAGACTCAAACGGGAATCACTAGTAGTTGAATCATTTATGGTGGATAATCTTTGCTCAGCATAAGCCAGCATTTTATTTTTAAGCTCCATCGACAATTTACTTTTATTTTTCTTTGCTAGAATTTTATAAAGCATGCCTATCGGAATCACCTTTTTATAAATTTGATCTTTTTCAATTTCAACATCAAGGGCTTGAACCATATTCGCAAGTATAACCTGCTCAATTGAATCAGGACTTAAGCCAACATATACGGGATAAATGCTTTCCAAACTTAGGACATCAGATTTACCTGTGTTTAAATTAAAATCAGTAAACCCATAATTTTCTTTATCAAATAGTAATTTCATGATCGCAGCTCTTCGTTGATTGGCCTTATTACTGTAATGACTTGCTTTTTTATCTTGTTTTAAACCCTCCATTCCTTGCGCTATGGATTTTTCTAAATGATATAGTAAGCTATTTAAAACCAAATCAGCGCTTAAAGAATCTCCATATACATTTAAAGCAATGTCTTCTTCTATTTGAATGACATTTTTTCTTTGTGTGCCTTTCTTCAATTTAAAAAAACCATCCATCCAAAACTGGTATTCTTTAATCAAGGTCCCTAAGTTTCTTTTTACTTGCTTAGTCTGATTGCTTTCTTCCAAAATCAAACTGAGGAATGGAAGATTTGGATTTCCGTCTGATTCTGCATTAAGCTTGAGATGGCCATCAACTTTCAGATTTTTCGAATAAATATCTATCAAATTTTCACTTTCTATTATTTTTCTACCGGCCTCACTTTGTTGCAAAAACCAAATGTCAGCCATCTTCAAGTTTCCTTCATCGATCCAGGAACCTTCAGAAAAGGCATGTGGAGTCTTAATCAAAGGTATTTTAGGAATAGCAATCTTTAAATCTTCTATTGAGGCATCTATTGACTTGTCGTCATTAGTTTCGTTCGAACAAGTTGAAACTAAAATGCATAAAAGTATGATTAGCCAGCGCATCTCCATTAATTTAAATTTTGATTAAGTAAGATATTATTTTGCACTTGACCATGCAAAAAAAACGGGCTGCAGATTATAATCTACAGCCCGTAAAATATAGTAATCAGTTTTTATCTTTTGATCACTTTTAAAGCTTTACTCATCTTTTCACCATTGGTTATTCTGGCAAAGTAAACACCAGGAGCAATGTTTGAGTTCCACTCATAATTAGTCATATTTGAAACATCTTTTCTTAACAATTCTTGACCAACAATGTTTGTAATTACCAATTCAGCATTCTTTAAATCCGAGAACTGAATGTTCACATTATTACTAAAAGGATTAGGAGAAGCAGAAATTTCTATGCTTGAACTTAATACTTCTTTTGTTCCAACAATACCGTCTGTTACTTCAAAGGCGTCAATGGCTGCTTCAACTAAATGGCCAGATCCTAAATCGCCAGTTTCCACAATCAATCTCATATCGCTTGTTACATCAATAAGGCCATTTAAAGCAAAGCTTGATCTAGCTCGCCATTCACTAGATGATGTTGAAGAATCTAAAGTTTCTAAAACTACCTCATCCTCTCCATTGCTGATTTTAACTTCTATCTGATCATTTGGTTGTCCTTGACCTCCTTGATTAAAAAACCAAAGGTTATAATTAATCGTAGGATTGGTCATCCCCACAAAATTCATAGAAGGAGATCTCAAAATTGTAGAACCATCATCTACATCATCTGTACCGGCATCTCCACCACCATTACCTGTTACGTAACAATATTCACCAACATCGTCTGGAAGATCGTTTTCTGGATTACTTTGTGTACCTGCAAAACCAGTTCCATTAGGCTCTCCTCTTTCCCATCCACCAGTAGTAGCATTTGTTTCAGTAGTCCAGCCTAAGTCTAGGATAAAGTCATCCATATATGCTTCTTCTAATTTAATCTCCAATGTTTGGGCTTCTTCAATAGTTACTTCCCCAACTCTAATGTTACGGTAGCCCCAAGCTCCACTAAATATTTCATAGGTTCCTTGAAAAATGTCATTGATAACAAAATCACCAGCAGCATTTGAACTTGAAGTAAATTCAAATTGCTCATTTCTTAAATATACCTGCCCATTTTCAATAGGGTTATCGTCAGCAAGTCTTAAGGTTGTTCCTGTTAATGAAAACCTTGGTTGTGGATTCATAACTACATCTAAAATCGTGATTTCTCCATTTACTAAATTAGCCATGGCATTTAGATTATCGTAACCAGGTTTAGAAAAAGTAACCACATACTCTCCAGCTGTTGCTAAACCAGTTTTGTACTCACCTGTATTATTAGTAGCTCCGACATTAATTTGTGAAGCAACAATTTCTACATTTACATCATTCAATGCCATCCCATTTTCCCCATCAGTAACCATTCCTTCTAAATAACATGCTCTTACGTAATCCGTACCAAGTACATACAGTCCAGTTTGGATATCAGAAATCAAAACCAATCCAGAAGGTAAATAAGGGTATGCTCCCCAACAACCATTAAAGCCGCCATCAGCACCATCCCAAGAATCATAGTACCCTACTTCAACAAGGTTTGACGGTCTACTTCCATCAATAATTCTTACACCATCTGTATACCAACTTGTAACTAGAAAACCATTATGGTAATGCGCATTATGAGGAATCACTCCTCTCCCTTGCGTAGCAATAGGCTGATACGAATCCAATAATTGTATGTCGCTAAAATCAGAAATATCGTATGCATCCATAAATGCATTAGGTCTTTCATCTGTGGTAAAAAGATAATTTCCATCATCAGAAAACCAAGCATTATGCGTAAAGTTAGTCGTCGTACGTTGAGTGACTAAAGTTTCTGGAGAAGTTTTATCACTAACATCAATAATGGAGAAAAATCCTGATGTGATGTCCGAGCTATAAGCAAGATTATCCCTGACAACTACATCATGAGAATATCTTGCATCTGCAGCTCCTACGTAAATAGGAGCACCTGGTGTTGTAAAAGCATCCAATATGATCAAACCACCAGAATTAAGATTACAGCCTGCTAAATAAATGTATCCATTTTCATCAATGTAAAGGTTATGACATGTTTGTAAGGTTCCAGTCGATCCATCTATGGTAAAATCCGGTTTCCAAAATTCTCCACTTATGTTCTCTGGAGCTCCAGTCATATCGATGATCACTAAACCGTCAGATCCAACATCTGTTGTTACATAGATAAAATCTCCAAGATGCTTCATGTCTCTCCAAGTAGAATTGGCGCCGTCTAATCTAAATCTTTGCACGGGATTACTAGGGTCTTCTAGCGAGAAAATCACGGTTGCTGTTCTTGTTCCTAAGACAGCATACTCGATTCCATTTGAATCAACGAATCCCCAGACATCACTGTGTCCTTCTGGAAGGCTAACATTCGATAAAACTTCCATATTCAGGTTTCCTTGACTAATGGATAAAGCACAGAAACTGAGAAAACAAATTAAAGAGAGTAATAATTTTTTCATATAATAATGTTTGAGTCTTTTAGAACACTAAAATAACATTTTAAGCCCGTTTTGATTGGATTAGACTAAGTATTAAACAACATTTCTTAACACGGAAGACAAGAAAACGACTTTTTATGCCAAAATTGCTACTGTAAGTCGACTCACACATAATAACTCTTCATTTTCATTTGTGATTTCAATGTTCCATACATGAATTCTCTTTCCTAATCGAATAGGTTTAACTGTTCCAATTACAGTTTCTCCTTCTTTCCCTGACTTTAAATGATTAGCATTGACCTCTAAACCAACGGTGGCTTTTTTAGGATCGCCGATGACAACATTTGATGCAATACTTCCAAGTGATTCCGCTAATGCAACAGATGCACCTCCATGTAATAACCTAAACGGTTGAACAGTTCTATGATCTACAGGCATACTTCCTTTAAGGTAATCATCCCCTACTTCAATTATTTCAATACCCAAATGTTCAACTAAGGTATTTTTCATAAATCCATTTAATATTTCTAAGCTCGGTTTGATTTTCCAGATCATTATTTTAGTTTTAGGCAAGTTTAAATTTCAAAATAAACATTTGCAATTTATGAAAATCTATCACAATCCTAGGTGTAGAAAAAGTAGAGAGACCTTAAAGATTATTCAAGAAAATGGCATTGAACCAAGCATTGTTTTATACTTGGAAGATAAGTTAAGTGAACAAGAATTGACCACAATCATCAAAAAGCTAAACATCTCAGCTTTTGATTTGCTAAGAAAGACTGAAGCTGTATACAAAGAAAATTACAAAGGAAAAACCCTAAGTGAAAAGGAATGGATCAGTGCAATGCTGAAACATCCAAAACTAATAGAAAGACCTATTGTAGTGAAAAATAAAAAGGCTGTCCTTGGTAGGCCGCCAGAAAACGTTTTAAGCCTATTATGATTTTATTATTAATTGGCTGATTCAATTAATAAAATAAGTGCAAGTATTGAAGTAGCTTGAGTAATGGCATCTGCAAATACTTTTCCCCAATCTACATCTTGTCTTTCTTCGTTTTTCAAGAGCTCCTTATCCTCGACCTTACCAACAGTAATGATTGATCCCTTTTCAACCTTTGGGTATTGTTTGAAAAGCAAAAAGTCGTTTGTTTTTTCGATTCTTCCATTAGGATGCTCAACTGTTATTAATTTACGTCTTCCATCTTCACCAATACCTGCAGCAAATTGATCAACATACCATTTTGCAGTTTTACCTTTATAATGAGGCACATTTATTTGGCCTGTTTTGAGGATTTTATCTGGATATATTTCTTTAGCTTTTGATGCTCCTCGAATAGAGACAAAATCTTTTTTCTTTGGAATTTCTATGATATCTCCTTCTTTTAAGATGTAATTATGCTTTGAATTTTTATTCTTTAGGACCTCGTCTAATGCCATGACCACATAGCCAACTCCATCTTTTACTCGATACAGGGTTGCTCCTGCAGCAAAAGCTTCTTGACTTAAGCCACCAGCTCTTGTTATGATTTCAGATATTTTTTCATTATCAGCAGTAATGGCATATTTACCAGAATATTTTACTTCTCCTTTCAATGTTATAGTCCTCTGAAGTTCAAATTCAGGTGCTCTTCTCACCGTAATAATATCAAAAGGTCTAAGCAAAAAATCTGAGCCATCTTTTAGTTTATATTCTTCATCAATTTCTAAAATAGTTACTGATGTATTTCCATTCATTTCTTTTCCAAACTCGACTCTACTGATTTCTACTCTGCTTAATGAAGCTTCCATCTTTAGGCCACCTGATAACAGTAAAGCATCTTTTAAAGTAAGTGAAGGATCATATATGATCTGTCGACTATCTCTGATGGCACCAAAAGTAGTGACAAAGGAATTATCGATGTAAGATCGATAATCATAAACCACCAAACTATCAAAAGGTCTAATCGAAACATTTTCTGAAGAATTAGGATTTGCTAAAGCATCGTCGAGATTTATTCTAATGTACTCTTGCAAGTTTTTGGTTTCCGGATCTCTTCGAAAGATGTAGGCAAATTCTGTAGCTTGAGGCATTTTACCTCCCGCCATAACAATAGCATCAGCAACGGTGATTTTTTGACTTTCGTCAAATGGTTGTTCACCTGCTTGTCTTACAGATCCTTCAATTACAAAATTTTGTTGGTCAACAAACCTCGATTGTTCATAAATGACCAATCTATCTTTGCTTTGCAAATCAATGTTTACAAAAGCATCCCCTACATTTACTTTTATCCACTTTATGCTTCCATCCAAATTAGTTCTTTGTATAAATGCAAGATCTCTTCTTGCTCCTTCTGTCAAAACTGCTTTTTGAACAAGGTCTTTCAGCTTCATACCTTTGGTAAATTGAAATTGCCCAGGCACTTCAACAGCTCCAACAACTTCAACGTATTTATTAACGTCTTTTTGGATTTCTTGTACGTAAACCTTATCTCCTTTTAACAATTTAAAATCAGATCCACTTTTTTCTAGTGCTCTAAAATCTACGTCTACGATCACTTCTTCATCGTTTTCGAATCTTTTGATTTGGACATTACTTTGATAAGCATTTTCATTTAATCCACCTGCGTAATAAATCAACTTCTTTAAACCTTCACCTTCTATTAATTCATAGACAAATGGTCTTCTCACTGCACCTTCTATTTCTACTAATTTATCTGCTACAGGAATAAATAAATAATCATTATTTTCGAGAAAGAAATCATTTACCACCCTCGGGTCAAGCATCATTTCATACACATCAACTCTTTTACTACTACCTCCTGGATGTATTAATTTTATGTTTCTTACAGATCCTATATCTGAAGGTCCTCCAGCAGCAGCTAAAGCATTAAAAGCAGTGTTGGTTGCAGGAACGTTATATGATCCACTCTCCAGCGCTTCACCTAAGATGTTAATGGTAATTGTTCTGGAATAGTCAATAGTGACTTCAAAGTTTTCTGGTCTAAAATTGTAATATTCCGCATACCTACTTTGTAATAAGCTTTTCGCTTTTTGATAAGACAAACCTTTGAGGTTGATTCTTGGCATCTTATCCGGGTTAATGTATCCCTCTTTAGAAATAGTAAAGGAAGCATTCTCTTGACTTTTTCCCCAAATCACAATTGAAATTTTATCCCCAGGTCCTAGGACATACGTTTCCGGTGGACGAATGTCTTCAGCTGGAGTATAAATCGCAATGTCTTTGTTTCGAAAAATATTCTGACCGTATATTTTAGAAGGAGGTAATGCTTCTTTATCTGTTCTGCTCAATTCATTAGCGATAGCTTCTTCCAAAGGAATCCCATTCTCAACAGCTTCTTTAATTCTTTCAGCAGAAAGATCAGATTTGTCTTTGATGGTTTCTTCCGTTGCTTCTTCTTTAATTTCTTCTACCTTATCATCTATATCAATACTATCTTTTTGAAGGGCAATTTCAGTTTCTTTTTCTTCCTTTAATTCCGCATCCATTTCTCTTACGACTTCCTCCATGGCTTGCTCGATCTGAGGCAATTGATTTGGATCTATGTTGTCCATATCAAAACCTTTCTCCAGCATTTTTGTTCTGAAAACTTCTTCATCAAGTCCTCTTTTTTCTAATTCTTTTTTGGCCTCGCCTTGATCTAAAATCTGAGCATTGACTTCGATTGACACAAAGAATAGAAAAATAGAAATTATAAAAACTTTGTTCATTGTAATCGTTTAGGATTTTGCTTACCTGTCTGCATATTGTTTTTCATAATACTTTTGATAAGCTCCGGAGGTCACATTGTCTAGCCATTCATTATTTGATAGGTACCATTCAGCGGTTTTTCTTATCCCTTCTTCCATTTGTAATGAAGGAACCCAGCCTAATTCATTTTGTAATTTGCTAGCATCAATCGCGTATCTTTTATCATGTCCTGGCCTGTCTTTTACAAAAGTTATTAACTTTCTAGATTCTCCATTTTCACGTTTTAATAAACCATCCATAGTGTCGCAGAGCAAATGTACTAGATCAATATTCATCCATTCATTATGTCCACCTATGTTATAGGTTTCTCCGTCTTTTCCTTTTTGATAGATTAGATCTATAGCTCTTGCATGATCATCTACCCAAAGCCAATCTCTTGTATACTTACCATCTCCATAAACTGGGAGTGGTTTATTATTCTTAATGTTAAAAATGAACAAAGGCAATAGTTTTTCAGGAAACTGAAAAGGACCATAATTATTAGAGCAATTTGAAATTACCACAGGCATTCCATAAGTATGATGGTAAGCTCTAACGAGATGATCTGAACTAGCCTTCGAGGCTGAATATGGAGACCTTGGATCATAAGAAGTTTCTTCAGTAAAAAGACCAGTCGCGCCTAATGTACCATAAACTTCATCGGTTGAAACATGAAAGAATCTTTTTCCTTCATAAGAACCCCAGTTGTGTCTTGCAGCATTTAACAAGTTAACTGTCCCAACAATATTGGTCATAATAAAACTTAATGGATCTGTTATTGATCTATCGACATGAGATTCGGCGGCAAGGTGGATTACTCCATCAAATTGATGAACTTTAAATAACTCATCTAAAAATGGCCTGTCGTTAATGTCCCCTTTTATAAATTTATAATTAGGTGCATTTTCGATCTCTTTTAAATTTTCTAAGTTTCCTGCATAAGTTAATGCATCTAAATTTATAATCGTAGAATCTGGATGATTCTTAACCATTAACTTTACTAAATGCGAACCTATAAATCCAGCTCCACCTGTGATTAATATTGTTTGTTTCATATTCTTTTTCTTGAATGTACTTTATTAATTATTTACTGTAGTAGGAACGACTTTTTTGAAGTATTCATACGTTCTTAACATACCTTCATGTCTACTGACTTTTGGTTCCCAACCTAATACTTCTTTTGCTAATGAAATATTTGGTCTCCTAACTTTAGGATCATCTGTCGGCAATGGTTTATTGATTACATGTGCATCTGGATTTCCAACCATGTCTAACACTTCTTGTGCAAAATCTAAAATGCTCACCTCATCAGGATTTCCTATATTAACAGGTTGCGAATAGTCACTTAATAATAACCTGTAAATTCCTTCTACCAAATCATCTACGTAGCAAAACGATCTTGTTTGTGAACCATCGCCAAAAACTGTTAAACCTTCGCCTCTAATTGCTTGAGCAAAAAATGCAGGTAATACTCTCCCGTCATTCACCCTCATTCTTGGTCCGTAGGTGTTAAAGATTCTAATAATTCTGGTTTCTAAACCATGATAAGTATGGTATGCCATAGTAATGGCTTCTTGAAAACGCTTTGCTTCATCATAAACACCTCTTGGGCCGATTGGATTTACATTTCCCCAATAATCTTCTGTCTGTGGATGAACTAAAGGATCTCCATACACTTCAGAAGTAGAAGCAATAAGCATCCTAGAATTTTTAGCCTTTGCTAATCCTAATAAATTATGAGTTCCCAATGATCCAACCTTCATAGTTTGAATTGGCATCTTTAGGTAGTCTATTGGACTTGCAGGTGATGCAAAATGTAAGATGTAATCCAATTCTCCTGGAACGTGAACATACTTCGAAACATCGTGATGATAAAATTCAAACTGTTTTAATGGAAATAAATGCTCGATGTTCTTAATATCGCCGGTAAGCAAGTTATCCATACCTATGACATGACAGCCTTCTTTTATAAATCTATCACTTAAATGTGATCCTAAAAATCCTGCTGCTCCTGTAATTAATACTCTTTTTGACATAATCTTATCTCTTTTTATAAGGTGATCTGCTATTTGATTGTTTAAATATGGCTTGAATCGATTTAATTAAGCTTTGATGCCATAAATTTGAAACGCATCAAAAATACATCTGTTACGAGGATTTAACCATATTATACAGGCTAAGTAACAAGGATGCACAAAATCGTGAAAATCTATGAATTCACCTCATTTATAACGATTAATCAAAGTAAATTTGCTACTTAATATCATTTCAGACGAAAAAAAGGGAATAAAATCACATTAAGCGCTTAAATTCGTTCTTTAAAAATTACATTGACCCACTATCTCCATCATTGAATGACAGCTAACAAGATAATTTCGTTAACCTTTGCAATCATTTTCATAAGCATTCCTTTCTTCTCAAGTGCTCAATATGAGAAGAACAATGAATTGAATATTTTAGGCATTAACATTACATATGCTAATCAATGGCCTGAAGGTGATTTGAAAGACAGGTTTGGGTCCAACCTAGAGATTGGATTAGGTTTAGATTTAATTACTAAAAAACAAAGTTTTATTCTTGGTCTATCAGGGAGTCTTCAATTTGGAAATGAAGTCAAAGAAAATGTACTGAGTCAGATCGAAAATGAAGACGGTAACATCATAGGAAGAGACCAAGGAGCTGCGTTTGTAAGTCTAAAACAAAGAGGAATTTATGTTGGTGGTCACATAGGAAAGATATTCCCGATTAGTCAAGAAAATAAAAGATCCGGCATTAGAGCAACTCTAGGTATTGGGCTACTACAACACAAAATTAGGTTACAAGATGATCTTGAAACAGTTAACATCATTAGTGGAGAATATGCAAAAGGCTACGACAGGTTAACGAATGGTTTAGCTTTTCAACAGTTTATCGGGTATCAACTATTGAGTAAAAATAGATTAGTTAATTTTTATGCAGGGGTAGAATTAATAGAAAGCTTTACAAAAAGTCGAAGGAGTTATGATTTTGCAAGCATGTCTGTTGATGAAACCAAAAGAAACGATTTGCTAATCGGTCTCAAAATCGGATGGACCCTTCCTCTTTATTTAAAATTAAACCCAGACGAAATTTATTACTAGATGGTATTTTACAATCTGGGGATTTTTCTATTTCAACTACTTTTAAAAATTGCAAGTCCTTTTAATGTCAAAGCACGCCAAATGTTGGAAGGGCGAAAAGAAACATTTGCTAGCCTTCTTAAGACTAAAGAGGATCTCAGCAATGGCATATTATTTCATTGTGCATCCTTAGGGGAATTTGAGCAAGGTAGACCTTTGATTGAAAAATTAAAAAGCGAAAATCATAAAATCATTCTTACTTTTTTCTCCCCTTCTGGTTTTGAAATTCGCAGAAACTATAAACATGCAGACCTCGTCATTTACCTTCCGTTTGATACTAAAAAAAACGCAAAAGAACTCCTTGATAAGTTGAAGCCTAAAGCGATCATTGTAGTAAAATATGATCTTTGGCACCATTTCCTAGCTGAAGCCAAACGACGTGCAATCCCAATGTTTTTAGTGTCAGCGAGTTTCAAAAAGAATTTTGCATTTTTTAAACCATATGGAGGAGTATTTAGAAAAATGCTTTTTTATTTTGACAAGATCTATGTTCAAGATGAAGACTCAAAACTTTTATTAGAAGACATAAAAGTCAAATCAACTGTAGCTGGAGACACCCGAATTGATAGAGTTTTAGAAATTGCAAAATCAAGTAATAAATTTCCAAAAGTAGAAACTTTCATTGCTCAAAAAAAATGTCTCATAGCAGGAAGTACGTGGCCAATTGATGAAGAATTGTTAATGCAACTAATTGAAAGTTCCGCATTTGAAAACTGGAAAATTATCATCGCCCCACATGATGTATCAAGCAAACACCTAGCTAACTTATATAGTAAAATTAAAGTTCCTTATTGTAGTTTTAGTGAGCTACAAATAGGCGAATGTTTACAAAAAAAAGTTTTAATAGTTGATAACATTGGAATCTTATCCAATTTATATCAATACGCGGATACGGCATATATAGGAGGTGGCTTCGGCCAAGGAATACATAATACGCTTGAACCAGCGTCTTTTTCATTGCCCATATTATTTGGGCCTAAAATTCAAAAATTCCCTGAAGCCGTATATTTAAATAAAAAAGGTGCTGCACTAATTGTGAATGATTTTGAGACTTTAAAAATGGCATTTGAAAAACTAAGTCGACCAGAATATCGGGCAAAGGCAAAACAAGAAATCAATAAGTACCTAAAGACTAACAAAGGTGCCAGTGAAAAAATACTTATGGACTTTAAAAAGTTTGTAGACTAATAGCTTCTTTATAAATTTGATTATGCAACTAAACAGTTCTATTCTAGATTTGATGATAGGTAAAAAAGTCTTACTTATAGGAGACGTAATGCTAGACAGGTACCTGTTTGGAAAAATAGACAGGATTTCTCCTGAAGCACCAGTCCCAATTTTAGATTTAAAAAGTAATGAGTCACGATTAGGTGGTGCTGCTAATGTCGCATTAAACCTCAAAGCTTTAGAAGCAGATCCAATTTTGTTATCCGTCGTTGGAAAAGATAAAAGAGGTCAAGAAATTTTAGACTTACTACCCAGCTTTGGGATCGATCATCGCAACATCATGCAATCTCCTGATAGACCTACTACAGTAAAGTCAAGAATATTAGCGGCTAATCAACAAGTATTAAGAATCGATGATGAGTCAAAAGCGCCTTTGAATGCAAATGAAAGTGAAACTTTTATTTTACAGTTAAGGCATATATTTAATAATGAAAGAATTGATGTCATTCTTTTACAAGATTATAACAAAGGCGTATTAACAGAAAAGGTTATTGAAGAAGTACTTTTAGCTGCTTTAAGACTTGACATACCTGTGGCTGTTGATCCAAAATTTGAAAACTTTTGGCTTTATAAACGCTGTACCCTTTTCAAACCTAATTTTGAAGAAGTTAAAAGGAGTATCCCTTTTGCGGTAAGCAAAGACCTCGAATCCTTACAAAAAGCCAGCGAATACATCAGATCTAAATTAGGAAACGAAATCCTAATGATTACGCTATCTGAAGATGGTGTCTTTTTGGATGATGGCAAAGAATGTAAGATCTACCCTACCACAGAACGCATTATCTCAGACGTCTGTGGAGCTGGAGATTCTGTCATTTCAGTCTCTTCTTTATGTTTGACCTTAGACGTCCCAAAACAGAGCATGGGGATCTTAGCAAATTTGTGCGGCGGACAAGTTTGTGAAAAAGTTGGTGTTGTGTCTGTGAACAAAAAGCAGTTAAAGTCAGAATTAGACAAAAATTTTTATGAACAAGCCATTAAATAGACTTAATAATCAGGTTTCTAGGGACTTGTGTGCACCTTGTTGTAAAATTAGCTTAAAGAAGATCTCTTAAAGTATTAAGGCAAATGTCATCATATAGTTGTCTAAATGACAAAATCCTTTAAAGTTGGGCAAATTAAGTGAATGCATATTACTTTGTATATCAAAAGAATATTATTTTTACACGTTTTCGTATCAAATGAATCTGTAGCGATAAGCAGATTATTTTCATAAACTTTAAAATGACTAGTATGAGAATTTTACCTCTACAAAAACTTTTTACACTTGCTTTCTTCTTAGGAATTGCGGGATTTGCCTTTGCTCAACCGAGTAATGATATGTGCAGCTCTCCAACTCCGATGGTTTTGGGAGCTAACTCTTCTAACTGTACACCTGTCAATGGTGATACCAGAGGAACTGAAGATGCACAAACGGTTGAAGGACCAGTTGTTTGTTCAGGATCATGGTATGCTGATGATGTATGGTTTGAATTTACAACAGGTGCTGCGATTCCACCTGAAGGAATTACAGTAATCGCTAATTTTGATCCAAACGCTACTGCAACCGATGTTCCTTTCGTTGGGATGGCTGTTTATCCTGCTGGAGATTGTTCAGCTGCTAACATTCCAATTGAGTGTTTCTCAAATGGTGATGGCACAGAGAATGCAATTCTTCTTCCTCCTCAATGTTTAGATCCAAATGCTTCTTACTTAGTAAGAGTATGGTCTGGAGGAGATCCAGTTGCTAATGCTGGAACTTTTACTATTTGTGCCTATGGTGCAGATCCTGTTGATCCTCCTTCAGATGTAGTAATCTGGTCTGAGGATTTCGATAATGGTATCGGAGATTGGACTACTAATGGTATTTCTGATTCAACTCACGTTTGGTTATGGGATGCTGATGGTGTTTATTTCAATGCTTTCGGTGGTACTATATCTTTAAACTCTTTCGAGACTTCATGTAATGGTGCTATGGGTTTTCCATCTGGTTGGTTCCAAACTGGAAGAACTGGTGATGTTGCTGATGTTCCTCCTGGACCTCCATACCCAGAAATTTATGGTGAGTTAATTTCTCCTTCCATTGATTTAAGTAACGAAGCTTGTGCTTCTATCAAATTCACTGAATCTTTTAGAGGGCTTAATGGTGCAAACGCGACTAGATTTGGACCTTTTATTGATTACAGTATTGATGGTGGCATGACATGGATTGGAGGATTTGATGTTTCTCCTGAACCAGATACAGAAATTAACATTGCTTACAATGGTAGAGATAGAGTATTTCCATTAGTAGGTGTGGGTGGACAATCAGATGTTAGAATTAGATTTTCTTTCGTTGGTGATTTTTATTACTGGATCATTGATAATGTGCAATTGATTCAGAGAGAAGATAACAACATGAGAGCTCAAAACAACTTTTATGCTATTGCTCCTACTGTGGCAATGCCTTTGACGCAACTTGATGAAATGGGTTTCTTAATTGATATCATCAACCTAGGGTGTGAAGCTCAAGAAAATGTAAGTGTTAATGTTAACATAGTAGATGATGCTGATGGAAGTGTAGTCTTTAATGAGGACCTTGCTTACGGAACAATTGATGCTGATTCACTTGCAGAAAATGTACCTTTCGCTGGAAGATGGACACCACCTGCTGGAGTTGAAACTACTTATACAGGAACTTACACAGTATCTGCTGATGCTGATGATGAAGATCCAAGTGATAATGTAAGAACCTTTAATTTTGCTACTGTTAACGATCTTCAGTTTAGAAAAGAGAACGGAAGTGATAGAACATTACAACCTAGTACAGCTGTTGGTACGTTCTGGGAAGAAGGCGAAGTTCATTCTTGGGAAATAGGAAACGCATTTTATGTAGTAAATGGAGATGATGGTGCAGGTAATGCATTCCAATTTAACTCTATAGATTTCCTTGCTGGTAATCCTGACCAAGTTGGTGGAGAAGACATCAGAGTATGGTTATACAGATTTGAAGACGTAGACCAAAATGGCATTATCGATAAATCTGATGGATCTGAGATCTCAAGAATTGGACTTGGAGAATATACTTTCACTGGTTTTGAAGATGCTGCAACTTTAATCAATATCCCAATTGAAGCATTTATCTCTCCAGATGATTTAATCTTACAAGCAGGTACTCACTACATTGCTTCTGTAGAATTTCCAACTCAAACGGTTGGTGTAGATTTCGCAGTAGGTGCTAGTGAAGCAGTAGATTATTCTGCTCAAATGTACTTAAGCCAAGAAATATTAATGGATCCTTCTAAACTTAGATACTCACACATAATGGGTATTGGAAAAGAAGGTACGCTTAGATTAAGAAACACTGCTGATATCACTACTACTAACTTTGGTGATGACATCGTTCCAGTGATTAGATTAAACTATGATGGTGTTACTTCAACTAATGATCTTTCTAATGACATCGCAATTAATGTATTCCCTAATCCTGCTTCTACTCAAGTAGCAGTAAATTTAGACCTTACAGAAACTGTTGCTGATATGACTATCCAAATTATGGATGTTGCTGGAAGAACTTTAAGCACAAGAGCATTAAATAACGTTCAAAACGTTAATGAAACTTTTGATGTAAGTACACTTACAAATGGAATTTACTTCATGCATGTTTCTACAGATCTTGGAATTCAAACTCAAAGATTTGTGATCAGCAAGTAATAAATACTTTTGCAATGCTAAGCTACTAATAGTTTAAACTTGCATTTATTAAGAGGCCTTAGTCTTACGACTAAGGCCTCTTTTTTTTGTAAACTAGATGCTAAATGGGATAATAATTCAATTCCTATGCTTTGTATGGATTTCTTGATTGCGTATTTCACTACATATTTATTATTATAGATCGTCTAAGAAAAAAAATAGCTCTACACTTAGATTTTTTCCTTTCTCTTTCAGACACTTTTACTTTACTAGAAGTATCCCCAAACCCAAGTTCAAAATTTGCAAACTTGAATTTGGCTTTAGTCACAAAAGCAAAAGAATGTACTATTCAAATCATGGATGCAAGTGGTCATGTTCACATCTCGGACAAAGTAATTAAAGTTAAAAACATTACAAAAACATTTGACCTTGGTAACCTGACAAACGGTTTGTACTTTTTAAAAGTGAGCACACAAACAGGTGTCGATACTAAACGATTTGTCCTTTGTAAATAATTGAATTTAAAAACCTGACAATTCGATTTTTTACCTTATAAAAAATTTAAAAAAGTCTTAGCCAAAAACGGCTATGGCTTTTTTTTATGCAAACTATTAGTCAATTCTTTGTTTTAAAAAGTAAAATAGTTTGCAATAGCAAGTTTCTAATCAATGAAAACTTAGTGATCACTTATAATAAAAAGGAGAATTTATTTTTTAATCAAAACAGCTAAGCATGAAACGAATTAACTTACTTTATCAATTACTAATTTTAGTTTTTAGTTTCCAAATTTTCATTCCAATCCTTAGTGCTCAATCAAATGATCGTTGCGAAAATGCACTTCTGATTCCTGTCAATAAAACGATTGACGATTGTGTATTTACGGAAGGAGATACAAGAGGAACTGAAGATGCTTCTCAGGTGCAAGGTCCTTTCGTTTGTTCTGGAACATGGTACGCAGATGACGTATGGTTTAAATTTGAAACTTTAGATGAAATTCCAATTTTTGGCATCGAAGTGCAAACTCTGTTTGACCCTATCAATAACCCAAACGATTTAGATGCTGTAGGGATGGCTATCTATAAAGGGTGCAATCCAGAAGAAGTCCCCTTCTATTGTTTTTCAAATGAGGATGGGACAGAAATCAATTTAGTTTTACAACCCGAATGTATGGAAACTAACAGCACTTACTTCGTTAGAATTTGGTCTGGAGGCGGAGCATTTACCAACTCAGGAACTTTTAGGCTATGTGCAGTAGAAGTGGAAGCACCTCCCCTAGATAGTAGGACTATATATTGGGAAGAAGATTTTGAAGATGGCATTGATGATTGGTCCACCACAGGGATAAGTGCTGAAGAACACATTTGGACTTGGATGGAAGATGGCATTTTACCAAATAGTTTTGGAGGTTTCCAAACTCTAAACACTTTTCAATCTGCGTGTAATGCAGGCATAGCATTTCACGCCTTTGATTATCAAGTTCAAATTGGAATCCCACCAATGGGCCCTTATACACAACTTGAAAGCCAAATAGTATCTCCTCCTATAGATTTAAGTAATACTGAATGTGTAAATCTTGTCTTCGATGAAAACATGTTAGGATTAAATGGTTCGGACATTTCTGCTTTAGGAACTTTTATTGACTTTAGCATCGATGGAGGCGAAACTTGGATCGGTGGTTTTGATCCAAGTCCAGCTACTGAAAACACTTTCAATACCATTTACACTAGAACAAGATCTTTTCCATTATTTGGAGCAGAAGGAAATGCTGATGTAAGACTTAGATTCACTTTTAAAGGCGACTTTTATCATTGGCTAATAGATAATATAAAAATTGTTGAAGGCTTTAAAAATGACATGCAAGCACAAAGTAATTTTTATTCTATTGCCTCTTATTCTAGCATGCCAGTTGATCAAATTGATGAACTTGGATTTCTTATTGATCTATTAAACTATGGATGTAGTGATCAAGAAGAAGTTGTTTTGAACTGTACTTGCATTGATGATGGAACAGGTCAAGTTGTTTTTGAAGAATCTTTGGATTATAACAGCATCATGAGTGACTCTTTGGCCGAAAACATCCCGATCCCAAGTAGGTGGATTCCTGAACGAGGTCTAGCTACCCAATACACTTGTACTTATACTGTAAGTGCTGCTGTCGAAGATGAAAACCCAGAAAATAACAGTAGAAGTTTCACTTTTAAGACCATAGATGAAATGCAATTTCGAAAAGAAGAAGGAGCAACAGGTTTTATAAGTCCTAATGATAATGCTGGTGTATTTTGGGATGAGTCCGAACCAAAAACTTGGGAAATAGGTAACACTTTCTTTGTACCTAATGAGTCTACACTGATGAATAGTATCTATCGATTTACAAACATAGATTTTCAATGCGCTAATCCACAAGACTTAGCGGGAGAATCCGTTAGGGCATGGTTATATTCTTTTGAAGATTTAGATCAAAATGGATTGTTGGACAAAAACAATTCAGATGAAATACAAAGACTAGCCTTTGGTGTTTATGAATTTACTGGTTTTGAAGAGCCGAATGAAATATTAAGTGTTGAATTAGAAGATTTCACAGATGGAACTGGTTTAGATTTAAAAGCTAATACTCATTACATAGCAAGTATAGAATTTTCCACTCAAAATTCTGAGCGGAGATTTATTATTAATTCGAGCAACGAATTTGATTACACGGCTACAATGTTTTTATCCAGAGATATACTTGAAGACCCAACAAAAGCTAGATATACTCATGCATTAGGAATTAATAAAGAAAGTACGCTAAGACTTACACCTACAAATGACATTACAAGTACAAATTTCGGTGACAATTTAGTCCCGGTAATCAGGTTGAATTATGATGTTTTTGTTTCAAATCAAAATGTAATCGATCACGTAAATTTTGAGGTTTCTCCCAACCCTACAGCTAATCAAATTAAACTAAATTTAGATTTAAAGACTATTGCTTCAGAAATTTCCATTCAATTGATGAATGTCAATGGCCAAATCTTAATTGAAAAACGTTTATATGATACTAAAGAGATTAATGATACTTTTGATCTTCTTGATATGCCGGATGGTTTGTATTTTATTAATGTTTCAACAGCTAATGGAAAACAAACCAGCAAATTTGTTCTGAACAAATAACTTATCACAAACACTTGAAATAAAATTTACATTTTATTTCAAGTGTTTGTCAGTTACCAACCAATATCTTTGACCGAAATTGATCATCTTATAGAAAGTAAACAATTGTTTGAGATGGAAGAAAATGAAATTTGGTTTTAGAATCCTGACTTTTATTCAAGCTCGAAAATAGTCGGTAATAAAATCAAATTACAAGTATATTTCTTTAACTTAGAAACCATTTAACACACGAAATATGATAAGGAACGTTATATTAATAGCAACACTATTCTTTTGCTTTAAGATAAACCTCGTTGCACAAGTATTTTGGACAGAAGATTTTTCAAACAGAATTCCTAGCGATTGGTCGGTTAAAGACCTAAGTGAACAAGGAGCAATATGGACTTGGTGTAGAAACCCTGGTGCCCATAATGATGCAACTTGTCCAATTTTATTCGATCCAAATATTAATCTACAAACCCCCTTTAATTCTAGTACCGCTACCAACGGATTTGCTGTTTTAAACTCTGATGAATATAGGTTATCTGTAGGAGATAACCATTCTCCTCACATTAGTACAATAACAACTCCCCCAATAGACTGCAGTGATAAAGATGAAGTATTTTTGAAATTCGAATCACACATCGGAGTTGACGAATTGCTTGCTGGTCTAAATGCATTAGTTCAAATCAGTACTGATCAACAAAACTGGACAGATTTTCAATGTTTTCCTTATTTAACGCCTAATGGTTTTGTCGATGCAAATTTTGCAAGATGGTCATACAACCCTAATGAAACCATTCTCGATATTAGTGAAGTTGCTGCTAATCAAGAGACGGTTTATATTCGCTGGTATTGGAGAGGAAATTGGGAATTTTATTGGGCCATTGATGACATCTCTTTAACCACAGAAAATATTTTAAGAAAAGTAGACTTGAGCATCAAACCTCGTGGCTCATTTCATGCTGTAACTCCAAATTTTAATACGCCTAAAAGTCAATTAGAACCAATTTTTTTATTGACAAATATTGGAAACAATGGTCATGATCCTTTGGAGAATGTGCAAGTCATCGCAGAAATCACAAATGAGTCAGAAATATCGCTTTACAAAAGTACAGTAGAAATACCTTTTATTTTAGCTGGTGAAGTTATAGAAAACATTGAGTTCCCAGCATACGAACCAGCTCCAATCAAAGGAAAATATACCTTAAGATACACAGTAGGTGATGTGTTGAATGATGCATTTCCAATTGATAACATTGCTGAATACAAATTTGAAATTTCAGAATCTATTTTCCAAAAAGAAAATGGACAAATGACTACTTCAAATTTAGTTCCTAATCTAAGCTACTGGGGAGATGACGAACTCTTATCTTGGGGTATAGCAAACTATTTTTATCTTCCTAAAGGAGATGGTTATTATTTCAAAGAAATAGAATTTGGATTTCCTGATGTACAAAACATTACAAACATCATTTTTTGTAATGAATTAGGTCTTGTTATTTCTACAAAACTCCTTGAATGGGAAGACGAAAACGCAAATGGTACTGCTGAAGAAACAGAAACAAAATTATTAGGTGAAGGTGAATTTGTTTCTTCTGGTGGGGATGGTATGTTTAATATTTTCGGTAATTTAAAAGACCCAATCACAGGTTCCTTAAACATTCCATTAAAAGACAACATGGCTTATTTAATCGCCTTAGATTTTGAGGCCCTGTCTAATAACAACTGTTTTAAGACATTTGCCTCAACAAGGTTAAACTATGAAGGGATGATGTACACAACAGCTTTAAATAAAAATGCAAGGTATGCATCAATGGTTAAGGTTGGAGAAGAAAGCAGCTATACTTCACCTGGATTAAATCCAAGTGTAATTCCTTTAATCAGGATGCACATTCAAGATAGTCCTTTAACCAATAGTCAAAACTTAATTAAAGAAAATCTTTTTTCTGTAAGACCCAATCCAGCAAATCAATACCTTGAAATCATGCTGAAAGAACAATCTAAGGAAAAAGTTGAAAGTTTAGTGGTCTATAATTCAATCGGTCAAACAATTAAAGTTCAAAACTATGACCAAGAGCGATTAAACACCTCTAATCTTGAACCTGGAGTTTATTGTTTAAAAATTATTTTTGAAGATGGGCATGCTTCAAAAATATTCAATATTGAAAGAAACTAAGGATAGACAAATAAAAAGGGCAAGTACCTCTGTGGATGCTTGCCCTTTGTATTTGTATTCAATCAGAATTAATTTTTCAATTTTTCTAATTCTTCTTCTAACATTTTAATTCTTGCTTCTGCATCTGCTTGTTTTTGCTTTTCTTTTTGAACAACTACCTCAGGTGCCCCGCTTACAAATTTTTCATTAGACAATTTTCCTGATGCAGATCTAAACAAACTTTGATTCCTTTCAAGTTCTTTCTCTAGCTTATCTATCTCTTCCTCTTTATTCATCTTTTTAACAATACCCACATAAAATTTCTCTGTCCCAGAAATAAAATTCAATGTATCTGTTGGCTCTTCAGTAGCAAAAGAAATCTCGGAAAGAACAGCCATTTTCTTAAGCATCAATTTCAAACCTTCATCACTAAACAATGCTTGAGCTTTCTCAGATTCTTGAATATGGAAAGGTACCGGTTCGAACTTCCCTACTCCATTTGTCGATCGAGCTTCTCTAATGCATGAAACGATGTCTTTTATCAATTCTACATTATTTATGGTGGATTGATCAAATGATTCAATGCTAGGATAGGTCGAAATCACACAATCTTCTCCTTCTTCTCTTTTATTTAATTGATGCCATATTTCTTCAGTGACAAAAGGCATAAAAGGATGTAAAAGCGTCATCAATCGTTCAAAAAATGCAATAGACTGATTTAAAGTTTTTCTGTCGATTGGTTTTTGATACTGAGGTTTTATCATTTCAAGGTACCAAGAACAAAAGTCTCCCCAAACAAAACTATACAAGCTTACGATGATGTCACTGAGTCTATAGGTTTTAAACTTCTCTTCTGTTTCGGCAATGGTTTTTCTTAATTTGTTTTCAAACCAATCAGCAGCCTTCTGGTTTACAGCTAATGTTGCATCATCAGCTTCTTCAACAACTTCCCAACCTTTGATTAATTTAAGAGCATTCCACATTTTATTGCAGAAATTTTGACCTTGATCACAAAGCTTACTCTCATTTGCTACTTTTTTAGTGACCGGATCAATGGGCGCATCAAAAATAATGTCATTTCCTACTGAGCCACTTGAGATCATTCCAAACCTAACACCATCTGCTCCATAAATATTAATCAACTCAAGTGCATCTGGAGAATTCCCGAGGCTCTTACTCATTTTTCTTCGTTTATTATCACGAACCATTCCTGTAAAGTAAACATCATTAAAAGGCATTTTCCCTTTTTTATCTGTGATGGCTTTACCCAGCAATTCTTCTGAATACTCATATCCTGACATGATCATTCTTGCTACCCAAAAGAAGATGATGTCCCATCCAGTTACTAAAACATTTGTAGGGTAATAATATGCTAATTCTTCTTGCGTATCAAATCCGTCAAAAACAGAGATCGGCCACAACCAAGATGAAAACCAAGTATCAACTACATCTTCTTCTTGTCGGAGATCATCAAGACTTAATCCTTCATTGCCCGTTTTAGCTTTGGCTTGAGCTAAGGCTTCTTCAGCTGTTTCAGCTACAAAGGTTTCGTCTTTATAATAGTAAGCAGGGATTCTTTGGCCCCACCACAGCTGTCTAGAAATACACCAATCACGAATGTTGTCTTCGTTTAACCAATTGTAATAGGTACTCCAAAAATGACTTGGAAAAAACCTCACTTCCCCAGAGTCAACAGCCTTTAATGCGGTGGCTGCTAAATCTTTCATATCCATAAACCATTGCTCAGTCAACTTAGGCTCAACAACGGCGTTGGTTCGTTCAGATCTACCAACTTTATTTCTATAATCTTCAATTTTAACTAGGTGTCCACTTGCTTCAAGGTCCTTAGCCATTGCTTTTCTAGCATCGAATCTATCCATGCCGATAAAAAACTGTGCTTTCTCATTTAAGGTCCCATCTAGGTTAATGGTATCGATAACTTCTAGCCCATGCTTCTTTCCAATTTCGTAATCGTTAGGATCGTGTGCAGGGGTAATTTTCAGACAACCTGTTCCGAATTCTATGTCTACATAGTCATCTAGAATAATTGGCACCTCTCTATTTACTTTAGGTATGATAACTTTTTTACCGTGCAAATGAGTATACCTTTCATCTTTAGGGTTTATGGCAACAGCAGCATCTCCTAATATAGTTTCAGGTCTTACAGTTGCTATAGTCACCCATTCATCCTCTTCTCCAACTACTTTATATTTTACATAAAAGAGTCTAGAATTTTCTTCTTTATGAATTACCTCCTCGTTAGATAAAGCAGTGAGTGCTATTGGATCCCAATTGGTCATCCTCAAGCCTTTATAAATTTTACCTTTTTTGTGAAGATCTACAAATACTTTTATGACGGCCTTTGATAGCTTTTCTTCCATTGTGAACCTGGTACGGTTCCAATCACAAGAAGCACCAAGTTTTTGGAGTTGGTCTAAAATGATTCCCCCATATTTGTCTTTCCATTCGAAAGCATAATTTAAAAACTCTTCTCTTGTAATATCAGACTTTTTAATACCTTTTTCTTTAAGCATCTTTACAACCTTCGCTTCTGTAGCGATGGAAGCATGATCAGTTCCTGGAACCCAACATGCATTTTTACCTTGCAATCTTGCACGTCTAATTAAGATATCTTGAATCGTATTATTGAGCATATGTCCCATGTGCAGGACACCTGTTACATTTGGTGGAGGTATGACAATAGTAAAAGGTTCTCTATCATCTGGTGTAGAGCTGAAATAATTTTTATCATTCCAATGCTTATACCATTTTTCTTCTGTTTCTTTGGCACTGTACCTTGCTGTCAATTCCATAAACTAATTTTAAAAATTTTACAAACGATATTAATTCAAGTCATCCATAGACTTGAAATTATGTATTCTTACTTAAACAATACTTTTCTCTAAAAAATTCACTTCTACCTGATTACGAAGTAGGTCATCCATTGTTTCTCTGGCTCTGATCAGATGAGCCTGTCCTTCATGGACCATTACTTCTGCTGGTCTATACCTCGAATTATAATTTGAAGACATGGTAAAACAATAAGCCCCTGCATTTTTGAAGCAAAGTATGTCTCCTTCTGCTATTTCAGATATTTTACGATTTACTCCAAATGTATCGGTTTCGCAGATGTAGCCGACAATGGTATAAATTCGAGGTTTATTATTTGGTTGGCTCAAGTTGAAAATCTCATGATGCGAACCATAAAACATCGGCCTTATCAAATGATTTAATCCTGAATCAACTCCTGCAAATACCGTAGAGATTGTTTGTTTTACAACATTGACTTTGGAACAAAAATAGCCAGCCTCACTGACTAAAAATTTACCTGGCTCAAACATTAAGGTAAGGTCCTTTCCATATTCTTCACAAAAAACTCTAAACCTATTAGAAATTCTTTGTCCTAATTCTTCTATATCGGTACTTATGTCATTAGGCTTATAAGGTACCTTAAAACCTGAGCCTAAATCTAAGTATTCTAAGTCATTAAATCCTTTTGCTGTGTTCAATAATATTTCGCAGCCTTGCAAGAATACTTCTATGTCCAAAATATCGGAACCCGTATGCATATGGAGACCTACTACTTTTAAATTAGTTGCTTCTACCACTCGCTTCAAATGAGGCACTTGGTGAAATGAAATCCCAAATTTCGAATCAATGTGCCCCACAGAAATCTTATTATTTCCTCCTGCAAAGATGTGAGGATTGATTCTTACACAAACTGGATATTCTGGATATAAATGTCCGAATTGTTCCAATATCGATAGATTATCAATGTTTATTTTCACCCCTAAATTCATTGCGTCTTCAATTTCCTTTAAAGAGACACAATTTGGTGTGTAAATGATATCATCTGGTTTAAAGCCAGCTTTTAAACCAAGTTTCACTTCTTGTATGGACACTGTATCCAAGCCTGCACCTAGTTGCTGCAAAAATTTAAGGATATTAATGTTTGTCAAAGCCTTACAAGCATAGTTGATCTTTGACTTTGGTAAGTTTATCGCATTGTTTAATCTATCGTATTGGCGTTTGATAATACTAGTGTCATAAATATAGACAGGACATCCATATTGCTCGCATATATTTAGGGGATCTACTCCACCCTGAAATAGGAATTTTCCATCATTCAGTTCCATTATTGAGGATTTTTATGTATATTTTAAATAGAATGAGCGCAAATATAAAAAATACGCTCTTCATACACCAAAATCTGACTTATATACATCTTTGAAAGTGTATGGTCATAAAAAACCCACATATCGTGACAGAGGCTGCAATCATACAAGCTTTAAAAGAGGACAACAGACAGGTCCAAAAATGGCTGTATAATAAGTATGCAGGACTCTTCTTAGGGATCAGCAGAAGATATGTGAAAATTAATGAAGATGCAGAAGATGTGATGATAGATGCCTTTTATAAAATCTTCAACAACATCCACCAGTATAGTGGTAATGGAAGTTTTGAAGGATGGATGAAGAGGATTGTCATTAATGAATCATTAATGTTTATCAGAAAGAATCACAATTTCAAACTTAAGGTAGAAATCAGCAACGTTGAAATTAAGACCAGTATTAATGTCCAAGATGAGCTTCAAGTAAAAGACATTCTAAAATTACTTGATAAACTTCCAACAGGATATAGAACCGTTTTTAATCTTTATGTAATCGAAGGATTTAAACATAGAGAAATTGCAGAAAAACTTGGAATCAGCATTAACACTTCAAAGTCTCAATTAATCTTGGCTAAAAAGCGACTCAAAGATCTAATCATCAAACAAGAATTAGGAGGAGTCGGCTAAATTTATAAACTAATGGGTGCAAATAATTATTTAGATCAGTTTAAACAGAAAAGCGAAAAGCTTTCTGTAGATCCTTCTGCTAAGCTTTGGGATCGGCTTGAAGATAAGTTAGATAATAGGACGATAGAAAAGAAGAAGAAAAACAAGTTCCTCAACCTCGCTGCTTCATTAGCTATGCTTATTGGCTTAAGTACTTTTGTCTTTTTTACACTCTTCCAGTCTAAAGAAGCTATAGCGGCCAATCATAATTTTTACATTGAAGAATTAGTTATAGATCAACCTACTATGGAATCTTACCATAGACAGGAGTCGCAAAGAGAAGAATACAGAAAAAAACTTTTTAACTTGTATGGTTCAGATAAAGCCAGTGATTTAAGAAGAAGCGGAAAGTAAAATAGTTCCAAAACTGAGAAGGTGGAAAGTCTTTAGTGTTTCAGTATCAATTTTAATTGAGAAACCAAACAATTGATCCCATCTAAACTTTAAAAGGGTGCCTTTGCTCCCAATCGATCTTTGGGTTCATCAGTGAAGTAACCCTCTTGACTAGTCTGTTTAAATACTTATTAGGATGCTTAATGTAAATTTTTAAATCTCTCGGTTCTGCTCCTATCGTACTTTTAATTTCCATTGCTGTTCTAGCAAATTCTACCTCTTTAAAATCATTTTCAATCCCATGCTTAACCATATCAATTAGCATATTATAATAAAGTTGGCAAGATTTATTTACTTCTTTATTATAGCCCAAAAAATGAGCATCTAAGATGTGATTATTATAAATCAAGGTATAAAAAGATACTAATTCATCGTCTTTAAAATAAGCGATCAATTTAAATTGATCGCCCATTTCTCTTTTAAGTGCTAAAAAGTATTCTTTATTTAATTCGAAAAGATTGAAATTTGCATTATCCTTTACGCTTGAATACAGTTCAAATATTTTATCGTTAAGTCTTTCTATATCTTTTAAACTTAATTCAAGTTTTTTTATCTCTTTCGATTTTTTTAAACCTCTTTTTACTTTTGTTCTATACTTAGAGGACATAGCAGCGAGATAATCATCGAAACTAAGCCAAGCTTCTCTAATCGGTAAAATCATATTCGGTTGGACTTGAATTTTATTGTATTTATCCAACTCCCAATCCGCATTCAGGCTTTCATTAACATCTAAATCTTTGACGATGTTAATGAGTCCAAATCTTGATTTTGTAAAAGAATTCTTTTTTAAAAATTTATTCGCGGCAGAAATAAAAACAGGTACTTGCTGTTTCGAGATTTTATCATAGTCAAAATGAAATCCATGCTCCCCAGTAAGTAATGCATTGCCATTTAATAAAGCCATGAAGTTGATTCTATTGGCTATAAAGTTTCTTATGGTTCCTCTGATGAATCCTTCACCTGCTTCCTTCTTTATG
The DNA here is from genome assembly GCA_937941095.1 of uncultured Saprospiraceae bacterium. Taxonomy (GTDB): domain Bacteria; phylum Bacteroidota; class Bacteroidia; order Chitinophagales; family Saprospiraceae; genus JALZVN01. The sequence goes on along the minus strand of CALDYJ010000068.1, from coordinate 1,457 downwards.
CTGTCTCGAGCTCGGAACAATTTAGATTGAAAGATAGCTATGCCACATTCTTCACCTTTATAATAAAAGATGAAGTAAAATATTTTTACATCTGATGGAGGATGATTTTGAACAGCCTTTAAAAAAGGAATTTGTAAAAATACATCATTACAACTTTTACTTATGTTTCGCCATTCTTCTGTGAGATCAGCAATATTGGAGGAATATTTCCAAGAGATGTCTTTATTGTCCTTATCTACAAACAAAACTTCTTTATTAACTTTTTCTGTGGACATGTTACTTAAGGACAAAATTGATTTTAATTTTGGACCTTTCCATAACAAGTTAATGTTACAATTGTTTAAATTTTAGTTACTAAAGCTAGATTTTCTTAGTTCAAAGAAATTTAATCGATTTTCATAATAGTTTGCTTCAGATATGAAGCGAAAACCTAATTTTATAAGGACTTTTTCTGAAGCACTATTTTCAGGTTCTGTAACTGCAACTAACTTATCTACATTTAATTTATTGAAGGCCATTTCAATCATAGATTTTGCTCCTTCTGTGGCTAAACCTTGGCCCCAATATTTTTTCATAATTCTATACCCAAGTTCTATTTGGTCAGTTTTATCTAAATGTTTTAAAACAAACCAGCCAACAAATTCTGCACTTTGTTTATCAATGGCTATACGGTACCCAAAGTTTTCTGAACTAATGGCTCTTGCTAACCTAAAATAATCGCTAGATTCTTCTCTAGTCTTTACAGGGCCTATATATTTCATTACTTCTTTATCTTTATTTAAAAGGTATAAAAAGTAATCATCATCCTTTTTTGGCATCCTTAGTACCAGTCTTTTGGTCTCCAATGTTTGTTTTTTCACTTGGTTTTATTTTTTGTACTCCATTTTTTGATAAAAGCTCTTGCGAACTTCTCATCTCGCCAACCTAACAATTCAATAGAGCCAATCCCTTTATAATTTAAAAACCATTCTTGGATAATTTGTTGCGCAGCCTGATATTCTGTTATAAAAGTAGCAAAATCTGGCGCATCTATCACTCTTAACTTACTTTCCCATGGCACAGCTATAATTTTCGAATCTTCTTTTCCTTTGTCTTTAAGTAATAAAACTCCTATTGGAAGGATTTCCATCTTAGTTCCTTTTTCAAGTGATTCTGCTAAAATAAGTACATCTAAGGCTTCGCCCTCTCCACCACTTTCTGCATTTATTAAGGTATTTGGAATGAATCCATAATTTCCTGGATAAGGCAAAAAATTTATTACCCTTTTCTCACCTTTTACATGATCCTGCTCTAATGCTTTGCTAGATTCATTATAATCATACTTTTTATTAGTTCCTGCTGGTATTTCAATAGTGGCAAAACATGAATTAGGAGAATGTAACTTATCTGAAGGATCTTCATGTGTCGGAGAAGAAGTACAAGCACTTAAAAATATAAATAGATAAATAACTAATATA